>JBHJJI010000260.1:0-9648 GCA_050042805.1 Leptolyngbyaceae cyanobacterium
CAACGCCAACTACATGGCGCAGCGACTGACGGGGCATTACGACATTTTGTACACGGGCAAACAAGGCCTGGTAGCCCACGAGTGCATTGTGGATTTGCGACCGTTTCGCAAGTCCGCAGGCGTCACCGTCGAAGATGTCTCGAAGCGGCTCATTGACTACGGCTTTCATCCGCCCACCATGTCTTGGCCAGTGGCCGGAACGATCATGATTGAGCCGACTGAAAGTGAGGCCAAGGCGGAACTTGATCGCTTCTGCGACGCCATGATCGCCATTCGTCAAGAGATTGAGGCGATCGCGACGGGCCAGGTGGATGCGGAGAACAATCCGCTCAAACTCGCGCCCCATACGGCGGAAGACTTAGTCTCCAACTGGGAGCGACCCTACGATCGCCGCCAAGCCGTGTTTCCCACCGAGTGGACGCAGACCAACAAGTTTTGGCCCGCCGTGAATCGGATTGACCAAGCCTATGGTGATCGCAACCTGATGTGCTCCTGCCTGCCGATGGAAGCCTATGGCGAATAAGTATGTCTCCTACTGTTTAACCCCAAATTAATCGGTGAACACGGTTTAATTGAGAGGCAGGCAAGAGGATTGGCAACATGGATCTGGCTCAGCTTAATCAAGACTATGGCCTGGCTGGCCAAGTAACGTTTGTGACCGGCAAGGGTGACTTTCCTTACATCGAAGTCGCCAACGACCAGGCAACGGCGCTGATTTCGCTTTATGGGGGACAGGTACTGTCGTTTAAGCCTCAGGGTGCAGCTCAGGATTTGATGTTTGTCAGCGATCGCGCCTACTACCAACCGGGCAAAGCGATTAAAGGCGGCGCACCGGTCTGCTGGCCTTGGTTTGGCCCCGATCCAGACGGGCAGGGTCGCCCCAGTCACGGCTTTGTGCGTAATCGACTGTGGCAGGTCAAGAGCACCACAACCCTCTCGAACGGAGCTACTCAGGTCATCTTGGGTGTGAGCGACACTGAAGACACGCGCGAACTGTGGCCTCACCCCTTTGAGCTGACGATTGAGATTACCGTGGGCAGCACGCTCGAAATGGCATTAGTGAGCCGTAATACTGGCGATCGCCCCTTTGACATCACCCAGGCGTTACACACCTATTTCACCGTGGGCGACATCACCCAAACCACTGTGGTGGGGTTAGACGGCACCACCTATATCGATAAGGTGGATGATCAACAGGTGAAGCCACAGTCGGGACCGGTCGAAATCGCGGGCGAAGTTGATCGCATCTATCAGGGGGTGCCCAGCGAATTAATTGTTGAAGATGCGGCACTCAATCGCCGTCTCAAAATCACCTCAACGGGCAATCAAACAGCCGTCGTGTGGAATCCCTGGGCTGAGATTGCAGCCAAGTCAGGAGATTTGGCGGATGACAGCTACACCGGCTTTATTTGTGTCGAAACCACCAATGCGGCCGACGACGTTGTCACAGTGGCTACCAACGATAGCTATCGTCTAGCGGTGACCTACGCGATCGAATCCTGAGCCACAATTGACAACAATCCCCGATCTCGATCGCCCGCTTGAATTCATCAAGTCTCCAGTTACTAGCCAGGGGAATCGAGCACTGACAAGTAACTGGAGAATACTTCCTCATCGGTCAGGGCCGCTGTCTGCATAGCGGGGCAACTCGTCGGTAACCTGCAGCCACGACGCTTGATGCGCCGTCCAGATGTGATATTCCGGCACAATTTCATCGCGCTGATCGAGTGTCGTCACCGTGATGTCCATTTCATGGCTGTCGGTGCGGGTAAAGGTGAGCTGGGTGCCACAGGTCGGGCAAAACTGGCGACGCCCCTGAGGCGAAGAGGCGTATGCAGTCGGTGCGCCCTGGGTAAAAGCAAATCCCTGCTTAGGCACCGAAACCCAAGCCACAACAGGAGCGCCGCAGCTTTTCTGGCAGATCGTACAGTGGCAATATTCTGCATCAATCAGTGGTTTGGTACTGCGATAGCGCACAGCACCGCAGAGACAGCTCCCGGTTAGGGTAACCGCTAGCATGGAGGATTTTTGGGCATCGCTTCATAGGTGCGGCGATCGCCCACGCGATACATGCGTTTGCCCTGTTTGGGGTAGTCCACCACGTCGTAATCCAAATCGGTGCCCCCCATCAAATACACCAGATCTTCCGCAAAGGGATTGTGCATGCTGTGGGCGAGGCTGTCGGGGCAAAAGCCCATGAAGTCACCAGCGGCGACCTCAAAGGTGTCGTCGCCAAGGTGAGCAATGCCGCGACCCGAAAGAATGTAGATAAATTCTTCTTCACCGCGATGGCGATGATGCTCGGTGGAATCGTGCCCCGGCAACACCCGCACTAGATGCACACCGAGCTGCAGGCAGCCGGTGGCCGCGGCTAGCGATCGCGTATGGCGCACAGCGTTGGCATTGAGCGGATGCCCAAAGACGTGCTCGGGCATGGCGGCGATCGCCGCTGCCGACAACAAAGGATGGGGTGACGTCATGAGGCAAACTCTCCTACCGGCAAGCCCACTGTGGGAAAGCAGTAGATGATTGTGCCGTCGTCATCCACCTGAAACGTGGCGTCATATTCCACACTGCGATCGTTGAGGTAGGCTTTGGCGACGTCGCCGGCAATCTGCGCGGCCATGGCCAAACGCAACGGCGTGATTTGGCCCCGTCCCGCTTTTACCAAATCAAAAAAGACGGCGCGTAACTGCTGCGCCTGCTGGCGTTGACGCTGTTGGCGATCGTGCCAAATGAGCCAGCCGCCGAGCGCCGTTGTCGGGAGCCCGATCAGCAGGCCTGCCGTCATGATTTCTCGCCGATCTGTCAGATTCGGGTTTTGATTCAGCCCCGTTTCGATCGTTCTGCCCAAACACAAAAAGCCCACTAGCAGCAAGACGGAGGCACCACTAAGTTTGAGGAATCGCATAGTTGCTGTCACCAAGTCAACGCCTGGCTTCAAATTTAGCGGCAATTACCCGGTTTGCTCACGTTGGCTCCAGAAAATTGGCTGGGCGATCGCCTCATCGCGGTTCAACCGTTTGTCGCCAATCCGATTGCAGTTGGGTGGTCAGGTCTTGCGTGGTCGTTATCCTCAGGGTGGGCAAGGTTGCTGATAGCGGTGGGGACGCCGCTGTATCAGCTCCCTGCCACTGCACCCAAATACTGCCGGACGGCAGGGCTGGCACAGTGCCACTCGGGCTCAGCCAGAGCAACGGCTGGTCCGGTAAGCGGGTCGTTGGAGGAGCTGGAGCGGGCATTACCTCAGCCAGCGCGGATAAAACCGTATGGTGATTTTGCAGTAGGCCCGTTTGGGGCAACCACAGTACTACAGACAGCTGTCGCTGCAAACTATAGATGTAGAGGCTAGCCGCCGCAATGACTGCCGCTTCAAAACTTTCGGCAGTCCAGTGCGCACTTGTATCGAGGCCGATCAGCACTTGGTTTTCAGCGGTTTGTTCTTCTAGTTCTCGCACCCGCAATTCGCCATAGCGGGCACTGGTGCGCCAGTGAATCAGGCGAGTCGGGTCGCCCCAGCGATAGGGTCGCACCGCGCGCGTCAGCCCGCCGCTGGACTGCTGCGATCGCCGGTCAGCTTCCCACCGCGTTCCCGTCGCGACGCCCATTTGATCGATCAGGGGGCAGTGCGACAACGGCAAAATTTGGGGGTAGACCGTAGCGTGGGCGGCCACCGCTTGAGGGCGCTGACACCAAAACAAGCCAAAGGGGCCAGCAGTGCGCAGGGCTAACGTGGGCCAATGGTAGAGGCCACGCTGGGTGGGGTAGCAGGTGTATTCCCACTGGTGTTGCTGGTGTGGGGCAATCACCGCGATCGCCGTCTCAGGAGAGGAACCAAAGGCATCAGGCACCAGATCTCTCACCTGCAGCAGAGTCTTTGGTCGAGCGGTCACGTTGTCGAGGGTGATGACGATAGAGAGCGCTTCGCCGACGCTGATCGGACGTACCGGCTGCCGGTGAATCTGCAGTCCCCGCAGGCTGCGCGGCGATGACCAAATGTTGATCACGGCGATCGCCAGCATCACCCCACTAATGGCGTACAGCCAGCCAGCCATACTGTTGATCGCTGCTCCAAAAAAGGCGATCGCTAACCCCAACAGCACGCCCCCCGCATAGGCAGGCGCTACCCAGTGAGTTTCTAACCAGGTTGTGAACGCTCGGCTCAGTCGTGCCATGTCCCTCTCCTCACGCTCTTTCCAAGATGACACACCCGATTCAATCCACGCTCACCTGTGAAGCGATGACAGGGTAGCTAGGGTGCGGAATGCGGAATTGCGCCCCATCTATCCTTAACCTCAACCCGCGTTACAGGATGGCATCATCAACGATAGATGTCTGTTCTCAACGATCATGCCTATTAATCAGCTTCTAGCGCCCGATGTGAAAGACTTGGGCGGCTTCATTGCCCGTCGTAGCTTGCCCGCTCCTGGTCGACAAATGGTCGGCCCCTTCATTTTCTTTGACCATTTAGGCCCCTCTGACCTCCCGGCAGGCAAAGGCATTGACGTGCGTCCCCACCCTCACATCAATTTGGCGACCGTAACCTACCTGTTCGATGGTGCGTTTATGCATCGCGATAGCCTAGGCACCGTGCAAGAAATTCGACCCGGCGCGGTGAACTGGATGACTGCTGGTCAGGGCATTGTGCATTCTGAACGATCGCCGGCGCGCGATCGCGAGCAGGCGGCCAGCATCCACGGCATCCAAACCTGGGTCGCGCTACCGGCAGAGCATGAAGAAACGGAGCCTTGGTTTCATCACTACGGGGCGGATGAGATTCCCACTTGGCAAGAAAATGGTGTTTCAATCACGCTGATTGCTGGTCAATTGGGTGATCGCACCTCTCCCGTCAAAGCGCTCTCACCGATTCTTTACCTAGATATCGTCTTTGAGCAGGCCGGGGAAATCACCCTGCCCGCCGCCTACAGCGAACAAGCCGTCTACAGCATTGATGCAGGATTGACGGTTGACGGCGTCTCCCTCCCCGCGCAGCAATTGGCGATTTTAGATCCGGGCCAGACCAGCACCCTCGCCGCTCCGTCGGGACGCTGCATGGTGATTGGGGGCGAGCCCTTGGGTCAGCGCTTCAAATGGTGGAATTTTGTCTCTAGCCGCAAAGACCGCATCGAACAGGCCAAAGCCGACTGGCGCGCCAACCGCTTTGCCACCGTGCCGGAGGAAGATGAACGGATTCCTTTGCCAGATCAGGTCAACGAGGCCAACCCACTGTAGAGCGCACGTTTCAGGATAAGGGCAAATCCAGTACCCCCTGACTCCGCATCAGGTGTTTTCTACGCATCAGAGGTGTGCTGAGCGATGCGCCACCACCCACTCGATCGCCTGTTGGGGACTGGTGATATGCCCTTCTGCATGGGCCAGTTCGACAGCCGCGAGCAGTTCACCAATGTGGGGGCCGGGACGCAGCTCTAACTGCTCAATCAAGTCGCGACCGCTGATCAGCGCATGGGGGTGGGCCACCGGATCAGCCTTATCTAAGAAGCGATCGATCAAGCCGTCGAGCACTGAAAGGGGCACTCCCTCGGCCAGACCGACCAGAGCCAACGCAATGAAGCTGTTACCCACCGTTCGAAACAGGTAATATTGCTGGCGGCGAGAATCATCACCCTGAGCGATCGCCGCCAGCAATGGCCATCCGCGCAAGATGGCCAACACGGCCTGCTGCTCGGCTCGACTGTATTTAAAGTGAGTGAGTTCGGCCTCGGCGATCGCGACATCGGGCGACAAGATGCGGCTGAGCTTGGCCGCCTTAAACCAACTGCGATGAAACCCCGGTGGCGTCTGCTCTTTGATCCAGACTTGGAACCGTTGGGCAAACTCGGGTCGATGGGTCTGCAGGCGGGCTGCCGCCTCATCCACCGCCGCCAGCTGACGAATCTGGTGAGCCGAGAGATTGGGTAACCAGGTGCCGAGCACGGCATCAGCCCAAGCCAGCCGCATCAATGGGGTGCCCTCGGCCTTGCTCAACAGACTGTCGAGTTCCCCGCGCACGCGTTCCGCCGCGACCTTGCCCAATAGCGGGGCGAGTTCATGGATGGTGGTGCGAGTGGGTTCGTCAAGGGTGAAGTCGAGCTGCGCCGCCTGTCGATAGGCTCGCAGTAGCCGCAGCGGATCGTCCGCCAAGTTATCGGCGGCAATCATGCGCAGCAGTCGCCGTTCTAGGTCTGCATAGCCGCCCAACGGGTCAAACACCTGCTCGGTGTGAGGATGGTAGGCGATCGCGTTAACGGTGAAATCCCGACGATAGAGGTCAGACTCTAAGCTGTCGCCCACCTGCTGAGCAAAATCCACCGTGGCCTGCTCAAAGACGATGCGCGCGATTTGATTTTTGGGATCGAGCACCACGAATCCGGCCTGATAGTGGCGGGCGATCGCTCGCGCCGTTTCCACCGCTTCGCAAGGCACCACAAAATCGAGATCGAGATAGTCGGCTTTGCGCCCCAGCAGGGCATCGCGAACACTACCGCCAACCAGATGCGCCGATGTCGGCAGCAGGGACAGAGCAAAAGGCCAGGTCTGAGGAGATAAGACAGAGCTCACAGAAAGTGCAGCGTCGGCAAAAGGGGATTGATGAAGAGAAACAGCTTGCAATGACGGACAGTGGGGTAGACAACAGAGCTTTCAGCCTGACTGGTTAAAGAGAGATGAAAGACACAGCTTTTCATTTTGCAACATTGCCTGCTTTCTACAAGCCAGGCACCGAGCAGTTACGCTAGATTGGCAAAAAGTTGCATGGGCGCTTATTCAGCTTATTCAACAGTAGGCCGTTTCGTTGGAAAAGATCCATGTGCATTTGTGTGAATTGCCACTACGTCGATCGCTGCACGACCTACCATGCCGTAGAAACTCAGCATCAGCAGCTGCATTTGACGGAATCCCCCGAATTTGAGGCGAATAATCCCACGATCAATGTCAATATTCGCCAAGATGGCGAAATCATTGAGACCGAATGGGACGTGGTGGGCTGCGATAGCTTCCGCGAAGAAGTGGGTAAATGGGCAAAGCTGCGTCCCGGTGAACTCGTGCCCACTTAATACAGACGGCGGCGTTAGCTCCTGAAACCTCTTTTGAGCTAGGGGGGGAAGGGGGCGAGGAGACTGGAATAGTCTTGTCACTAACTGCTGCGATGGAGAACTAGCCACGATTGGCATCGGCCAAGGCTATCTGAGAATACCGTTGGGGCGATCGCAAATTGCCCCAGCGACCTTCACGACCTGTAATGGAAAAATTCGCCAGCGATCGCCTAGAACCGCTCAAGTTTCGGGTCAGAAGCTCAGCGCTCTACGCTTAAACCCCATCCATCGAACTAAGTTATTTTCAGTAAGGGTTTGGCAGTCTCCAGTTCCTGCGATCGGAAAGCTATGCTGGCTGAATTCTGCAGCTTGATGTCTGCGCTTGGCAGGAGACCCCCTGGTTCTAGAGCAGTGCTACACAACGCTTCAGCGCCCCCGCCCCTCAGCCCCTGGCCCCTTCAGCTCCCCTGCCTGCCCAGTGTGGAAGAGCCATTGTTACAGACTCTAAACTCACTGCTTAGGCATTAAATGCTGGATTGCCTCAGCCTTTTGCGTTCGGCGCTGACAGTTTTGCCAATCTCGATCTGGGCAATCGGTTTCGCGGCAATCAAACTCACAAGCGGCGACATCAGCGGGCACTTCGGTCGCGATGAAGGCCTTTAAGCGCTGCCAAACTGCGGAAATAGAGTTTTGCATTGACCATCACCAATCTAAGGGCTGGAAGTGGTTACATTATCAGGTGACCCCTCAGGGACTGAGAGATTTGTGAATAAAGCCTTCATGAAGACTAGGGCATCGCAGATAAAGCTTGCACAAAGTTTTGGTCAAGCAGGCCGTGCGGGTCTGAAATAATGAAGTGTCGCCATTCCCGCTGCGATGTCAATTTGCTTGCCACACTCCCAGACAGAACGATTAGACTAGTGATTGGCTAAGGTGTTCACTGGGTTTCTTGGGAGTCAGTCTTGAGAGGCGGAATGCCCTAGCTATCGCAGGTACGAGTTTAAAGGCACGATTTATGGCAAACCGTTTGCGTCAGCAATCTTCTCTGCGCCGGACTGCACAGATGGCCGCATCTGGCTTGTTGACGACGACTTGGTTCTTAATGCAGAGCCTGACAGCACTGCCTCCCGCTTTAGCCCAGAGCGAAGAAGAGGATGATCAGCTCTCCTATGGTGAATTTTTAGAACTGATAGATTCGGGACAGGTGGCGCAGGTTGATATTGACCCCGATCGCGGTCGTGCCGAAGTCATCCTTAAAGATGCTGCCGAAGAGGATCCGCCTCAAGAGGTGTTGTTGTTTCAGGGTGATGGCAGTAATCCTGAACTCGTACAGCGACTGCGCGCACAAGACGTGGACGTCGAGATTCAGCCCGAAGGCGGGGGCAATGCCTTTGCCTGGATTGCGACCAACACATTGGTGATTATGCTGTTGCTGTTTGGCTTGCTGCTGATTTTGCGCCGCACGGCCAATAGCGCCGGTGGGGCCATGAGCTTTGGACGATCACGCGCCCGGTTCCAAATGGAGGCCAAAACGGGCGTGCAGTTTGACGATGTGGCCGGTATTGAAGAAGCCAAAGAAGAACTGCAGGAAGTCGTTTCGTTTCTCAAAAGTCCTGAGAAGTTCACCGCAATTGGGGCCAAAATTCCCCGAGGCGTCTTGCTGATTGGCCCGCCGGGCACCGGTAAAACGCTGCTAGCTAAAGCGATCGCCGGTGAGGCTGCCGTACCCTTCTTCAGTATTTCTGGTTCTGAGTTTGTCGAAATGTTTGTCGGCGTCGGCGCTTCTCGGGTGCGCGACCTGTTCAAAAAAGCGAAGGAAAACGCCCCCTGTATCGTCTTTATTGATGAAATTGATGCTGTGGGTCGGCAGCGGGGCACAGGCATCGGCGGCGGCAACGACGAGCGCGAACAAACCCTCAACCAGCTGCTGACTGAGATGGATGGCTTTGAAGGCAACAGCGGTGTGATTGTGATTGCTGCCACCAACCGCGCTGATGTTTTGGATCTGGCGCTGATGCGGCCTGGCCGGTTTGATCGCCAGGTCAACGTTGATTTGCCCACCTATGCTGGCCGGTTAGAAATTTTAAAGGTGCACGCTCGCAACAAGAAAATTGCCGACGGCGTTTCCATGGAGGCGATCGCCCGCCGCACCCCTGGCTTTTCGGGGGCGGAGCTGGCGAACTTGTTGAACGAGGCCGCGATTCTCACTGCTCGCCGCCGCAAAGAAGCCGTGACGATGACGGATGTTGAAGATGCGATCGATCGGCTCACGATTGGTCTCAGCTTGACCCCATTGCTCGACAGCAACCGCAAAAAGATGACGGCCTATCACGAGGTCGGCCACGCACTCTTAACCACGATGCTCGAGCATGCTGACGCTCTGAACAAGGTCACCATTATTCCGCGCTCCGGTGGGGTTGAAGGGTTTACCCAATCTGTGCCCGACGAAGACGTGATTGATAGCGGTCTCTATACCCGTAACTGGATCTTAGACCGCATCACAGTGGCACTCGGAGGCTTGGCCGCAGAGGCGGAAATCTTTGGGGATCTCGAAGTCACCACGGGAGCCGTTGGCGACATCAAGCAAGTGACCAGCTTGGCCCGGCAAATGGTGACG
>JBHJJI010000261.1:0-4064 GCA_050042805.1 Leptolyngbyaceae cyanobacterium
CCCGGCGATGATAAACCACATAGCCCATCAGCCCGGCCCCCATCAGCAGGTGCGACAGGGCACTGGCGATCGCCAGCCCTGCCAAGCCCATGGCGGGTACCCCCAACTTGCCAAACGCCAGCACGTAATTGCCCACGACGTAGAATAGGTTTGCCCCCACCATGATGAACAAAATTGGGCGGGCCTGCGATAAAGCGGTAACCGTGCAGCGCAGCACCCCAACCCAGAGCGCGGGCAAAAATCCCCAGCGGGCAATGGTGAGATAGGTGTGGGTGAGGGCGATCACCTCGGGGTCTTGTCCCAAGGCGGGCATCACCTGGCTGAAGTTGGCTAGCAGGGGCCAAACCTACAAAGTAAACAACAGGGCTAGCAAGAGGACCTGACGTGACACCTCCCCCACTCGACAGGTAAGGATTGCGCAGAAGGCTTCCGCTGCCAAAGACGTGACGCTAGAGACAATCCCGCTGCCCGTCATCACACAGGCCATAAACACCATGACGGCCAAGCCCCCGGCGGCTAGAGACGTTTGGCCCAATCGGCCCATAATCAAGGTGTCGACAAATCCTGTCATGGCATGGGCAACTTGGGCACTGGCGAGGGGAATGGCCAGTTTGAGAAACTCTTGAACTTCGGCTTTTAACGCGGGGGAGAGGGCGGCGAATTTCATATCCACAACTTACCCCGAACGCGATCGCCAAGGTGGGGATATTTTTTGATGCCGGTGGGCACGGATCTTGCGGATGATCGGCTGGAATCGTGAATTGTTCAGGCGATCTCCTTCACCCCACGCCGGTGAAACCTCACTGTCTGCGGCACTTCAGTCAGGAGAGGTTGGCTAGGCGGGCCAAAACTCAGATTTGCCAGGTCGATGTGGTTTAGATAAGTCGATTGCAGAGGCTCGGTCTGGTCAGTTTATGCTGGCGTTAACGAGGAGAGATGCCCTGAGGCTTTAGAGTGACAGAGACGGTTTAGCAATCAAGACAATAGAGGCAAGGGCGTGACCGATATTCGACTGTTGGTGCTAGATATTGACGGCACGATCGCGGGCCATGCTAACGAAGTCACCGAGGGCGTGAAGGCGGCGATCGCAGAGGTGCAGGCTCAGGGCATCCAGGTGGCGATCGCAACTGGGCGCATGTATCGCTCAGCGGTGCGGTTTCATCAGGCTGTACAGTCTCAGTTGCCACTGCTGTCTTACCAAGGGGCGCTGATCAAAGATCCAGTCTCTGACCAGGTTTATCGCCATACGCCGCTGCCGCGCGATTACACCTTGGCCCTGCTGGCCGAACTTGCCACCCTCGAAGCCGCCGAACAGCTTTCTATTCACCTATACATTGACGATCGGCTGCATGTGCGGCAAATTTTACCCGACACGCGGGAATATGCCGAGCGTTCAGGCGTTGACCCGATTGCCGTGGGCGACCTCGCGGCCTATCTGCAGCAAAAAAGCGAAATCGAAACCACCAAGCTGCTGGCGCTGAGTCCCGATCCGACCGTTGTCACTGACTTGTTGATCCGCCTGAAGCAGCTATACGCGCCCGAAGACCTCTATCTGACCCAATCCGTCGCCACCTTTTTTGAAGCCACCCATCCCCTGTCTAATAAGGGTGCTGGGGTGCAATATCTGGCGGAAGAGCTGCTGGACTTGAAACCCGAGCAGGTGATGACTGTCGGTGATAACTTCAATGACTATGAAATGATTCGCTATGCGGGCATTGGGGTAGCGATGGGAGATGCCCCGGCTGGCGTTAAAGCGATCGCCGACTGGGTAGCCCCTAGTGTTGAATCAGATGGCGTAGCGGCTGCGATCGAACAATTTTTGCTGAGTGCATGAGACGAATGCAGAGGGAGTCTCAAGTGGAACAGCAAGATGGTTGCCTACAAAGCCAATGGTGGATGGTTGAAAACTTTATTTAAAAACAGAAAGAGCGCCGACGACTGGCCGTGTTTCGTCTCGGCGCTCTGACTGGTTCGCTCCTCACACTGCTCCAATATAACGGAAAGTTGGGGAATTGTCACGGCTTTAGACCGTCCTGACACTTCAGTTTTTCTTATTGCTCATCAGGTCACGATTAAGACAGGGCTCAAACCCCTCTGCTGCCGGGGTTCTCAACTGCTCTATCTCCACTGTCAGGGATGGTTTGGGGTTAAAGTTCACAGTTTTAGAGGGCAAGTTGGGTAGCCCAGGGGCATTGTTTTGCCACCCTTGTCCCCAGATTCCCAAGCATCGCTAATCGTCTATGAATTAGCCGTAGTCTACTAGGGCGTGTTATCTGAATAGCTTTCTGGCCGAATTAGGACAAGGAACCACCTATTTTTCTGTCCGCATCAGAGCTTAAAAGACGGTCAAGCAGGTTTGATTAGAGCTATCTTTCCCCAAAACAATTCTGCAAGCCTCGCCATCCATCATGGCTATTTCTCATCATGAAAACCCTCCCGTTTGCCTTCATGCTCACAGCCTACTGCAGTGTGAGCTTCGCCCTCTTTGCCATCATTTCTAACACGCTGATGGGCGGGCTTGTCTACTTATTTTTGTTACTCCCCATCTACGGCCTGAGTGTACTGGCTGGGTGGATTTTTGTCTGGCAATATTGGGGCAAAACTGTACAGATTAAGAGACGGTATTGGAGTGTTGTTTTAGCTTTGCAGACCTTGACCTGCTTGACCTCGCCAGGAAATTGTTTTGGCGTAAAGCAGGGCGATCGCTGCTACTCTAACCTGCAAATTCTGGTCGGACAGGCATCCAGAAGTGGCATGAATACGGCTCCCCATTGGCCATTGGTCGAAGATGCTTTCTACGGTTTGGCGATCGCCTATAGTATTGCCCTGATCGTGAGTTTGGTCAAAACATTGACTGTGAAAGAATAATTGCTGAACAACTCAAAAGTTTGTGGGCATTGCCGCGAGTGTTGTGATGTCTATGATTGTCAGAACTGGCGTTTTGACGGGCGAGAAAGCCTCACCGTCTGTGGCACCTCTCCTGAGCTCTCCGGGCAGGCTTCGCGAAAAGTCAGGAGAGATTAGGAGAGGTTGATTCAGCAGTTCAAAACTAAGGGTTTCAACATCAACGTGGGTTAAAAGACCATCGGACTCAAGTTTCCCGCATAGAATTTGCCGGTATAAGACGGCGCATTGGCCGCAGTCATGTCTTGATATACCTGCTGCACCGAGGTATTGACCGCCACCGTTTTCACGTCATACATCTGCATCGCCAGCTTGGGATAAAAGCCGATCGCGATAATCAGCGCGATAAAGCAGCCCGCAATCATGACCTCGCGAAAGGTCGCGTCCTCAAACTTGGCCTGGCCGGGTAACTCACAGTTGTTGCCAAAGCACGACGGTTCTTCGTTGCCTTGATTCTTCAAATCTAGGTCATCCATATCGCAGGAGGGCAGCACATCACAGACCGGCGGAGCCGCTGCACCGTAAAACACCTGCTTCAGCATTGATAGCAGGTAGACCGGCGTGAGAATCAGCCCCACGGCAGAGAGGAAAACCGTCACCGTGCGGAAGGTCTCGCTGTAAGCGCCGCTGGTAGTAAAGCCGACAAACACGGCCACCTCACTGGCAAAGCCACTCATGCCCGGCAACGCCAGGGAGGCCATCACCCCCATGGTGAACAACGTAAACACCCTGGGCAACGCCTGACCAATGTTGCTCATCTCGTTCATCATCATGGTGTGGGTGCGATCGTAGGTGACCCCCGCGAGGAAGAACAGCACCGACGCAATCAGCCCGTGGGAAAGCATTTGCAGGAGTGCCCCACTAATGCCCAAATCGGTAAATGAAGCAATGCCCAGCAGCACAAAACCCATGTGCGACACCGAGGAGTAGGCCAGACGGCGCTTCATATTGGTTTGAGCAAAGGAGTTCAGCGCTCCGTAGACAATGTTAATTACGCCCAGAACGGCCAAAATCGGCGCAAAGTAAACGTGAGCATGGGGCAACAGTTCCAAATTGACGCGAATCAGCCCGTAGCCGCCCATTTTCAGCAACACACCTGCTAACACCATCGATACCGGCGAAGAAGCTTCCCCGTGGGCATCAGGTAGCCAGGTGTGGAA
>JBHJJI010000262.1:0-5312 GCA_050042805.1 Leptolyngbyaceae cyanobacterium
CCTGCAGGTTGATAAACCGCACCATGGCAATCAACACCACGACCATCGCCAGGTTGTAGGGCAAGACCGTCAGCGCCGTTTGAAACGAGTTGAGCCCCAAAACTGGCGGCACAAACTGAAAGAGATTAAACGACAGGCCAGTAATCAGCGCTGAATGCAAGGTGGCGACGATCAGCCCGGCCACGAAGGCCCGACGATTTAACAATCCGGCGCTGACCAGCGATCGCCGCCCGGCGCGCGCCTGCTGCCGCTGCCAAAAACCGAACAGCCCCAGACAGACTACCCCAGCGGCAATCAAAATCGGCACGATGGAAATGCCAAAGGGGGCCAAGGGCAGGTTCAAAAAGAACAGTTCCTTTTTCGGCGTCCACCAGCCCAGTTCCCCTGCCAGGCTGACGCCCAACAGCGTTGACCCCAGCCCCATAAAGGAAAAGCAGCCGCCCACCCAGTCAATCGGAGTCGCTTCAGCGCTGGTTTCAGACGGGTCAATTTTGACCAAATAGGCAATCAGCGGCATCAGAAAGAGTTCGAGGGGAAACGCCAGCCGCCAGCTGTATCGAAAGGCAATCAATCCCCCAGCCAGCGAACCGATTAGTCCCCCGACAACCATGGAGAGCGTCAGCGCCAAAAAGGCGATTTTCTCGGCTTTGTCCTCATACAACTGATCCATCAGCGCCCAGGGAATGCTCACTAATGGCGTGGCAGCAATCCCCGTAATCAGGGCATAGCTGACGACAAACGAGCCCATCGCCGGACTCACCGATGCCAGCACCGTACCGATCGCAAACAGAGCTAACCCCCCGAGAAAGATCGCCTGACGACCGAAGCCACGACCGAGGTTTTCACCCGTGGGGGCAAAGGAGGCTGTTACTAGCGACAGCAGCACTAACGCGCTCTGCACATAGCCGACGCTAGAGTCGAGGCTGCGCACCAGCGGTGGCATCATCGCGGGCACCACCCCGATGTGAAATGACACCATAAACAGGGTCAAACACAAGCCGATCGCGGCATTTCGTTTGGCAATAGCGGACTGTTGAGCAAGCGACATCAACGGCCTGATCTAGACGACTCCGCCTACAACGATATGGCAAGATTGCGCGTCCGATCCAGCATGATCGGTTGAGGAATTTTCAACCCCAAAAGTCTGCTTGGGTACGAGCAGGTGTGCCCATTCTGGTGGGCTTTAACCGCATCGCCACTCGCCAAGCTCGCCTGTACTAAGGATCGGAATTTAATAGGGTGCCAGTTTTTCCCCGCTCGGGAGGGGTGCCGTAGGCGGGGTGGGTTCGATCCCAAGCACTCATCATCAACCCACCCCGCAGCCCCTCCCCGGAGGGGAAATGTGATCCCGCTTTGCCTTAGGCTAAATTGCAGAATTTATATCATCCTGGTTCCTCAGGAATATTTTTGATGTGGAAGTATCCTAAGAGTCGTCAGCGGGTTCAGCTGCATCGGGCGATGCCGGGACATCGATTAAGCCAGGAACCAGATCATCCAGGGTTTGAGCGCCGTCTTCAATATCCCGCAGTACCGGCGCCGCCGCTTCCCGTTCTTGCACAAAGATAGCCGAGAGGGCATCAGCAAGATTTTCGGCCATGGCAATGCGGTTGCGATAGACCAAAATCACCCGTGCCAAAATCGGCAGGCTGTTTTGCTCGGCTTCCAGATACAGTGGCTCGACATACAGCAGCGATCGCTCGATCGGAATCACCAGCAAATTGCCTTGAATCGCCCGCGACCCCTGCGTGTTCCACAATGAAATGCGTTGCGAGATCGCTGGGTCTTGATTGATACGGGCTTCGATTTGCTCTGGCCCAAACACCAACACCTGCTTGGGAAAGCGGTAGAGCAGCATTTCACCATAGCGATCGCCGGTCGAACTGGCCGCCAACCAGGCCACCTGATTGTTGCGCTGAGCGGGGGTAAAGGGCCGCAGCTGAATGAACTCCTCCGTCTCGGCGTCGGGTAGCCGCATGATCAGGTAGTAGGGCTGCACCTCCTGCGCTTCGTTGGCATAGATCTCGTTGGGGGCGCGCCACTGATCTTCCCGGTTGTAGAACACCTGCGGATCGGTCATGTGGTAGGTCATCAACTGATTCGACTGCACCTCAAAATAATCCTGCGGGTAGCGGATATGGTCGAAGAGGGCCGGGGGCATCGCCTCAATCGGATGAAACATGCCCGGTAAGAGGCGGCTCCAGGTTTGAATGATCGGGTCACCCGGATCGGTGATGAAGAATCGGGTGGCCCCGTTGTAGGCGTCGATGACCACCTTCACCGAGTTGCGAATGTAGTTGAAATCGTTGCCCAGCGGATCGGAATAGGGATAGCGATCGCTGGTGGTGTAGGCATCGATCACCCAATACAGATAGTCGGGTTCAGTGGGCGGAGCCCCGGTTTCATCCAACGGGGTACGGGTGCGCCAAGTGCGCGGATCTTCACCGATATCTGCGACCACCAGGTAAGGATCAGTATCAAAGCGCAGAAAGGGGGCGATCGCTTCGACGCGATCGGTGATGCGGCGACGAAAGAGCAGGCGCGTCGAGTCGGTAAAGTCCTCAGTAAAGAGCATTTGCCAGTCTTTGAGGTGCCAGGCAAACAGCAGCCGCGTCAAGGGATTGGCGAGAAAAATGCCGCTGTCACCGCCATAGGTGGTATAGGCATTGTCGTCACCGCTGGGGTAATCGAGTTCAGGCACCTGGGTATCGACCATGACGTAGGAATCGGTCAGTTCGCCAAAGTAAATGCGCGGCTGGCCCACGGGAATGCTGCGCTGGACGTCTGGGTCGCTGGGAGTATGGTCGATATCTTGGATAAAGTAGGTCGGCAATCCGTCTTCATCAGCGGTGTTCACCGGGCTCATGGTGAAACCATAGCCGTGGGTATAGACCAGATGCTGGTTCACCCAGGTTTTAGCGACATCGGGCACCTGTTCAAAGTTCAGCTCACGAGCCGAAATCAACACCTGCCGCAGGGACGTTGAGCCATCGTCTCGCTGCAACGAATAGCGATCGACATCGGCATCGGCAAATTCGTAATACAAGCGAATCTGCTGCAGCTGGCGGTTACTTTCCAGCAGGGGGCGGGTGTCCCACAGGCGAATGTTGTCTAAGGTGAGGCGATTTTCTTCGAGGTCGGCAGCCACCAGATTGCCCTGCGGCTCAAAGGGCTGCACGTCAATATCGTCGAGGTCAAAGGCTTGGCGAGTGAGGGCGATCGCTCGTTCGATATACGGGGCTTCCCGCTGCAGTTCATTGGGTTTGACGACAATCTGCTGCACTACCCTCGGCAATACCAGCCCGCCCACCAAGGCCAGCAGCAGGTAAGCGACTAAACCCCACAGCAACGGGCGGGCCGATAATGGTCGAGCAGCGATCGAGGGCAACTTGGCATAGCGACGCTGGCCCACTTCCCCCAGCCAAACAAACACGTCGCGCACCCCCACTGACCAAAACACGGTGCGCCAGAGCATGCCCAACCCCAACAGCAGCGACAGCAGACTCAGCGCGGTATACACCGGTAGCCCCACCGTCACATCGGTGTAGCTCGCGCCGTACACCACCCCTTGGGGAGAATACAAAATCTCGTAGCGCCCCAGCCAGTGATTCAAACTGGTGGCGAGTAAGAGCACCCCACCCAAGCCATAGAGATGACGCTGCTGCGAGGGTAAAAAGCCGGGAAACCGGCCATTGCTCAAACTTTCGCCCGACGAAAGATAGATCAGCGTCACACTAACCAGGGCAAAAAACGTCAGACTAATCCACCAAAATTCCAGCACCTCTAGGAACGGCAGCCGAAACAGGTAATAGCTGATGTCTTGATCGAATAACGGATCGGTAGCCCCAAAACTAACCGGGTTGATGGCGGTCAGCACCTTCGTCCACTGTTCCGACAGCACCAGCCCCAAAGCAAAACTGGCAAAAATCGCCGCGATCGCCGTGCAAAACTGCGGCAAAAAGACCAAGGCGACCGCCACCAGCAGCAGTGCGAACCCCTGCCAGGGCGCATCAATTAGCTGCTTTAGCACAGCCCCCAGCGCCTCGGGCTTTGCCCACAGTGGCAGCGGCGGCGCGGGATTGTAGACCGATGAGGTCAGCGCCCAGTAGCTCGCGACCACGCGGCCCAAATACAGCATTTGAATGCCGATGAGCAACGCCAGACCACTGCTCAGCGTCAGCAAGGGCAAGAGTCCTAGTCCCGGCGGAGACTTGCGCGGTGTCGTCGTTGGCGTCGGTCGCGCGGCGGGCAAGGCCGGAAACCGGCGGGCGATCGCCCAGTTGCCCCACAGCACTGCCAGACTCACCCCAGCCACGCCAGTGCCGAGCAAAAGCTGACTCCACAGCCGTAGTTGAAAGACGTCGCGATAGCCCGCATCCTCAAACCACAGCCCCTCAGCCCAAAAATAGGTGACCCCCTGAAAAATCAGGAAGCCTCCCAGGATGACGGTTACCCACGGCCAGCCGGGCCAGTGTCGGAGTCGTTTCTCTAACATGCCTGCATTTTAGTCGGAAGTCCGAGTGCGGAAGTCGGAGTGCGGCATTCCGCCTTCAAAACTCCGACTTTACTAATGCCGAATGCTACTCACAGGTTTTGTTAGCAAAGTCACACTGATACACCACCGGCTCTTGCCAAGAGAGGGGAATTTCGAGCAGGTCGCGCGTGCCGGTGACGCCCATGCCCACAAACAGCAGCAGCGCGATCACATTCAAGGCAATATGACTCCGCCGCCAAGCTTTCGATTTGTAGATTTCGGGCAAAGCGGCAACGGAAATCACCATCAGCACAGCGGCCACGATGCCGTAGTAATAGTGAGAGATAAACCACTCGTTAGAGCGACGAAAGATGCCGGGTTGGCAGCCCAGAATGATGATGCCCATGCTCGACAGAGTGGCAAAAGCCCCACGCCAGGCCGGGGGTTTGGCCTGATAGAGCACGAAGAACGCGGCGATGGTCGGCCCATACATGGCCGCGATAAACACCACCTGAAATGGCGATTCGGCCCAGACGTTGTTGCCCTCAATAGTTTAGATCAGGGGATGCGCCATGCCCAACAGAGAAATACCCACGACCGAAGCCTCCAACAATCGGCCAATTTAGACGTGTTCTTGACCCACGACCGGTGCAATTTTTGTCTTCTCTTTATTGACTGCGGCCAGTCGTCGCTGACGAGGCTGCAGCGCAAAGTAAGTCGCAATACCAATCAACGGAAACACGTAAAAAACCGCGATCGCGGGATGAACCAGGCGAAAAATGTCAGTGGTGTTCATAGTCTCAACTTCAGCAACAGTACCAGTCAGCCCTTGGGAGAATTG
>JBHJJI010000263.1:0-8031 GCA_050042805.1 Leptolyngbyaceae cyanobacterium
TGCTTGAAATTATTTGATTGCTGCACCAAAGCAAGGAAGTTAGGATGCTTTTGAAGTCCACACAAACTAGATCAGTTCAAATCGCAGCTTCGCTTAGGGCCGACTGTGAAGAGTTGGCAGCCCCATTCCAAGCTTTTCGGCCTGAGACCGCGATCGCACTCATCCCTACGCCACGTCTCACTCAGGATGTATCACCACCGTCATCAAGCTGCGCCCGAATCCTTGGTGAATAAGACCAAAACCGTTTTAACCATCAGTTTGATGTCGTAGAGTAGGCTCCAGTTTTCCTGATAGCGCATATCTAAGCGAATCACGTCCTCAAACTTTTTTATGCTTGATCGCCCGCTGACCTGCCTTGCTCCGGTGAGGCCAGGTTTTACATTAAGCCGTTGCCTAGCCGGTACTTCGTACTCCGCAATTTCCTCTGGCGTAGGGGGACGCGTTCCCACTAGGCTCATCTCGCCCTTCAGCACATTCCAAAACTGCGGAAACTCATCAAGGCTCGTCTTGCGTAAAAACCGACCGACGCGAGTCACTCGCGGGTCACGCTCGTTTTTAAAGAGAGGACCTTCGACTTCGTTTTTAACTCGGTTTTTGAGGGACTCGGCATTCACCACCATCGAGCGAAACTTCCAGATGCGAAACCGGCGACCCATCCAAGAACATCGCACTTGACTAAACAGAATCGGCCCCGGATCATCCACTCGAATGGCGATCGCGATCGGGATAAATAAGATCGCCGTGATTGTCAACCCCGTCAAACCACCGACAATATCCATCGCTCGTTTGGCTTTAGAGGTCACCGACGGATGGGTCGCGATCACCCGGCGTTCCACGGGCCGGGCAGGTAAATGAGTCTCTTTGGGTGCTTGTTGCGCAATGGTAAACACTTTGTCGAGATCCGTCATGCTCAGCACCAACATGACTTGCGGCCCCACCTGTCGAAGTAGCAGTTCGGTGTGATGGTCATTGCAAAATCGGCGACAAATCACGAGCGAGCCCAAGCCGCTGCTGTCTAAAAAGGTGGTGTCGCTGAAATCCAGCGTCAGGCGCTCTAAACCAGTCGGATGCTGCGTAAAAATTTGATGGCAAAGTCCCTGAAAGTCGACCGCCTCATCAACGGTTAGCGTCGGCGGCATGTAGATCGTACAGGCACCATCGGCAAAGCTCGTTCTAATGGGGGGCGGGTTTGAATTTAATTGCATACCAGTAATCGTTGCGATACAAAATTACCGATGAAAACTTGCGGTGATAAAACGGGACGGCTAGCCAAATAGTTCTTCAGGAGCGCGTTTAGAGATTTCAGACTAAAGGTAAACAATATTAGCTCAGACAAATTTGATACCAGCGAAAATTGATCCTAAATTAAGGATCTACGAACTGCTTATTCGTACATTGAGTTGCTTCAAGTTCAGGACTTTCTTTTACAGAATGCCCAGATAAAGACGAGAAGTCTTGCCACTCCTCGACCCTTTTTTCAACGTTCTAATGCCAACGTGCTACCTGGTCGCTGCATTCTTTCGATGCTGCCGAGCCAAGGGCCCAGAACGATACAGAGACCGAGATCAAGGGTTAAGCTAATTGCCTACCGTTTTTGTTGCTCTCCTCAAATTATTTATGACCCTTTCTACGACCCGCCGTGCGTCTTTTGAAACTGCTCAGCTCACACCCGGAGTTTATATTCTGGGGGCGGGCCCGGGCGATCCTGACTTGATTACTGTACGAGGGCAAAGGCTGTTAGAGCAAGCCGATGTTGTGGTTTACGCCAACTCCCTGGTGCCCCAGCAGGTGCTCGATTGGACTCGACCCGACACCGAAAAGGTGGGGACAGCTAACTTGACGCTGGAAACAATCCTGCCGCTGATGATCGATCGCGTCATGGCGGGCAAATCAGTGGTCAGACTGCATTCTGGCGATCCGAGTCTGTATAGCGCCATCCATGAGCAGATGCAGGCGCTGGCGATCGCCGAAATTCCCTTTGAGGTGATTCCCGGCATTAGCGCGTTTCAGGCGGCGGCGGCGAAACTGAATGCGGAGCTGACGATTCCCGGCCTGGTGCAGTCGATCATTCTGACCTGCATTAGTGGTCGTACTCAGGTACCTGATACCGAAGAACTCTCGTCTTTAGCAGCCCACAAAACCAGTCTGTGTCTGTATCTCAGCGCTCGCCATGTGGCTGAGTCCCAGGCCCAGCTGCTGCAACATTATCCGCCGGACACACCAGTCGCTATTTGCTTTCGCGTCGGCTGGCCGGATGAACAGATTTGGGTTGCACCGCTGACCGAAATGACCGCGATTACTGAGCGAGAAAATCTGATTCGTACCACGCTTTACATCGTGAGTCCGGCGCTGCAGGGGGCCGAGGTGAGATCGCGCCTTTACAATCCTGATCACACCCATCTCTTTCGTCCTAAAAATACCTGAGACATTTCTGTAAAGCAGGCAGTAGGGGGTGATTTCAAGGAGATGACGCGGACCAAGACGTAAATTTTTGCGGCGATCATCAATCCACGGTAACTCCATCGGCTTACAGTAGATTGGTCGGAGCCATTCTACCGAAAGTTTGGTACAATCCCTCCATTGCCTGGGAAAAGGTGACTGATAGCGATGACAATGCTTCTGGCGAAAGAGTCTGGCGAATCGAGTTTCTATTATTTTGCCTATGGGTCTTGCATGTGCCCGGTTGATCTCAAGCGATCGCTGGGAGAAAGTACGCACTCCTACGTCATTGGACCAGCTACCCTGCCGGGCTATCGTTTAGGCTTTTTCCGCAAGTCAGAGCGCCGTAACTGCGGCGTTTTAGACGTCGTCAGAGATGCCCGTCATACGGTTGAAGGGGTGCTCTATCGGTTGCCCCAACGCCTCAGTGCGGCCCTTGATGCACGCGAGATTGGGTATCACCACGAAGCGGTCACAGTTAACTGCGCCGGACGCGTTTATCCCAACATTCGCACCTACACCGTGCAAGAGAAGCTCAACCAAGAGATTGCGCCCAACGACTGGTATTTCAGCGTGGTGCTGCGCGGGGCTTACACCTGCGGACTGCCAGAACCCTATTGTTGGAAGTTGTTTGAGCATATGCATCAGCTGCAGCAAACCCAGGCCTATGGCCGAGGGTTGCCCAAGGTTCACGCCACAGCGGCTTGACGAACAGCCATCACCGCACTGGATGTTGACCATAAAAGGGCAACACCGTTTGCCAATGGGGGCGATCGCCCACCAACCACCGAGCCTGGGCGAGTGATAAAACACCCGTGACGGCGGCGGCCTGGCCTCCCTCGGCCTGAATCAGGTGATGCCGAGTCGGCCAGGCCGCCAGTTTAGACTCCCACTCGGTTTGGGCATATAGCGCTTCGGGCTGCACCACCTGCAAATCCGACTCGTGACGTTGATAAACCGCGCCAAACATTTCGCCCCGCTGTGCTCGCAGGGCCACGGCAGTCTGGGTGGGCTGGTCGGCACCCGAACCGGGAATTGAAAAATGATGCTGGGCGATCGCATCTAAGCTGGAGATACCGAATAGGGGAATAGCCAACTGCTGGGCTAAGGTTCGCGCCACCACAACGCCAATGCGCGTGCCAGTGAATCCGCCTGGCCCTTTTGCCACAGCGATGTAAGCCAGCTCAGACCAAGCATGGGGGCCCATAAACGTCTGCAGGCAAGTGTGTAGGTAGGCCGTCAGGTCGCGACCCAGCGGCCAAACCTGCGATTTCATAGTGCTAGCAGCGCTCTCTGGCGCTAACTCAAGTAGTGCCAACCCCAATTCCGGGCTACTGGTGTGAATCGCCAACCCAATCATGCTTCAGTGCGCACAGTGCCGTCGGGCATCACTGTTTGGTTGAGGGTGGCCCCTTCTAGCACAGCGCCCTCTAAGTCCGCATCCTGCAACGTTGCTAAGGTCAGATCAGCCCCACTCAAGTTGACGTTGCTTAAATTCGCCGCCGTCAGTGTGGCTGCTGTCAGATTTGCACCCAACAAGTTGGCATCCGACAAGTTGGCCGCTTGAAAGTTGGCCTTGGCCAAGTTGGCCCGGTTGAGACGAGCGCCCTTCAAATTCGCCTCTTTGAGTTGTGCCTCATTTAAGTCTGCATTTAATAGACGCGCATCGGCCAAATTGGCTCCTGATAGATCGGCCTTGATCAGCTTGGTGCGCTGGAGCTCAGCTCGCTTGAGGTTGGCCTCACTGAGGTTGGCTGCCGTGAGGTTGGCCCGGCTCATCTCAACGCCAATTAAGCTGGCCTTGCTGAGATTGCACTCACTTAAGTTCACGTTGGAGAGGTCAGAGCGATTGAGGTTGACGCCCGCCATCACTGCCTGACTGAGAATCGTTTCAGCCAGATCAGCGCCTAATAAATTAGCTCCTGTGAGGGTGGCCCCGGTTAAATTGGCTTTGTTGACGTCGGCCCCACTCAAATCAGCGCGGGAGAGATCAGCCTGAGAGAGGTCAGCGCCCGAGAGTGAGGCCCCAATAAAGTTGATGCGAGACAGGTCAGCACCGCTCAGACTGGCCCCGTTGAGCACAGCGTTGCTCAAGTTGGCCCGGCTCAAGTCGATCGCTTCTCCCTGGGACTCTTGACGCCACTGATTCCAGCTATCGATGCCTGCGCGGAGTTTCGCAAGCTGCTCCTCATTTGCCATCTTGCTGCCTACCTTTGATGTATCCGCTCGGGTCGATCACCTAACTTCTTTAGGTAGCGCGATCGACCCATTTAGCCCCTGCCTAGACGACGCTGCGGCGATTGTTCGCTAACGCTGTCGTGTCCGTCTTTTCAGGGTTCATCATGACACAATTCTTACCTACGCAGAGAATCTTCTTGGGGCGGCAAGCCAGATGATACTGCTGCTTGATGTTTGTGGGGAGTTGGGGTGCTGGTGGGCACAGGAGTAGAGGGTGGAGGGTAGGGAGTGCGAGGGGGGATTGGGGAGTGGGAGGGCCGGGGAGTTGGGGGCAAATTGGCCGCGCTGCCTTGAAGAAGCGGGACTAATACCGATTCTGCCAATCACGACTACAGGGACTCCTCTCGACCCTCCACTCGGTGACCCTCGACCTCAAATATCTGTCGCGCTTTGTAAGAGAACTGGTATAACAAGCCGCAGTTTGATCAGGTCACCTCGAATGCCTGAAATCACCATCAGATAAGCCTTCTAATTCTGACTTCCGACTTCTTCATTCCGACTTCTGCTGTATAAATCAGTTCCCAAAACCATGCGGTACCTGCCACTCTCTACCCCCTACCCTCCACGCTCCACCCTCTACTGCATTCATAACTGCCCGTTGGGCGATCTCCACTGTGCGATCTGACCAGAGGCTGTGATGCTAATTAAGCTGAAGCCGGATTGGAGTTTCCCGGTTTGAGGGCTCAGAGCGATGAGGGGGGCGGGAGCGATCGCCGCTGCCCTCACCTTCGCTAACGGTGACGTTGGGGCGTCACTAGCTTGCCAATATTGCAGTTGCCCATCTTGGCTACCAGTGATGAGATCAGGTTGAGTAGGGTGGGGCAAAAGAGATCGCACCGGCAAATAGAAGCCCTGTGCTGTGGCGACCTGGGACCCGCGTCCTGGTTGGGGACAGCGCCAGCGCTCCGTGACATCCCAGCTAGCGGTGATGAGCGTCTGATCATCGGCCTGCCAGGCTAGGGTGTTAATGGCTCCTGGTTGACGGCTAAGCTTTCTCAGCAGCCTCATCGTGGGCCACTGCCACAGGGCAACTTGTCCCTGGTCGTCGCCGCTGGCGAGCACGGTGCCGCTGTGGTTCAGGGCAAGGCTGGTGATTTTGCTGGCGTGGGCCGGCCAGGTGGCGACGATTTGATGCGTCTGACCATCCCAGCAGTAGAGATAACCGTGGTCATCGGCGATGAGGAGCTGCTGCCCCTCGGCGACAAACATCAGCTGGGTAATGCCGTGGGCGATCGCCCCTACCGATTGTCCCTGCCAACTCTCTGCTTGCCATTGCCACCGCTCTAACTCACCACGAGCCGTCCCCACGACGAAGGCACAATCCTGGGGATGCGCCGCGATCACCGTCGCCTGAGGCGATGAGAGCGATAGCGCGGGAAAGGACTCCGCCAGGGTGTGCAGCGATCGCCCGACGACCGTGCCCGCTGCCGTCAGCAGCAAGAGGTGATCGGGCAGCGACACCGCCGCCAATATAGGCATGGCCAGATCCACCGTTTGTTCCACTCGCCACTTGTGGACAACGGGTTTGGCGCCTAAGGGCGACGCCATTAGGGGGGGATCCAAACCGACCTGCACCATGGCTGTAGCCACATCCGCCAGGCGATCGCGTAGGGTGGGCTGCACCATGCGGTCAAGAATCGCGGCGAGGCTAGGGGACACATCGGGCACGATGCTGCGCCAGCGCCAGCCCCCCTGGCCGCTGTCAAACAAATCAAAGGGCTGCAGCCCTGTCAGCAAATGTAGACACACCACCCCCAAGCTGTAGAGATCGCTGGCCACAGTGGCCTCACCGCGCAACTGCTCAGGCGCGGCATAGTCAGCACTGCCGACGACGGTGCCGGGTTGCGCTAGGCGGGTGGCAGTTAACGGTTTGATCGCCCCCAAATCGACCAGCCACCAATGGGGTTGACCGGGCGGACGACGAAAGTTGGTCGGTTTGATGTCGCGGTGAATGATGCGATTTTGGTGCAGATGATGCAGAATCGGCAGCACATCCCGCAAAAAGGACCAAACTTCATTACTGTCAAACGGCCCCAGTTTTTCCTGCAGGATCTGATCCAAATGCGGGCCGGTCAGAAATTGCTGCACGAGAAACTGGTGGCGATCGCGCTCAAAATAGGCTGCCACATCGGGAATCTGGGGATGCTGGCTAGCGGTAGCTAAATGCCCCACATCGCGTCGCCATCGTTCGGCAGCGGCTTCCCGTTCTAGTCGCGTTTCACCAGCGGGGGTAAACTGCTTGAGCAAACATTGGGGCTGCACCAGCGTGGTGCGATCGCGGCCCACAAAAGTGCGGCTGTTTTGGCCGCCCCTGAGTAGCAAGACCGCTTCGTAGCGATCGCCCAGCCGCAACGGCCAGCCACAGCGTTGGCAAAAGCGATGATCGCCGGGATTTTGGGGCTGGGCGCAGTCAGGATTCAAACAGTGGCTCATCGGAATCGCAGCCGAACGACGACCGGCAAATGGTCAGACGCCTGGGCGGCGGCGGTGAGCACCTGCACATCCAGCACTTCCAAACTGTCGGGGGTGTAAAACACGTAGTCCAGCTTGTGTTGCGGTTCGTCAGAGGGAAAAGTGAACTGCTCAGGCTGCGCTAGCTGATCGGGCGACACGGCAGCGGCAATCGTGGAAGAGTCGAGCACTGTGGTGATCGATCGCGGCTCGCCTTCAGCCTCACGATTGACTGCGCTGTTGAAGTCGCCCAGCAGCAAGACCGGCTGCTGTTGTCCATAGGTTTCTGCCAGCTGCAGCACAAACTCAGTTTGTCGTTGGCGCGTGGGGGCGTCAAAAGCTTCGAGGTGCAGGTTAATGACAACTAGCGATCGCTCACCAATTTGCACGGTTGCCACCTGAGCCAGGCGATCCAAATACAGCGCGTTGTAATAAAATGGATTGCCCGGCACGCGATCAAGCACGAGCCGCTCGTGAGTCGTCAGAGGAAACTGACTCAAAATCGCCTGCCCCGACAAAATTTCACCAAAATGGGCGGTGGGCGGCCAATAGGGAAAGGGCACATACCGCTTATCCCAATTAATGGCGATCGCCTGTTGGGGGAAAGCCAGGGCCGTCGCCAGCGCGTCTACCTGATTGACGCGAAACGATCGCCGCGAATCCAGATCAATTTCCTGCAGAGCCACGATGTCGGGGTTAACGGTTTGTAGAGCTGCGATCGCGGTCTCTAGATTTTGGCGATACAGCAACTCGTCGCGGGCGACGGCTTGGTTATTGGTCAACCCCGACAGATAACCGATGTTGTAAGCCACCACCGTGAACTCATCGGCTGCTGCCTTCGTCGTCACGCCCTCAGTGGTTTTGAGCTGGGCGAGCTCTGACTCCGCGAGCCGTCCCGAACTG
>JBHJJI010000264.1:0-23789 GCA_050042805.1 Leptolyngbyaceae cyanobacterium
CGGCAGCTAAGGAATCTTCAGGGGAGCGAGACGGGGGCATCGGCATGGCAAGCGCTAGCGAGCAGACAAGATCTGGCTATAGGTGTGCCCAGCTTGTTTCCAGGTATAATCCGCCTCAATCATAGTGCGAGCGTTGTGCGATAGGGTCGCTCGGAGATCAAGATTTTCAAAAAGTTGAACAATAGCGGCGACGTAAGTCTCGATATCATTAGCTCGCAATGCTCGCTGGGGCACGTTGGCCCCATCCACCGACAGCCCTTCTAAGCCGCGATCGCTGGCCACAACCGGAATGCCTGCCGCCATCGCTTCCAACGTTTTGTTTTTGATGCCATAGCCCGCCCGCATGGGAATCACGCTCACCGTCGCCTGGTGCAAATAGTCCACCATAGAAGGGACGCGCCCGGTCACACTCACGCCCGGCAACGCCTTCAAGGCCATCACTTCCGCCGTCGGACGTGATCCCACCAGCGAGAGTTTGGCCGCAGGATATTGTTGGCGCACCCGTGGAAAAATTTCTTGGGCTAAAAAGGTAGCCGCGTCGATGTTGGGCAGATTATCCATCGCGCCGATAAACACTAGATGATATCCCCCCGGATCGCGCGGGCGCTCGGGAAACAAGTCGAGATCAACGCCGTTAGTCACCACATGCACTGGCCGCTGTGGGCATAGCTCCTGCATTTGCGCCGCATCTTCTGGCGTGGTCACCACCAGATCGGTAAACTTCTGGCAGTATTGCTGCTCATAACGCTTCAGCAAGGACAAGTTGAGGCGATCTCGCCCAGGTTTTTCGGCAGTGCCCGAGGCGAGCTGCTGCTTGCAGGTGCCATACACCGAGCTGTGAATGTTCACGATGCGCTTCGGCACCGCCGCTTGCAGCCGGGCCGACACATAGCGCTCGTTGACGCTGTGCTCACAGGTGAGGGCATCAAAGGTTTGGTCAGTCACAGCGGCTTCGGCCCAAGCCTGCATCGCCGCTGAAAAGTTGGCCGTGACGCTCGAAGGTGTGCCCCCGATGAGAAACTGGCCGAACCGCGCCGCCTTGCCTATCACGCTGCCAGAACTCGGAGACGGCGGTTTCGGAAACACCTGCAGATCACTCACTGCGGCTCTGAGACCGGCAATCTCATCGGAGGTGACCGTGTCATCAGTTTGTGTGGCCAGGGTGACCTCGTGCCCCGCCAATCCCTTCAGCAGATTGAACGTGCGCACCTGAGTGCCCCCACGCGTGGGGGGAAAAGGAAACGTGGCCGACAGCATTAAAATTTTCATGGGCAGCAGGGTGACAGCGTCTCGGCGCGGGACAAACGGTACTGGGCAAAGGCGATCGCCGCCAGTGCTCATGGGTGTACCAAAGCTGAGCTAGTATGCCCGCCTCACCTTGCTGATATGAAGTCTGCCCCGAAAAATTACTGACACCTGCTGTGGATTCCCGCCAACCGGATGGGCAATTTACAGTAGGGCAGGCAACCTTTTCTAGTCCGGCCCAGTCGGTTGCCTGACGGAGCCGTTGACCCCAGTAGTTTTCAGTCTCAACGCGATAAGGTCATCCATGGTCAAGGTTAGCGTTTGTATCCCCACCTATAATCGGTCAGAATTTCTGGCTGAGGCGATCGCCAGCGTGTTAGCGCAGGACTATGGTGATTTTGAGATCATCGTGTGTGACGACGGCTCCCAAGATGACACCCCCGAGTTGATGGCAAGCCTGCCAGACCCACGCCTGCGCTACGTGCGTCATCCGCAAAACATTGGCAAAAGCAACAATATGATTTCGGGCTTTGAAGCGGCCCAAGGCGAATACTTCATCAAATTCGATGACGACGATCGCCTTACCCCTGATTTTTTACGAGAAACCACCGCGATTCTCGATCAGCACCCCGCGATCGATTTTGTCAGCACTGCCCACTGGGTAATCAACAGCGACAGCCAACGTGAACCCGAACTGACGGCAACCAACTCCGCCCAATGGGGCCGCACGACGCTACCGGCAGGCCCCATTGCCGATCTGACGGCACGCGTGTTTGATCAGCAAAGCCTGCAAATTGGGGCAACGCTGTTTCGCAAGCGGGTGCTGGATGAAGTCAGCTACATGCGACCCAATTTGCAAAACTGTGAAGACAACGACCTGCTGGTGCGCCTAGCCGTGGCGGGCAAGCAGGCTTACTATCTGCCCGAGCGGCTGATGGAATACCGCTTTCACCCGGAACAGCAGGGCATCGGGCGCGCCATTCCCTACCTGAGGGACAAAATTCAATATCTCAATTTGTACGATTTTGTCGATCCTAAGTTAGAAAAAATTCGTCAGCAGCGGCTGCACGAAACCCAGCTATTACTAGGGCTGCGGCTAATTGAAGCAGGCGACACCCAAGCTGGGAAGGCTCTCTTACAACAGGGCAAAGCCCATTCTGCGCAGAAGGCCAAAATTGGTCAGCTGATCGCCATTTTTCCTCCAGCGATTCGACCGGCCCTGTTTTCTGTCCTGCGCCGCCTGAAGCCTTCTCCCAGTCCGTCCTAGATCCTGTTCGGGAAATAGTCTCCGTCGAGAACTTCAGGACTTTCGCAGCCCATCAGTCCGATCAAGACGAAACTGCGAAACTGATTGCTCATGTGCTGAGTCCGATCGCCTGACCAGGTGTCCTAAGCAATCGGGCCAAAGCTCTATTAGACCAGCTCAATCAACTCAGGTATTGGCTGCTTGGTGAATAGGAATTTGGATAAAAAAGTCGGTGCCCTGCCCTGGCATCGATTGGCAGGTGAACTGCCCACCATGTAAATTCGTGATGATTTTATAACTGATCGATAATCCCAGGCCGGTGCCTTTACCCACCGGCTTCGTGGTATAAAACGGATCGAAAATTTTTGATTGCACCGCCACCGGAATCCCCCCGGCGTTATCCCCAATCTGAACCAAGACTTGATGGGGCGCGGGCATTTTGGTGTAAATGCGGATCTGTAAAGGGATTTCCTTTAGCACTTCGCGATTCATGTCAGCAGCTTTGTCTTCTAGGGCCTCGATCGCGTTCGTCAAGACATTCATAAAGACCTGATTAAGCTGCCCTGCATAGCATTCAATGAGCGGCAGCTCGCTGTAGCTCTTGATGACTTCAATCTCTGGACGACGATCCGTCGCTTTAAGGCGATGGGCCAAAATCATCAATGTGCTGTCTAGGCAATCGTGTAAGTTGACGGCCTTACACAGCGATTCATCCAAACGTGAAAAGGTGCGCAGTGATTTCACGATGCCCGCAATCCGCTCGGCCCCGATGCGCATCGAAAACAGGATTTTAACGATGTCTTTTTTGATGAAAGGCAGATCAATGGCTTGATGCTCAGCCACAATTTCGCGCGACGGCTCAGGATAGCTTTTTTGATACAGATCGATCAAAGAGAGGAGGTCTTCGATATAGGCATTAGCGGGTTCTAAATTGCCGTGAATGAAGGTGACTGGATTGTTTATTTCGTGGGCAATCCCGGCGATCATTTGCCCCAAGCTCGACATCTTTTCTTGTTGAATCAGCTGCTCTTGCGTTTGATGCAATTCTTGCAGCGTCTGCTCTAGCTCGGTGGCTCGAGATTGGGCTAGGCCTCGACTTTGTTCTAATTCCTGGGTTTGCTGTTGTAAGGATGCCACCAACTCGTGGAGTTGCCCTTGCATCTGGTTAAAGGCATTTGCCAGCGTTGTCAGCTCGTCATTGGTATCGAGGGCGATCGCCTGCCCCCATTCTCCAGCAGTGATTTGTTGAGTTGCCGTGGTGAGTTGCTGTAAGGGCTTTGTGATAGAGCGACTGATAAATCGGGCCAGCAAGAAGCTACCGATGGCGGCTAAGAGCGCGGCGAGCAGTCCTTCTAACAGCGTTTTCTGGAGCTTGATTTGCAGTGGTCGGGTAGACAGCCCCACACTCATAGCCCCAACCGTTTCATCGCCGATAATAATCGACTTACCGACAATCAGGCGCTGCGACTCCCAGTCTGTAATGAGCGCATCATCCGCCAAAAGAGCCTGACCGAAGGGATCGGATTCCAGATTGAAAGTTTGCTGATCTTCCGCAAAAGCATCTGCCAGGATTCGTCCATCTGTCTGGTAGAGACGAGCCATGACAATAGACTGCTCGTTCTGAAAGTCTCGACCCAAATTATTGACAATCTGACTGGCGTTTTCAAACTGGTTGAAGTACAGAGCATCTCTGCTAGCCACCGATAAAGTGTCAAGCAGCAATTTTGCTTGTTGTTCCAATTCTTTACGAAAGTTAGCCCGCTCACGCACGAGCGAGAACCCACTGACCACCAAGACCGCCGCAACGGCTAGGCAACTCATGGCGGTTGTCAGTTTATTGACGAGCGAGCCAGCTGGACGCTGAGAACGACGGAGCTTCCACATTTATTCGAGAGTCTGATTATAGAGTTCCTCAAGGCGTTCGATGGATTGTTCGACTGGAAACTCGTCGAATTTTGCTGTATTTTCAAAACTTTCTAAGGTCGCTTGCCCTTCTGATGAGGTATCCATAGACAGCAAAACATCTTTAATCGCGTCACTTTGCTCAGCCGGTGTTTGGGCGCTGACCAAGACAATATGTCGGGCGACGGGGTCAGTCTTTAGCACAATTCTCACTGCCGATCGCACCTCCTCCGGTAACTCAGCAAAGGTGCCGTTATCTAAAGCTCCAGCATCGACTGCCCCACTGAGCACCAATTCAACGGTATTGCTCTCATCGTCGCTGAAGACAAAGCCAACCTCATTAGCTTGAAGGCGATCGGTGGCGGTAGATTGCTCAACCAGACGGAGTCCAGCGGCCTGCAAGTAAGCCAATGGCAGCATATACCCAGATGTCGAAAAGTCGCTTTCCAGAGCGATTTGGGTGCCTGCCAGATCTGCGGTCGTTTGAATATCGCTCTCGTTCAGGGTAAAGATCAGACTGTGATATTCAGCGATGCCTCCTTTCCAGCGGCGCACCAGCGGTTTTGACTCGGTACGGGTGCTCATTATCATGACCGGATAAGGGCTATCGAAGTAGAGATCGACTTCACCCTCTGCTAACCAAGCTTGCATCGTGTCTAAATCAGGGGCAATCTTAACGATCGCTCGTTCAATGCCACCGTCGCTCAGACGGCTTTCTAAATAATCAGCGAAGGGCTGATAGAGGGCGATTTTTTCAGCGGGGCTGTTTGAGATATCCCCAATCACGAGCACTTGGTCAGCGGTTAACTCGGCTTCGTTGGTGGTCTCCTCGCTGGGGGTGGTTGCAGTGCTATTGCCGCTGCTACAGCTGACTGCCAGACCCAAAACACCCAAACAAAGAAAGCGTTTAATGGGTTTAGAAAGCATGGATTTTGTATCGTACTTTTATGATTAAGAAACGTTTATTAAGTCGTTAATCAAGTATGCCCTAATCACTCTTAAAAGTACGAGTTCAAGATGATAAAAACTCCTTCAGATAGGAGGTGTAGAGGCTGCTCCGTGCCAGGATTGTGGTTGATGACTGTAGGATGACTGTTTTTAACGTGAGTTGTCAATCCAGACCCGGCGTTGGAGACTGATATGGATGAGGCAGCGAACCGCTCTGCTCTAATTTTCCTGATGTGTGGCTTTGCGCTGACAGAAATCGCCGGTAGAAAATCGCCCTAAGTTGTGACCGATGGTGGGGGAGGCACAGTGTTCGCTTCAGAGAGCGGCTGGTCTAACCAGTCAATTTGTCGCGCCGCCTCAGGTAATTGGGCCTGGCGCTGGCCGATCGCCCGCGATTTCGCACAATACAGGTCTAACGGCCCACTGATGAGGGCCACGGCCGGAGCGCGGCGGCGCATGATTTGCCAGGTTGATTTAGCAATATCTTTGACCAGCCAGCGACCCAGGCGGCGAACCACCTCTTTGGGAGGCATAGTGGGGCCAAGGTCAACGCCATGCAGTTCGTGCAAATAACAGTTAGAGCGCCCGTTCCGCCGCCACTGACTGGCGAGATCCTTCAAGGTCGAGCGGTGGCGATGGCGCACCAGAGCATCTTGAGCAAAGAAGACTTGCCAATCGGTGGCCATCTGGACACGCCAACAGATGTCAGCGTCGCCACCAGTGGTGAGGTAGGGGCGAAACAGACCCGCTTGAGCAAAAGCGGCCTGACGGATGGCTAAGTTAGCCGTTTGCCCGTAGGGATAGAAAGGGTGGGCATAGGTGTAGCGCTGGGTGAGCGTCTCCCGGTACTCGGCGTAGCTTTCCAACAGACTATGACCGGCCAAAGCGGCGATTTCACCAATCACCAGACCGACCTCAGCATCTTGAAAGGGGGCGATCAGTTTGACGAGCCAGTCAGCATGGGGGCGGCAGTCGGCATCTGTGAATACCAGAATTTCGCCGGTCGCGGCTCGAATGCCTTGGTTACGAGCGGCATAGGAGCTTTGAATATGGGGCTCAGACAGCGGCTGGATTTGCAGACCTAACGCTTGCCCGGTGGCCTGTAGCTGCTGTAGCTGCGCTGCCGTGTCGTCGGTGCTGTTGTTGTCAACCAGCAGATACTCGACGCGATCGCGGGGATACGTCTGGCTACATAAACAGCTACCGAGGTCAGGCAGATCGGCTGCGCCGTTGTAAATCGGCACAATAACCGAAATTTGCGGCCAGACAATATCGTTAGAAATCTCAGGGGAAGCCATAAGTGCGGCGTTCAGATAACGATTTTCTGAGAAAGCCATTCCTCCGTAGATTTCCCAGCTCGGGCAGGGGAGTGACAGTTATCAGCGTGATCTTTCAATTTGGGGGCTCTGCCCCTGCTGCCTCATTCGCCCGCTGGGTCATATAGCCCCGAGGGGTAATCAACTTACCGGCATACAGCTGAGTACTGCGGTTGCCAATGATCACAGTGGTCAGCATGTCGATCACCGGTTCGAGCATGTGAGCCACATCCGTCAGAACAATTTTTTCGTCCGGGCGGTAGGCCGACTGCACGATCGCGACCGGAGTATCGGGTGAACGATGTTGGGTCAAAATCTGCTGGGCGATCTCGATCTGTTCTGTCCGTTTCTGCGATTTGGGGTTGTAGAGGGCCATGACAAAGTCGGCTTCGGCAGCGGCCCGCAGGCGCTTTTCAATCACCGGCCAAGGGGTGAGCAGATCGCTCAGGCTAATGGCACAAAAATCATGCATCAGCGGCGCACCGACCCGAGCCGCCGCTGACTGCAGCGCCGAAATGCCGGGGAGGGTCTCGATGGTCGGGGTTTGACCGTCCCAGCCTTGCGCCCGCAACGTCTCAAATACCAAACCGGCCATGGCATAGATGCCGCAGTCGCCAGAAGAGATGACGGCGACGTTGAGCCCCCAGTTCGCCAGGGCGATCGCCCGCTCGGCCCGCTGCTGTTCCTGCGTAATCGGCCAGGGCTCGACGATTTGTCCCGGTCGCAAGAGGGGACGAATCAGATCAATATAGAGGCGGTAGCCAATCACGGCGTCGGCCTGAGTGATCGCCGCCTTCGCCGCTGGGGTGATTTGATCCAGGCTGCCGGGGCCGGTGCCCACCAGCGCCAGATGACCGATCCGTCCCGTATATTCCTGCTGAGCCTGGGCGATCGCCACAGTCACAGCCCCCGGTTGTTCAGCTTGACGAAAGACCTGCTTGGTAACGCTGAGTTGGGGGATCGCTTCAGTCTCAGAATGTTGCCGGGCAGCGAGCAGCGCCGCCGCCTCGGCCACGCTGGGAGTACCGACGGCTTTTTCCACCACTGCGGAAGGATGAGGCACGGCAATTTTGCTCACCGCTGCAGCGGTGAAGCCCTGCAGCGGCCACTGTCGTTCCTGGCAAAGCTGCACTAGTCCCACCTCGTCAGCTTTGAGATCAATCGTGGCGATCCCCGCGATCGCCGCCTGAGCTAGATGATGGGTTTGGCAGGCGGTGGTGATCGCCTGAGCGATCAACGTTTGAGCGGTGCCGCGCTCGCAGCCGATGCCCACCCACAGCACGCGCGGATGCCATTGCACTTTCGGCAACTCGGCCTCGGGCGCAAACTGCCGCTGGATCGGACTAATCCACACACGAGCCTCGGGCGCTGGAGACGGCTCGGGCGACAGGGGCGGCACCTCTGGCCAGCCGAAGTGAAAGGGATGATCGGCCGGTAAGTGCTGCTGCCAAACTTCTGAACCGGCTTCTTGAATGACCTGCACCGGTGCTCGTCGGGCGATCGCACTGGCCACCCGTGTCCAGTCGCCGCTCCCCTTTGTCCAGCCAAAGGGCTGCCCCAACAGATCGATCCCCGGCAGGTGCAAATGATGGGCGGAGCCAGTAATCACGGCTTGGGCATTTAATAGATGACTGATGCGCTGAGTCAGGCGATCGCCGCCACCCTGATGGCCGCCACAGAGGCTGATGGCAAATTCGCCCGCTTCATCTAAGACGACCACAGCGGGATCAGTCTGCTTATCTTGCAGCAAAGGCGCGATCAGCCGCACGACTGCCCCGGTCGCCAGGCAAAAGATCAGACCAGTTTGCCCACTCCATAGGGCTGCGATCGTATTCTGTAGCGACCCTGAGTAAACCTCTATGGTGATGTCGGCAGTCGGTTTCAGGGTCGTGGCCACGGATTGAGGCACCCAGAGCGTCGCGGGCAAGGCCGCGCAAATGGGCATCAGCGATCGCGCCCCTGCCGGAGTGGTCGTAATAGCCGCAAACAAAGACAACAGGCTCCCCTATTTGAATCATGGCCCGATCAAACAGGCATTTCCTCACTATCGCATCTGCCTGACCGGGTTTGGGAGCGCTCTGCCGGTTGGGCTCGATCAACTGTGAGCGTGAATTTACCAGGATAATGAGATACAGACAGCACTCAAACCAAAGATGAGTGTTTGCACTTAATTTTTATTTGTAGCGAAATAAAATTCAGCTTAGGTGAGATTTCCCACGTCAAAGTCCCGTATACTTAATAAAGTGTTACACAATTGAGGTAACGGGATTTAATGTGCTGTTAACGGTCTAAGGCAGGTTTGCAGGCACTTTGTTTCAGTACCTCTGAATCTCGGCGAATACAGCAGGTTCCTGCGATCGCCCACCATCTCCAGAATCGTACTGGCTAATCAGCACGCGCTCAACCGTCAACGATTCCCTGTTACCTCAATTCTTTACCGAGTCAATTGAGTTTGGATATACGTGATGACAACTAACCAACTGAATCCCGATTTCGGTCAGCCCCGTTCCTCTAAGCTGAGCGTTTTGGGAATTATCTTTCTCATCATAGGTGCGCCCAACTGGTATGCCTTTTTTCAGCGCCGTGCCGACAATGCCAGCTATGGCGGCAATGGCGGCGTGCCTCGCTATCTTTTCGCTGTTCTATTTGCGATGGCGATCGCGGGCATCGTTGAGCTATCCGTCGTTTAACCCCGCTGTACCTGAGGTCAACGGATAGTGAACGCTGTGTTCAGGCAATGGCAGCAATGGATAAACAGTTATCAGCTGCCATTGTCTTGTCTGAAATCGGTGTCGCCCTCATGACAGGTGGGCAACGCTTGTCCGGTTCATAACCGAGCGTGCCGCAGTGTATGAATCACCCTGAGCGAACTGTTTGCATGGGTGAGCAGCGATCGCTAGGACAAGCCATTAGACCTCTTGCATCAACTCTGATGCCCCCTAAATCCCCCAATTCTGGGGGACTTTCGAGCCTCTATATAGAGCAAGGCAGCATCAGCAAGAACAGTTTCCCCAAATTTTGGGGGACGGAAGGGGGCCTTATTTTATCCGTGCAAGAGGTCTATTATTTAGGCGATGTACGGTTCTGAACCTTAATCACTGGCCCTACCTGGTGAAGTTGAGACGGCGAGATCGTGTCTCAAAGGTTTGGGGCATTAGCGGATAATGCACCCTATAGGATCACGGTTCGATCCGCTCTTTCCAGTGCTCTATCTCTGTTCAGTGTCATCTAGAGCAGGGCAATAGCATAGCAAGCCGCAGTTTGATCAGGTCATCCCCAATGCCTGAAATCACCATCAGATCAGCTTTTTATTCTGCATTCCGACTTCTTCATTCCGACTTCTGCTATAGCTCCCCAAATCATGGTCAGGCAACCATCCACTACCGCCAGCGTTGACGCTGATTGGACAATCGGCAGGGCACTTTCATAAAACTTGAGTCGCGAGCGATGCGACACCTTTTAAGGGCCAGCAACGTCATCGAGTAATAAACCAGGACAGATTTACTATAGAAAAGCCTCGCTGTCGCTTTGATGGTGCATTTGTCCTCCAGCTGTCGATGGCTTAGATGCGTTGGTGTATCCCCGGTCAATCCTGTGCTTCCTTGCGAATTCATCCTTCCCGGTCGGCCAGTTTCCAACCAAACCAAAGACAAATCTAAGCTGCAGGCATGGGTCAAGCGAGTTCGTCAGGTGGCCAGTCAGTCGTGGGAGAGCGATCGCCCCTGTGATGAGTTTGTCCGGATTCGGCTGACCTATTATTTCGAGACTCGTAGCGGCAACGAAGACAGCGTGCCCGACAGCGACAACATTATTAAACCGGTGCGCACCGCGTTGATCAGCGTCGTATATCAGCATGACTATCAGGTGACCGATGTCGTGAGCCGTCGCAAAAATTTGAACGGCTCCTTTCGGGTCAAAGGCATGTCGCCACTGTTAGCCGAAGGCTTTATTAAGGGAGTAGAATCTGTGCATGTTAGGATAGAACATGCTCCGGATCCAGCTGATTTAGGGTAATGAGGTCTTGCGGATCGCTTCTATGAGTTATCGCAATCATCAATCCAGCTTGGAACATCGGCGGGTACTCAGGCTCGCGCGTGAATATCGCAACGAAGGTTACGAGGTAACGGTCTACCCCGAGGCCACAGAGCTACCTGAGGGGCTTTCAAAATGTCCGCTCGACATTATTGCCAGAGGGGCTGATCAGATCATTGCAGTCGAAGTGAGAACGCGGGAAAGTTTGTCCCTCAACGGCTTTGAAGACTTGCGGCGGATGGCTGAGAAAATCAAGGAACTGCCCGGCTGGATATTTGAGCTGGTAGTGACCAATCCCCGCCAGCCTAAAGACGACCATTAATCAACCGAAACCTGGGTCGTGGGCAATCGCCCGATCAGGTTGGCAATTGCCGCCAACAGAGCATTGCCCCCCAAGATATAAGAAGCCCCCGCGACGGTGGGCTCCATTTGGGTGTTGCCAGCGAGCAGCCCCACACCCAAAGCTGTTTGCAACGTGCCCATGGCGAGATCTCGACGGCGGCGCTTTTTCGGCTTGCGGCTGAGCGGTTGCGTGGCCGGATAAGCCTGAGCAATAGTCTCACTTAATTGCCGAAAAGCCGACTGGACCTCATCGCTACTGGTCAGCGGTTTATCGTGGTCGGGCGTCGTGAGAAACTGCTCGATCAGTTGCTCTAGGTCATGCTGACTGACGGATAGGGGATGGACGGTTTTCAGTTCTATGGTGATCAAAGACGCACCATCTTTGATCAAAGTTTCGCGCACGGTCTCAGCTGACGGATCGTTGGCGATCGCCTGATAAATCAGCTTATCGAGCTTATCCGCGATCGCCTCATCAGCCAGATGCGCCAGCACAGTTTGTTGAGCTTGTGCGAGCTGAGCTTCGGCGGCAGAGAGGGGCATCTTTTTTTTGGTGAGCTGATTGACCGCTTTTTGCCAATCTTTCAACGCTTGGAGCAACTGCTCAATCTCCGAACCTGATGCCATGAGATGACTCCGTTAAAGCTAGAGGTGAACCCTGAAGGATGCCTCTATTGTGATCAAAGACGCGACACTGTGGTCAAGGTTTCGCACCTGTGGCGATGCCCCATCAGCCAATATCGCTTATTTAGTTTGTTCTCGCCCGGTGACTGCTGTCCGGGTAAAGGAACGGCCAGGATGGCCATCAAACAAGAGGCGTTGGGAGGGTAGCAGCAAGGGTATGTCTGAGTGGGTAAGGGCGAGGCGATCTCGAGTTTCAATACGGCTGAGCGCGATCGATACCTCGTTGGGTAGGCTTCCTAGCCTGCCCTCAACCCACCAAATTACCAACCCTCCACCCCCTACCCTATACCCTCCACATCTCCCAACGAGACGCTATCTTCGCGCCAATCCCTTAGGCATAAAGACCAGCTACATACTCGCCGTAGCCGTTGTAGATGATCGTGGGCTGCTTTTCCCAGTCAAAGGGATTCGTGTTGGTGCCGACTATTTTTTCCGTCAGCTGAGACCAGCGGGGATGGGGTACCTCAGGATTCACGTTGGCCTCAAAGCCATATTCGTTCGGAGAAAGGGTGTTCCAGTAGGTAGCAGGTCGCTCTTTCAAGAATTCAATTTTGACGATCGATTTGCCGCTCTTAAAGCCATACTTCCACGGCGTCACCATGCGAATCGGCGCGCCATGTTGCTTGGGCAGGGTGCGACCGTAGATACCGACCGCAAAGAAGGCGAGTTCGTTCGCCATTTCAGCGATCGTCAGCGCTTCGACATAGGGCCAGGGCAGATTTTGGGCAAAGCCCCAAGCCGGGCCCGGGGTAATTTCAGGATCATAAAACGAGGCGAAGCTGACGTACTTGGCGTCGCTAGTGGGTTCAACATCAGCCATCAGAGCGTGCATGGGGAAACCTAGCCAGGGCACGACCATCGCCCAAGCTTCTACACAGCGGAATCGATAGACCCGTTCTTCAAGAGGAAAGCGATTGGTGAGATCGTCAAGGTCATATTTTTGGGGATTTTTAACGAGCCCGCCGACTTCTAGCGTCCACGGATCGGTGGGGAGTTTTTGGGCGTCAGCCCAGATGTTTTTGGTGCCGCCAAATTCGTAGAAGTTGTTGTAAGTACTGGCATATTGCTGCTCAGTAATAGCGCGCCCCGCATCGCGAAAATCGGGGTTGGGCGTCACGTTGTTGAGGGGTCGACCCAATGTTTGCTGAAGTTCTGGAGCCATATCGTTAGCCCGCTGACAGCCAACAACCGACACGGCGGAAGCGCCAATGCCCATGCCGACGATCGCCTTCATAAATTTGCGGCGGTTCCAATAGGCAAATTCTGGCGTGATCTGATTTTCGGACAGCTGCCAGGACTTGGGAAGGTGAATAAAGCTCATGGGCGATCGCGAATAGGCTATCGCCTACTGATTGTTACACTTTTCCTACGGTGAAGGGTGACAGAATGTTCTATCTCGGCTGTGCGGTGTGGGCGTTTAAGGAGTGGGTGGGTGACTTTTATCCGGCGGGTGCCCGACCAGCGGACTTTTTACGGCTCTATGGCGATCGCCTGACCACGGTGGAAGGAAATACAACGTTTTATTCAATTCCCGATGCGGCGACGGTCGATCGCTGGGCGGCGCAAACACCTGAGACCTTTCGCTTTTGTCCTAAAGTACCGCGAGTGTATTCCCACAGTGGGGAGCTGATGCCCCATCTGCCCCAGACACTGGACTTTTTGGCCACCCTGCAGCGATTGGGGCCCCGCCTCGGGCCCATGTTTTTGCAACTGCCGCCTAGCTACAGTCCCGAGCGGTTCAGCGACTTAACCCAATTTTTGACTGAGTGGCCCCGTCAAACCGCCCCAATCGCCGTGGAAGTGCGGCATTTAGACTGGTTTCGCCAAGCTCACGCCGATCGGTTGAATGACCGGTTGCGGCAACTGGGAGTGGGTCGGGTACTGCTCGACAGCCGCACGATGTATGACGGCCAAGCCGATGGGCTGCCCGATCCGCAGTTCACCTCAGAACGCCGCAAGCCCAACGTGCCGCTACAGCCGGTGGTAACCGCCGACTTTTGTCTGGTGCGCTACATCAGCCACCCGGACTTAAATCTCAACGAAGCCTATGTGACAGCCTGGGTGCCGCATTTGCAGGCTTGGTTAGCGGCGGGGAAAACGGTTTACCTGTTTATTCACTGTCCCGACGAAGCTAAATCACCGGCGATCGCCCGCTACTTTTACGACACGTTGAAGGGCGCAGTGCCCGATCTGCCCGCCCTCCCCTGGGATGAAATTGAGCCGCCCGCCGCTCAGCTCAGCCTGTTTTGAGCGGGCGGCGTGATCGCGATCGCTGCCAGACGAGCAACGCGAGCAGGCCGATCGCGGCGATGGTAGCGGTGAGCCAGATGGCTAGAATCGTCGAGTGACGGACCGCAATGGCGACGTAGGCCCACACAAACACCAACGTAAACGGCACATCTTGGCGAGTGAAGATCACCACCGCCGCGATCGCCGCCGTTACCAGCACCATCACGACTGTCCAGGTGACACTGCTGTAGTCGCCGCGCCAGCCGGAGTCATAGAGCGCTGACGCCACATTCACCACCGTGGCGACAGCGATCCACCCCAGGTAAATGCTGAAGGGGTAGCGCGCAAACCAGCGCCGCTGGCGAGGGGCGGCAGCATTGCCATACAAAATCAGATAGATGAGCATCAAGGGCACCAAAATGCCCAGCATGGCCAAGATCGATAGCCAGAATAACTTCAGCGTAAACAGAAAGATCCAGACCATCTGAGCCAGACAGGCGATAATCAACAGCCGATTAACCTGGCGAATTTTCGCATCCTGCCGCTGCTTTGGCCCAAGCTGGTAAAAACCATAGGCCATGAGCCCGAGATAAATCAGTCCCCAAATCGCAAAGGCATAGTTCGCCGGGGTGATCAGCACCCCGGCTAGGATTGTATTGGCAATTTCGCCGACGTTCTCGCCGCCGGGGGGATAAAAATTGGACAGTGTATTCACCGCCAGCGTGCCGATAATGGCCAACAAGGTAGCGATCGCTAGGCCCCAACCGGCTGATGGTGTTTGCTGATCGTCCATAGCTTCCCCTCACGGCCCTATGTCATCTGTCTTTATCGTGCCGCACTTTGTACTCATCTTGTGCGGTCTCCGAATTCACCTTGGCGATAAAAAAACTCCGCAATCTGCTGGGGGGCATCACGCAGAATAATTGATACATCCACGGCCATAAACAGCCATCAAAATAGCCAAGGCAGATTTGATATGAGACCCACTGAGCCCAGGCACTGGCAGAAAATACAGCTAATGATGCTGACAAGGCTGGCCCAGGCACTTTTGGCGGGTCTGCCGCTGTTTAACTGGACAGTGATGCAAAGACAAGAGTCCGATTGCTCCCAGGAGGTGTCACGGATCGCACCAAACTTTAAAGATTTCCATCACTCGCTAGGGTCAGAGAAAAGTAAAAGGACTTAGTCAAAAAACTTGGAATTAGAAATCTCAAACAGGCTGACTCTAATGTCTAATACCAGACATTAGAAAAACTTTTATACTGAGCTTAATTCAAACAGTGCGATCGCCTTTCCCAGACGGAGAATAAGCTTTGTAATCTATAAGGAGTCTTTTGCAGAACAAATAAAGTCTTTTTAAGCTATGAATCCATAATCTGACATATGGCTACATCTTATAGAGACAGGCATTTTCACGGTGAGTTCAACCATAAAAAAGACAGACTTTCTTCTACATCTCTAACTTTTGATAGAGGCTTAACACTTGGGACAATACTGTAAGCTATGTCGAAGCTGTTTTGAGGAAATTCATCATGAAGATGACTCGTTTGATGGCATTGCCTCTCATTTTGGGCCTATCGATGCTCACGATCGCCTGTGGCGGCCCGGAAGCCGTGGATGAAGGCGTTGAAGAGGGCGTCGGAGAAGAAGACGTGATGGAAGAAGAGGGCGTCGAAGAACCAGAAGACGCTGAGGAAGAGCCAGAAGAAGGCGAGTAAGCCTGATGGCCGACTTTTCTGAGCACAAGGGCAGGTCGGCAGCAGGTTTAACTCCCTTAACTCCTCCGCATATGGGCTCTGCGCTTAAATAACATCCCCACTTGTGGAAACGCACCGTCCACCGGGGTTTGGCAGTGCCAAACCCCGGTGGACGGTGCGTTTTTTCAAGCAACTCCCAGCTGCGAGCGCCTCACAAAGGCGGTAAAAGCTGAAAATCGGATCAGCTCCTGAGGGTATCCACGTTTTCCAGATACCAGGCGTAGGTTTTTTCGATCCCAGTTTTCAGATCGGTTTGGGCTTGCCAGCCCAGCGAGTTGAGGCGTGAAACGTCTAGCAGCTTGCGGGGGGTGCCGTTGGGCTTCGTGGTGTCAAAGACCAGATCCCCCTCAAAGCCCACTACAGCTTGAATCGTTAGCGCCAACTCTTTGATCGAGACTTCTTGACCAGTGCCGACGTTCACAAAATCGACATCGTTGTAGGTTTTCATCAAATAAATTAGCGCATCCGCTAGGTCATCGACGTACAAGAACTCTCGCAGCGGCTCCCCGGTGCCCCAAACGGTGACGGTGCTCGCTTGATTGACTTTGGCTTCGTGAAACTTGCGCATCAGCGCCGGTAGGACATGGGAATTATTCAGGTCAAAGTTGTCGTTGACGCCATAGAGATTGGTGGGCATGGCCGAAATGAAGTTAACGCCATATTGCCGACAATAATTTTCACAGAGCTTGAGGCCCGCAATTTTGGCGATCGCGTAGGGCTCATTGGTGGGCTCTAGGGCATCGGTGAGCAGATAATCTTCCCGCATGGGTTGGGGACACAACTTGGGATAAATGCAGGATGAGCCTAAAAAGAGCAGCTTTTCCACCTGGTGGCGATAGGCACTGTGAATAATGTTCGACTCAATCATCAGGTTGTCGTACAAAAATTCACCCCGATAGATATAGTTCGCCTGAATGCCGCCAACCTTAGCCGCTGCTAAAAAGACATAATCAGGTTTCTCTGCGGCAAAGAAGTTTTCGACGGCCTGCTGCTCTCGCAAATCAAGCTCACGGCTAGAGCGCACAACCAAGTTTGAGTAGCCCTGCTGCTTGAGGGCTTGAATGATGGCTCCGCCGACTAAACCATTATGTCCGGCGACAAAAACTTTCGCTTGAGAATCCATAGTTATGACTGTCTTGCCTAATACAGAATGGATAGATTGCTGACTGATGGGTCGATGATAGTGAGGAATTGGTAGATGTTACAGAATGCCGGATGCCGATGAAGCAAACCCAGCCAAAGCCTGCTGCCTACCCTCAGCCCTGAGAGCAATTAAGACTTTACTGTATAAAGATGCCCCGGCTGGGGATGATTTACACAGGGCTAGCTGCTGAGTCCGGTGAGGGTGACCATACCCACCAATAGCCCCAGTCCGCCTCCCACTAAGACCAACTGCCAAGTGGGCGTTTTAAAGCGAATTAGAGCAATCAGAGACAGCAGCGCGATCGCTCCGGCAATCTCAGTCAGCCATAGCGAAGGCTGCTCAATAATCGCCGTTTGCGCCAGGGGCACTGCGGCGACCGCGATCGCCCCTAAAACTGCCGGGCGCACTGCCATCAAAAAGGCTTTGACATAGGAGTTTTGACGTAACCGTAGCAAAAGTGGTGCCCCAACCATAATGAACAGAAATGACGGCGTGAAGATCCCCACAGTGGCCACCAGCGCCCCTAGCACGCCCGCCACCTTAAATCCGACAAAGGCCGCAGTGAGCACCACCGGGCCAGGGCTGAGCTGTCCGATCGCGATGCCATTGAGGAATTCGCTGCGAGTCAGCCAATGTAACTGCTCAACCACGTCGTACTCTAGCAGCGGAATGATCACCAAGCCGCCGCCAAAGATAAAGGTGCCCGTTTTGAGAAAATAGCCCAGCAGCGGCCAAAAGAAGGGGCCAATCCGCTCGAATCCCCAAAAGCTAGAGAGGGCTAGGACGTCCGCCGTCGGGGTCGCAGTGGCCAGGCTAGCCATCAGACCCAGCGGCAGCCAGAGCGATTGGGGCGGCTGCGGCGAACGGGGCCGGTAGATGACGAGCCCCAGGAGTCCTGCCAAAACAAACGCTAGCAAAGGACTCAAGCTGCCGAAGCCAACGGCGATGCCCACTGCGATCGCGATCGCCACCCCCCGCCAGTCATGCACCGACTTTTTGCCCAGCTTCCAGCAGAAGCCCAAAATGATGGCAATCATCACCGGCGCGATGCCAAAGAAAATGGCATCTAACTGCGGTAGTGCCTGAAACCGAAAATACACCCACGATAGAATGATGACAATCAAAAAGGCAGGGGCAATAAAGGCCAGACCGGCCACTAAAGCGCCTAACTGTCCAGCCCTGACATAGCCGAGATAAATGCCCATCTGAGTCGAGGCGGGGCCGGGTAGCATTTCGCAAACGGCCATGCCGTCACTAAATTGGTCTTGAGTCAGCCACTGACGACGCACCACCGCTTCATCATTTTGCATCGCGATGTGGGCTTGCGGACCGCCAAAGCCGATACTGCCCAACCGGCCAAAGATTTGGATAAGTTCCCAGAGGCGATCGCGCAATGAACTCGGCGCATCCGTTGGAGAAGACATGAAGGCTCCACATAATCGACAGCTCAACTGGCTCAGCTCAAATTTGGGGCATGGGCCAAGCCGTTGCTGAGTTTCTATTGTTAGCGGCAGTGGGGAATTTGACTGGATACCTGCAATACATTCGTCATCTAGGGGACGTCATCTAGGGGAATGTCTTTGGGAGTGGAGGAAGCCGGGGAGTGGAGGAAGCCGGGGAGCGGAGGAAGCCGGGGAGCGGAGGGGACAAGGGGGCCGGGGAGCCAGATTGGTGGCGCTGGCGTTGAAAGGTGAAATAATCGCGATCTAAGTTAGCCGCACAAACTTGAAGGTAATTCATGATTGATGGAGGCAATCGTAACAATTGGATAGACCGAGCTCAATAGCTTGCGAAAACCGGGATTCCACCCCTAACTTAAATTTCATCCATAGATTAAATACGGCCAATTGTGACAATTCGATAGAATCTGGTCTATGATGCTTGTGACACACCTGTGGGGGAATTTAAGCCGTTGTTTCACGCTACGCTGCATCAACTCAAGGTTTTTGAAGCAACTGCTCGTCACGGTAGCTTTACCCGCGCGGCAGAAGAACTTTATCTCACACAACCGACCGTTTCGATTCAGGTCAAGCAGTTGACCAAGGCGGTTGGGTTGCCATTGTTTGAACAAATTGGCAAACGCCTCTATCTCACCCAGGCCGGTCAACAACTGCTCAGTACCTGTCAGCAAGTCTTTGAAGGCCTCGAGCAATTTGAGATGGCGATCGCCGATATCAAAGGCATGAAGCAGGGCCAACTCAGAATTGCCGTCATTACGACCGCCAAATATTTTGTGCCGCGCCTGCTCGGCCCGTTTTGTCAGCGTTTTCCAGGCATTGATATTTCGCTCAAGGTGACGAATCACCAGAACATTCAAGAGCGGATGGCGAACAATGATGATGATCTCTATATCATCAGCCAAACGCCTGAGCAGCCCGATCTGACGGTTCACCCATTCTTAGAAAATCCGTTGGTGGTGATCGCGCCGAAAAATCATCCTTTGGTGGGTAAAGCCAACATTCCGATTCAAGCGCTCAACGGTGAGCAGTTCATCATGCGGGAACCGGGCTCGGGGACCCGACAGGCAGTGCAATCGCTGTTTGAAGCGCACGATGTCGAAGTCAAGGTGCGCCTAGAACTGGGTAGCAACGAGGCGATCAAGCAGGCGATCGCGGGTGGCCTGGGCATTTCTGTCTTGTCGGTGCACACCATCATTTCCGAAGGCACCACCGGCGAATACGCCATTCTGGATGTTGAAAACTTCCCTATTGAGCGGCATTGGTATGCCGCTAACCTGGCGGGCAAACAGCTTTCGGTGGTTGCTGACACGTTTCTCAAATATCTGTTGGCCGAAAGCCATGATATGGCCCAAAAACTCTTGCCGGGCATTCAGCTTGCTGCCGGTAAGCCAGAGGAAAATGGTCAGAAGCTAGCGGTAACGGCTGACAAACGTTCCTAGCGGCCCGCGATCGCGGTTCTTGCTTGGATGAATGACCCTGACAACATCCCCAGCACCGGGCGAACCAAGCTCTAAGCGTTGGTGTTAGCCCGCTCGGAGAATTCTCACAGTTCCCGACTAGAGAGCGATACGACCCACAGAGCCTGGGAAATCATGGCATTCCCTTGGCGGCAGTCAGAATGCCGTATGGCCTGCGTCAAAAGGCCGCGTAGAGACGCATTGCACGCCTCTACCATTAGCGCTGTTGAGTCCTCTCTGTTTAGTCCTCATAGATGCGGGCTTCAGGCGCATCGGGATTTTCTTCAACGTATTGGTCGAAGTTGCTTTTTTCGGGCGCTTGGTGCTGGTGAGAGACCTCAGCCTGCATTTCCTCAACGGCATCCCAAGCGGCAGCACATTCCGCCGATTCTTGGCCCTTTTCCGCACAGACTGATCGAGCCTGGGCACGGGCTTTTTCTAGTTCATCATGAAACTGCTTGCTGTCAACACTCATGTCATTAACTCCTCGTGGCTTCAACGGAATCTGATTGGATTTCGACGAGTCGCTCTCGCGCATACCCTCAACGTGAGTCGCTAGGAATATGGCCGCGGTCTGTCGAAAGGGTCACGCCTGATCTGTAGCGATTGTTCAAAATCCCTACCGGACTCAGACACACCCAACCTCACAATTTTGAAACAATACCGGCCACTTTGGGGAAATCGGTATTTTCGTCGGTTAATTCTAAATATTTGTCTGGGTCAAAGCGACCTCACCGTTTTTACTCGTCAGGTTGTGGGTGCCCAAAATACTTCCACATCTGATAGCACAATGATGCAGCCTGCAAGTAGATCTTTTTGACTGGCCAGAAAACCGTTGATCGCATCGGGCTCATCCAAAATTCTCACCTCAATCGGCAAATCAGACCCCCAGGCCATCTGATTCGCCGTCGGAATCGCCATTTGTGGCCCAAATCCCTCCATCGCCGCGATCGCGATCGCGCTATACAGCCCTTGCTCTAACGCCGTGGCCACAATCGCGGAGTGCAGGGAACGAGTCCCTGATCGGCTGCTTTCGCTGGTGTAAATACTCAGCTGTTTCCACACTTGCATTGCTGGAGTCTCCTGCAGTCTGTCCACAATCTTTTGTACTGCAAGCGCAGAGCAATCCACCATTCCTTCCACAAATCAATGCGTTGTGGCAAAGTCCCGTAACATTCCATGCCGGATAGAGGGGGAAGCGGGAGCAAGGGGCGAGGGAGCCAGGGAGCATTTCACCCGAATTGCGTTACGTACTTGCTCCAATAGTGTTTTGAATCCCGGTTCAGATTGTATTGGGCTGCACACAACAAAGATGATAAACAAAACCCAAGTAATTTAAGGCACTCAAAAACAGAATGACTATACTGAGATTGTCTACTTGAGCATCCATACAAGGGTGCCATGTGGAACGATTCTCTCTAATTTATTAGAGAAGCTTAGCGATGCCCATGTTTAGCACTCTATCCTTATTAAACACCGAGAATCCAGTATGCCAACATCAAAGTTACATCATCAAGTACTGCATAAATTTATAGAAAAGCTCAAATCCGAAGAGAGCTTCGATGACAAGATGGCAGAGAAACTCTACGAGATTCTGGAATCTGATAATAAAGTAAAACCAAACACTCTCGTATCAATTTTCTGCAAGGAGGATATTACAGAGTGATTAAGCTAATTGAAATCTATATTGAAGAATTTCGAGGTATAAAAAAGCTTACCTTACATCCTAAAAGCGAGAACTTTGTCATCCATGGCCCAAACGGTTCAGGGAAAAGTGGTGTTGTGGATGCTATTGACTTTGGACTTACAGGGAGCATCTCAAGATTAGCGGGAAAAGGTACAGGATCTGTTTCTGTCAAAACTCATGGGCCACACGTTGACGCACGAGATTCCCAAAATGTGTCACGTGTATGCCTCATTTTGGAATTGTAGATACTCGGCAATATAGTGACGATTGAGAGAAAGTTGAGTAAACCGAAAGAACTTGTCGTCAAGCCCGATGATCCCGGCATCCGAGCTGCACTCGCTGAGGTTGCCCAACACTCTGAACTTACACTCTCTCGGCGCGAAATTATTAAATATATTCTTAGTGAAGGAGCTACGCGTTCGAAGGATGTGCAAGCTCTTCTCAAGCTCGATAGTCTCAGTCAAATTCGTAGCACGTTTAAGACAGTAGCTAACAAACTGTCCACCGAAGCAAAGAGCGCGTTTACAAGCTTTCAAGCAACAAAAGATGACCTTCAACGGCACTTACAAGTCCAGGAGCTGACTGTAGAAGCGATTCTTGATGCGATTAACACCAAGCGCCGAATGCTCAATCTTTCGGCGATAGCCGAGCTTACAGAAGATACAAAGATTAACGTCGGACTTGCTACGCGCAATGTAGGGGCGTCACCTTTCTCACGAGCCACTGCACTGAGTGATCTTGCCGTTCTTCAAGAATATCTCGAATCACTGGACGGGCCAAGTTGCATAAGTGAGTGTGTCGTTCAATTCGATGCCCTCAAGCAAGATCCTAATCTTCTTCAACAGCTGAAACGAGCAGACTTTTATAAACAAGGTCTTGACATTTTTAATGAAGATAAAGATGCATGTCCGCTCTGCGATACGGAATGGGCATTTGACTCTCTGGTTTCGCACATACAGACTAAGCTCGAAAGGGTGAAAACAGCCCAATCAATACGCGACAATCTGATGAAAGCTTCTAGTAAGTTGCAAACTCATATCCGACGCGCGATAGAGCTACTCAAAACAGCTAAGAAAATCGCTCAGGCAGTGGACAAAAATGAGGAGGCAGCAAGTCTCGATGATTGGGTGTCAGTGCTTACATCCATTGTTTCAAAGACTACAACGATTGAGGGACTGTTGGAGATAGAAGACAAAGTTCGTAACTTGTACCAACAGACCATACCCAAGTTCATTGGTACGATTGCTGCCGTACATGCAAAAGTCTCAGATAGACCTAATAACAGTGCTGAACTGGAAGCTCGAGATTTTCTAACAATTGCGCAGGAACGCCGTCAGAAATATCTTGTGGCAAAGAATGAGGTAGATTGCAAGAAGCAAGCTAGCGATGCAGCAACTATCGCTCTTAAGGCATATAACAATGCCGTTGAGGAGGCGCTCGGCGGTTTGTACTCTCAGGTAGAATCAAAACTTGCGGATTACTACTGTTTTGTCAACCACGAAGACGAAGCGCAATTTAGAGCAAAACTTGAACACAAGGAAGCAACTCTAAATCTTGAGGTTGATTTTTATAAGCGTGGCTTATTTCCACCAAGTGCTTACCATAGTGAGGGACATCAAGATAGCATGGGGCTATGTTTGTATTTGGCACTCATGCATCAATTACTACAGGATGAATTCACATTTGTGGTGCTTGATGATGTCGTAATGTCAGTTGATACGCAGCATCGTCGTGAAGTCTGTCGTCTCTTTAAAGAGAAATTTCCCAGCACACAATTTATTCTTACAACCCATGAGCAAGCTTGGCACCGACAAATGATTGCACAGGGACTGATTTCCAAAAAATCATCTGTCACTTTCCGCAGCTGGACAGTCGAACATGGCCCTTTAGCTGCTGAATCACCAGAAGTTTGGTCTGAAATAGATGATGCTCTGCAACACAACAATGTATCTATTGCTGCTGCAAAACTCAGACGTCACCTAGAATATGTAGCCAGGGAAATCGCCGAACCTTTGAGAGCACAAGTCACATTTCAAGGAGACGGGAATTATGATCTAGGGGGACTACTACCACCTACCTTATCCCGCATCAAAAAATACTTTGAGACTGCCAAAAAAGCTGCACATTCATGGAAAGATGATGACGCAGAAAATTGTGCCCAAGCATTGCTAGGAGATTTTCAAGCCAAGCAGAAAGCTGTGAATAAGTAGGTACGGCATAAAAAGTCGAGGTGTACAACGGTTGGTTAAGTAGTCTTGACATTGACGTACTGAGTCGTGTGACCGTGAATCTCACCCCGATGTTCTAGCCCCTCGACAACGTGATAGGCCAGTTCCGCTTCAC
>JBHJJI010000265.1:0-2388 GCA_050042805.1 Leptolyngbyaceae cyanobacterium
GAAAACGGCTGAACCTTTTATCCAGAAAGGAATCTGGCAATTTAGCGTTTTCGACAGTGTGTTTTTATACGCGAAAGCTGAAATCCAGTCCCTAGAAGGCTTGCGATTTTGGTGAAACGTCTGGTGAATTATTCAGGCTAACCGCTACGACGTGTTTAACAAACAGCCTGTAAAACGAGCAACATGACGGCCCTGGCCATCGGTGAGAGCAGGCTGTTGGCAACCATGACGACAGGCCCCAGCCACCTAGCGGAGGTCAGAGTAAACCTGCAACAATCATCCATTTGATAACAGTTCTGCAAAGTAGCGCTACAAATCGGGGATACCCCGCTGTCGCTACCCCTTGTCGAAAGGAGCTACACATTTTTTTTGATGTGTAGTCCAAATTTATCGAATTGGTATGCCCCACTTTCCTCAGCCCCTACTCCCACAATGGGAGCAGAAAGTCAGGGTGTGCAAAATCCCTCTCCCACGGTTGGCAGAGGGCATACACCGGATGCTGGATTAGTGGGACTACTTTTAAAAGCGCGATCGCATCTTTCTCTTCCGCTGTCGATGCATCGCCAGTTCCTTACGCTTGCGCTTTTCGATCGGGGTTTCAAAGTGACGATGCTTTTTCATATCTGGAAAAATGCCCGCCTGCGACACCTTACGTTTGAACCGTCGCAGCACCGACTCCATCCCTTCGCCTTCTCCAGGAATAATCTGAGCCATTTTTTTACTCCATAACTTTGTGCGGTTCAGCGATCGCTCCGCTGCTGAGTCAAGCGCTGAACCGCATACCTGGCTGTTAGCGTTTTAAAGCTGCAATCGACAACGCCAATGGCAAACTCTAAGGCTTAATAACGGCGTGAGCCACCGCCCCGGTTGCCACCACCACCACCCGGCCCCCGACTTTCCCGGGGCTTCGCTTTATTCACCTTCAAATCGCGCCCCATCCATTCCGCGCCGTCGAGGGCTTCGATCGCCGCCGACTCTTCCGCATCGGAGTCCATTTCAATAAAGGCAAAACCTCGCATGCGACCGGTTTCACGATCCTTCGGCAGATGCACACTCTTCACCGTGCCATATTCCGAAAAAGTTTGCGTGACGTCCTCTTGAGTCACATCGTAAGAAAGGTTGCCAGCGTAAATAGTCATGAACAGTCTCCAAAATCAAAAGGCGTCGAAGAGTTAGATTCGGAGAAACGTTGTTAAGACGATTTATACAGCCGAAAGTAAATCCTCTTAGGACGCTAGCACAGGATGAACCGTCTGCGGCGAATTGTTGAGATATGCATTCTGTCAGATTCACTCAGTCAAGTACTCGCGTTAACAGCCCTGAATCCCATCTACACCAATAGATGCAGTCGTTCCCCCTCAGATTATTGGCACGGTGCACCATTCCTCAACCAACAGCAGACCGCCGGCATCCTGTCGGCTTAACCAGCAGGTGGCGTGTCTTCTAACGAGTTGGGCATCCGCAGAGTTTTATCGTTGAGAGCATTGTGCTGCAGCAGAATCACAGTCGAGGTACTGTGATAGGCAACCTCTAAGGGAATATTGCCCTTGAGCACATGGCTAAAGAGCCCTTCACGACTGGCCCCCATCACGATGACATCATTCAATTGGTGCTGGGCGAGTTGAATGATCGCCTCAGACACATTTTCTCCCACGGTTAAGCGAGTTTTAACCGGCGTCTGCAGTCGTCGTTCGAGGACAGTCGCGCGGCGCACCAGCTGTCGGTGCAGGTGATGCTGATCGGCTTTTTTAGAGGCGATCGCACAGAGGTCAATTTGGGGGTTGTGGCCCAGGGTGATCAGGGCGGGTAGCAGCCGCATGGCCAGCTTTGAGTTGGGGCCACCCGCCGACGGCAAGAGCCAGCGATGCAGCTGGTTCGAGCGGCCAGGTTTGACAATAATCACCGGACAGGGAGCCTGACGCAGGAGCGTATCCACAACATTGCCCATGACCCGGCCGGGGGTCAGGGAGGGCCGCTTCCAGCCCAGCAAAATCTGATCGATGTGACGCTTTTTGATCACCTCTAGCAGCGTCGGGGCGACATCGTGGGCCACGCGAATTTGGCTGTGTAGTGGGACTTTAGTGCCTTGCACAGCCTGTTGTGCCAGGCTCAGCAGTTGCTGACTCGGGGCCGTATCGACAGGCGCTTCTTCGGGCGACAGCGATCGCGGCACGAGAATCACATGCAGACATTCCAGCTCATATTGCTCTTGGCGAGCAATCGCGATCGCCAGGTTAAGCAGCAGCGGCGCCGTCTCCGGATCACTCAATGGCACCAACAGCCGCCCCCGTCCGCCGGCGGGCGCGCGCGCCCGGTAAATGCCGCAAGCGGGCGTAGCCACAGGCCCCTCAGTCGTGGTTTTGCCGCTGAGTCGTTCTGATTCGGCGC
>JBHJJI010000266.1:0-9247 GCA_050042805.1 Leptolyngbyaceae cyanobacterium
GTTTGAGGGTGAGCTCAGAGTCGAAGCCCGTCAAATAAGCATCCAATTGATGAATAGTGACAGGTAGATTGTCGACCTCCACCGTCGGTTCGATCAGAACTAACTGGTGACCATCCACAACTTCTAAGCCGGTTTCGACTAAGGCTTCAACCTCTTCTTCTAGCACGCGGTCTTCTAAATCAATTGTCACCTGCACCCGATTACCGGTGAGGAATTGAATGTGAGGGTTGCCCAACCCATAGCGATTCTTTTCGCGGTCAGAGGCTCCGGGCAGGTTAAAGCGCAGGGTATCGAGCAGATCCTGCACTCGCGGTGACTGCAGCAGCAAGTTCAGGTCTGCGGTATCGAGGATGATGTGGCTAGCTGCTTGAACCGGTGCATCGAGGGCAAATTGTCCCGACTGCAGGGCGCGTAGATTGACATCAATCGGATCCGTCTCGACATCAAGCGTGTCAATCCGCAACTCGGGAATGGGATAGATCCCCCGGCCAGCGAAACGAACCCGATCGATGCGACCACCCCCGAGTTGAAAGTTAGAGGCGTTGTCAATGCGGACATCAATCAGATCGGCTTTGTCAATGCGATCGCGAATTAAACCCTCAGCAACCTGATCGGCGACCAAGCCCACTGGCGAAACCAGTGTAAACAGACTCGACAAAATAATCGTGATCCATTCCATTGGGTTTCCTCAGTCGCTCACAAATTGCTGGGTAGGGTGTCATCACCCCTAGGCGTTGGCCACCCATGATTTTATCGTCGAAACCACTTCTGACAACGCCATTTCTTGCGCCTCCTGAGTGGCTCGCTGCACGACTTCGACCTTGCCCTCCTTAAGCGATCGCCCCGTCACAATCCGAAACGGAATTCCGACCAGATCGGCATCCTTAAACTTCACGCCAGCCCGCTCTTTGCGGTCATCCAACAGCGTCTCCACACCGGCGGCATTCAGCTCAGCATAGAGGGTTTCAGCGGCGCTCATCTGAGCTTCGTCATTGATATTAGGCACGACGACAATTGCGTGGTAGGGCGCGATCGCGACCGGCCAAATAATGCCATTTTTATCGTAGGACTGCTCCACCGCCGCCTGGGCTAAGCGGGATACGCCCACGCCATAACAGCCCATCCACAGCGGCACTTCGTTGCCGGACTCAGCGGTGCAGGTCGCGCCCATGGCCTGGGAATATTTTTGCCCTAGCTGGAAGATATGACCGATTTCAATGCCCCGTGCGACCTGCAGCGTTTGCGTCGGATCATGGACGGCGCGATCGCCCACTTGCGCCTCGCGCACATCCACCGTCAGCGAGGGCAGGGGATACTCTTGATTCCAGTTACCGCCTACCGTATGGTGTCCGGCTTCGTTCGAGCCCGTGACAAAATTCTTCAGGGCGATCGCCGTCTCATCCACCATTCTCAGAAACTTCGGCTCCAAACCCTGCACATCCGACTGCACATAGTCATCGGAGAGGTCGGGGGCAATATATCCCAAAGGCAGAGACTGCGAGGCCCATTTGCCCTGAGCTTCGGCATCAGGCACTTTTAGCACAATGACGGTACTGGCGCCATAGTTACCGGCCAGCTTCGACAGTTCGTTTTGCAGTTTGGTCTCGCTCACGTCTTGGTCACCGCGAATGCTGACCAACACCAACACCCCATGGCCATTGTCATAGGTGACTTGATACAGCACGTTCTTGACAATTTGGGTTGGCGAGCAGTCGAGGAACTTCGCCAGGGTATCAATGGTTGGCGTGTTCGGCGTTTCCAGTTTCTGATAAGTATCGAATGAAGACGGTACTGCATCCACCGGCAGTGAAACCGCCTTTTCCACATTGGCGGCGTACTGACTATCAGCGGTGTACAACACCTCGTCTTCGCCCGCTTCGGCCAACACCATAAATTCGGTCGAACCCGAGCCGCCAATCGCGCCTGAATCCGCATCCACTGCCCGAAATTCAAGTCCACACCGTTGCAGAATGTTGGTGTAAGCAGTGTACATATCCTGATAGGTCTGCTTCAGACTGTCCTCAGTCTCATGAAACGAGTAGGCGTCTTTCATAATGAATTCGCGACCGCGCATCAGACCAAAGCGAGAGCGAATCTCATCGCGGAATTTGGTTTGAATCTGATATAGATTCAGCGGCAGCTGACGATAGGAGCGAATCATGTCACGGGCGATCGCCGTAATCACCTCTTCATGGGTAGGTCCCAAGGCCATTTGACGGTTGCGCCGATCCACCAGGGAAAACATAATGCCTTCTGCCTTGGTGTAGGTGTCCCACCGGCCTGACTCCTGCCACAGTTCAGACGGCTGTAGCTGCGGTAGCAAACACTCTTGCGCGCCGGTGGCATTCATCTCATCGCGCACAATGTCCGACACTTTCGTGAGCACACGCCAGAGCAGCGGCAGATAGGCATAGACCCCCGCGTCGATGCGCCGCATATAACCGGCCCGCAACAATAGCTTGTGGCTAGGAATTTCGGCCTCTGCAGGATCTTCTCGCAGGGTCACAAACAGCATCTGAGAGAGGCGCATGGAAAGTCTCCTGCCAACGGTGCAAAATGTCTCACAGCATTGTAGAGACTTTTGGCCCTGCACTGAACGTTCAATTTCATCCGCCTGTGGGGCACCTTGCTAATAGCGCTCCGATTCATTACCGGCAACTGCCTCAAACCCCAGCGGAGCTCAATCATCGTTCTCAGCAAACGCCTGATCGCTAGATTTTCACAAACAGATGAATGCGGTGTGAGCCCGATCTCGGCCACCCAGCCTGCCAATTCCTAGTCCTAGCGAAATGCCGCACAAAGTTAACATTATTAACAAACTCTCACGATCAGTGCTAATGCGATCGCGATTTTGTCAACCAGGATGCAGTTTGACAAAGACAGAGATCGCTATGATGCAGCTACTTTCAGTGATATCGCCCAAAAATTCTTTTATTAAAAAATAGTGATCAAAAGATCGCCGTTCTTTCTCATAAATGTTACGATAATTTACATAGCGGATGTCTTGGCTAAGTCCCTCTCATTCTTGGCAACTGAGAGTAGGTCTAGCGGTCATTTTGCCTTAACCCTTCGCCGCGGTTTTACTGGTAGCTCTGTTCCATGCAAACATCCCAAAGCACTGACCTCGTACGCACTTACCTTAAAGAGATTGGGCGGGTGCCGCTGCTAACCCACGAAGAGGAGATCCTTTTGGGTAAACAGGTGCAGCAACTCACTGCACTGGAAAAGCACCGGACAGCCTTGAGCGATGAGCTAGAGCGAGAACCGACCAAAGAAGAGTGGGCTACTGCTGCCGATCTCTCCGTTGCTGACCTGATTAATACGGTTCGCTTGGGTAAGCAGGCCAAGCGCAAGATGGTCGAAGCGAACCTACGATTAGTGGTTTCCGTGGCGAAGAAGTACATCAAGCGCAACGTTGATCTTCTAGACCTGATTCAGGAAGGCACCATTGGCATGCAGCGAGGGGTTGAGAAGTTCGACCCCACTAAGGGCTACCGATTTTCGACCTATGCCTACTGGTGGATTCGTCAGGCCATCACGCGGGCGATCGCCGAAAAGAGCCGCACCATTCGCCTACCCATTCATATTACGGAGAAGCTGAACAAGATTAAGAAAGTTCAGCGTCAGTTATCTCAGCAGCATGGCCGCGCCGCTTCGATTGCTGAAATTTCCGAAGCCCTGGAACTCTCACCTCAGCAGGTGCGTGACTACCTCGAAAAATCGCGGCAGCCGCTATCGCTCGACTTGCGCGTTGGCGACAATCAAGACACTGAACTGAGCGAACTGCTCGAAGACGACGGCATCTCGCCGGAAGAATTCGCCACCTAGTCATCGCTCCGCAGTGATTTGGACAAGCTCATGATTGAGTTGACCCCCCAACAACGTCAGGTATTAACGCTGCGGTTTGGTCTCACCGATGGCAAAACGATGACCTTAGCCAAAATTGGCGAGATTCTCAGCGTTTCTCGCGAGCGAGTGCGGCAAATCGAGCGAGAAGCTCTGACCTCATTGCGCAAACGCCGGGGCGACGTTCGGGAATATCTGGCGAGCTAGCGACATCCTCGATTGGGGTAGTTCAACCCAATTTCCCTTTCCGAAAGCTGCATTGCTGATGAGCAGTAGTGGCCACCTACTGGCTACTGCCCCCATTACCCTGAGCCAGCAGGTGGACTATCTATAGCAATCCGTAGAAGGGTCAGGTCGGTTAAAGTGGATGTGAGTTTGGAGAACTGCCGATGCCTGCCCCCTATAGTCTCGACCTGCGCCAGAAAGCGATCACCGCGCTCGAAGCGGGGCACTCCAAAGCCGCTGTCAGTCGGTTAATGGGCATTGGCACCACCACTTTGACGGAGTGGCATAATCGCTATCGCGTTAGCGGTGAGGTCGCCGCCCAGCAAGGCTACCAACAGGGCCATAGTCACAAGATCACGGACTGGGAGGCGTTTCGCGCTTTTGCCGCCACGCATGGGGACAAGACTCAGGCCGAGATGGCCCAACTGTGGCCCGAGGAGATTAGCGAAGATACCATTGGGCGGGCGCTCAAGCGGATTGGCTTCACGCGAAAAAGCGGTGCGACCCCGCGTCGGTCTCCGGCGCTAGGGAACGCGCACCAAGACAAAGAGCTATCTCTACGCCGAAAGGGACCCCGAGAAACGCCAAGTCTACGACAGCGAGTTAGCGCAATTCGAAGTCCATCAACGGGTTTATCTCGACGAGGCGGGCAGCAATGACACGGAAGATTATGCGTATGGTTGGTGCCCCAAAGGCGAGCGCTTTACCGCCGAGCGTCGCGGCAACCGCACCGAACGCGTCAGTTTTATGGCCGCTTGGCATCAACAGCAACTCGTCGCCCCCCTCACGTATCAGGGCTACTGTAATCGCCTCGTCTTTGAAACGTGGTTGGAAGAGAAACTCTTGCCCGTGCTCAAACCGGACAGTGTGATCATCTGTGACAACGCCTCATTCCACAAAGGTGGGCGTATTCAAGAGTTGATTCAGGAGGCCGGGTGCCATCTCTTGTATCTCCCGCCTTACTCCCCGGATTTGAACCCAATTGAGTATCAATGGTTTGTTCTGAAGAACCGCATGCGAAAACAGATTCAATCCGGCAAACCGTTTCGCCAAGTCGTTGACCAAGCCTTCATTGACTGACCAGATCTATCCGCGGATTGCTATAGCTTATTTGCCCCGCTTCAACACGATGGCATTGCTGATGGTGACGTTAGGCGCAGCTCCCAATAGTTTTGTTCTGGGAATGTGAGTGAGCGCAGAGTCTGGATGCCACTGGGGGCGATCGCCTGTGCATTCCCTGTGGCGAGTTGGGAGCAAAGCGTTAGAAGCGCTCGCCATGCCCAGAGACGTCATTTTCGGGAGTTCTGGCTCGGGTCAATCAACCTCTGCTCAGCCTTGCCTCCCCCATGCTGAGAAACCGGATGCAACATCTCTAGAATTGGGGTTGGAGGAGCAAAATCGGGTGCCATTGCATCAATCCTGGACAAGCAGGCAGTGGAATTCTCATTATCTCAGTCCGCTAAGCAGGATAAGAGATCTCAATCGTTCTCGTAAACTCCGACACCGCTCTGAGACTGGGGTCTGCTACAGTCTGGTGGATTGTGTTGTCTTTGCAAGATGATCGCCCGTATAAAGGTCTATGGCTGCCATTTACCACGACGATACGACGATATTTGGCCTGCCGGCTGAACGAGGCCGCTGGATATTGCTGGCACTGGGCATCACGTCTTTGCTCTGTCTGGGCACCGTGTATTCCTGGAGCATCTTTAGAAAACCGCTGGAACTGGAACTCGGGATTAACGCCACCCAAAGTCTGCTGCCTTACACGGCATCATTGCTGGGCTATTCCTTCTCGATGTCGGTGGCGGGGTTTTACATCCCCCGTTTAGGCACCCGCACCGTCGCGACTATTGGCGGTTTGATGGTGGGGCTAGGCTACATCTTGGCGAGTTTTGCCACTCACATCGGCACCATTACGTTGACCTATGGCGTGATCGCGGGGACGGGCGTCGGCACGGCCTATGGGGTGCCCATGGTGGTGATGGCGCGCTGGTTTCCTGAGCGTAAGGGGTTTGCTGTGGGCTTAACCATCATTGGCTTTGGCCTCTCGCCCCTGATTACAGCGCCGCTGGCCAGCAGTTTGATTGCTGCCTTCGATGTCCGGTTGACGCTGCGAATTTTAGGACTGGCGTTTACTGTCATTGTCCTGGCGATCGCTACCACGCTCAAACTGCCCCCGAAGGATTGGCAGCCCGCCTGCGCCCGCGCCGCGCAAACCAAAACGGTGCCGCAGACCTATCCGCCTCACTTGCTCAAAAGCCGCTCATTTTACGGTTTATGGATCTGCTACGCCATCGGCACCCTGGTGGGGTTGAGTGCCATCGGCATTTCTAGCCCCGTAGCCGAAGAAATAATCAATATTGGGCCTCAGCAGGCGGCGATTAGTGTGGCCCTGTTTGCCCTTTTCAACGGTTTGAGTCGCCCATTGTTTGGCTGGCTCAGCGATCTCTATCGCCCCCGTTACGTGGCGATAGCCTCCTACGTTTTGATGCTGATTGCTTGCCAGATGATGCTTACTGCCCAATCTGGTCAGGTCATCACCTATCTGATCGCTTTTTGCCTATTTTGGTTTTCTCTGGGAGGGTGGCTAGCGATGGCTCCAGCCATCACCCTGCGGTTGTTTAACCCCGAGAATTATGCCCAAAACTACGGCATTGTCTTTTCGGCCTATGGGGTGGGGGCACTCATCGGGACGCTGACGGCGGGGCAAATCCGCGACTGGTTTGGCACCTATACCTATGCGTTTTATCCGATGGCGCTATTGGCGATCGTGGGCATTGTGGTCGCTAGCATCATGCTGAAACCTGACGCCCAGCAAGTGTCCATTGATGACAGCCCCTAGCGTGGGCGATCGCGGTTAAGGGATATGCGCTTAAATAACATCCCATTTACGGAAACGTTTTCTGTCGGGGTTTGGCACTGCCAAACCCCGACGATCGGGACGTTATTTTCAAGCAACTCCCTAAACGCTATGGCGCTTCTGCGTCTGAGGTCTCGGTCTCGCCATTGGAGATATCTGACTGATTGAGCAGCTGAGCTTGCAGCTCATTCGTTTCTTGCAGGCGATCGGCGGCATCCCTTTGCTCCGCTTGGACGTTTTGTTGTAGGGTGCCGATCGCCTGCTCCGCCGTATCAATTTGGCTTGTGGCTGAATTCAAGGTTTCATTGACTACTGCGGCATCGGTGCCGCGATTTTTCAGGCTTTCCAACTCTTGCCGCACCGTTTGCAGACTGGTTCGAGCCACCCCCAAATCTTGATTGGCCTGCTCCAGCTTTTGCTGGGTTTCGGCATAGGAGGTCTGAACGTCTTGCAGACTATTGTTAACCTCTTGAATGGCGAGCGTTAGCTGAATCTCTTCTTCTAAGTTGTCCTTTTGAGATTGGAGAACTTCCACTTCAGCGGCGGGCTTCACCACATTCTCGACATAGAACCACAGCACGGGTACCCCAATTAAGACCGTCGCCAAGCCTTGAAAGCAAGCCTTGGTCAGTTGAGAGAAAAAAGAAGACTCCTGATACCATTTGGTATCGATTTTGTCCCGCATCAAGGCTTCTTGAGCTCGAATGCGAGCAATCTCAGCCTTGAGTTTCTCTTGCTCTAGTAGCTTTAGACGCGCGTCTAAATGAGCTTTGGTTTCTGAATTGGGGCGTTCACTCATGCCATGTCGCTCTGAACGGGACTCATGAAAAATAACTGCTGCATTCGTCAGTCATTTTAGTGGACAGCCGATGGAGTAGCGACTTTAGATATTCGCTATGGCCGCCACCCAGTGAAAGATGTCGAGACAACAAAAGCTGCATCACCTGTTCATCATCTAGCGTGAGTCGCCATTCACCTACCCAAAGTAAAGGATTTCGTCTCAAACTTCTTGATTAGATATCTCTCTATCGAGAGTGCTGTTTTGAGCAATTTCCCTGTGGCATCTACTCACTCTCTAGGGGGCCAACTAATGCAATATTTGGGCGAGAAATTGTTGAGTGCGATCGCTTTTGGGATTTGTGAAAAATTCTTCAGGCGTGGCCGTTTCCACAATGAGACCGTCTGCCATAAACACGATACGGTCGGCGACCTCGCGGGCAAAGCCGACTTCATGGGTGACGCAGATCATGGTCATGCCAGACTCGGCCAAACTGCGAATGGCATCTAGCACCTCGCGCACCATTTCCGGATCAAGGGCCGAGGTGGGTTCATCGAACAACATAATTTTAGGCTGCATGGCGAGGGCACGGGCGATCGCCACGCGCTGCTGTTGGCCCCCCGATAGCTGTCCCGGATATTTTTGCGCCTGCTCTAGAATGTCGACCCGCTCTAGCAATTCGGCGGCGACTGCCTTAGCCTTTTCTTTTTTCCAGCCCCGCACATCCATGGGCGCGAGCATCACGTTGTCCACCACTGACAGATGGGGAAACAGGTTGAATTGCTGAAACACCATGCCGACTTCCCGGCGAATGGCGTCTACATTTTTCATCTTGGGCGTCAGATGGATCCCATCGATTTCAATGCGACCTTTTTGGTACGTTTCCAGGGCATTAAAGGTGCGGATAAAAGTTGACTTGCCCGAGCCCGAAGGCCCCATAATCACCACGACCTCGCCCCGATTTACAGATAAACTACAGCCCTTGAGCACATGGAATTTGCCGTACCACTTCTCCAAATCTTGGACCTGAATGATCGGGGCGGCGTCTTGAATAGGGGGGCTGGTAGCGGTGGTAGCAGCGGGTTGGTGCATGGTGGATGGGGGTGTGAAGAGCGTTGGCGGTGGGCGATGACCGGCACTTTATGAATGCCTGGAAGCCATAGAGATTCGGGAACTGAGGGCATTAACGTAAAGCGCAGTCAGGAGGGAGCATCCAGAGAGAGGGGCGAGATGCTGACGACGAGATGGTCGCCCTGACCCAGATCCTGGCTTCGCGGATATTCTGGCCGGGGTAAAACTGTCGGGGCGTAGAGCCTGGCTAGACCCCGACAAATCAGTCGCCGCGCCTAAAAAGAGGGCACCTGTAGGGGCTCACCAAACCATTCTTGGGAGAGGCGATCGAAATCGCCAGAAAAGCGCTTGTGGCGAACGAACACGTTAATCCACTCCAGCATGTCTAAATCACCCCGACGGACGCCGATATAACAGGGGGAATTTTTCATCACAAACTTGTTGGCCAGCCCGGCTGCGGGATTATC
>JBHJJI010000267.1:0-12547 GCA_050042805.1 Leptolyngbyaceae cyanobacterium
CGTGGTGATTGTTGATCCAGTGGATTGCAGCGCTAACGCCGAAGTGCCCATACTGTCCCCATAGGAGCCTCGCATGGTTGACGATTATCAACCTTCTTCAGAGCAGACGCTCGATCGCGATTGCATGACGTTGTCGCGGCACGTGCTGCAGCAGCTACAAAGCTTTGGCCCCGATGCTCAAGATCTCAGCGCCTTGATGAATCGCATTGCCCTGGCGGGCAAGCTGATTTCCCGCCATCTTTCGCGGGCAGGCTTGGTGGCTGATGCCCTGGGGTTTACGGGCCGGACGAATGTGCAGGGCGAAGACGTCAAGAAAATGGACGTGTTCGCCAATGACGTCTTCATTTCCGTGTTTAAGCAGAGCGGCCTGGTGTGTCGGCTGGCGTCGGAAGAAATGGAGAAGCCCTACTACATCCCGGAAAACTGTCCGATTGGTCGCTATACGCTGCTGTATGACCCGATTGACGGCTCTTCCAATGTGGACATCAATTTGAACGTGGGGTCGATTTTTGCGATTCGGCGACAGACGGGGGATGACCTGGATCGATCAGCGGCGGATCTGCTGACCCACGGTCGGGATCAGTTGGCGGCGGGCTACATTCTGTATGGCCCGACGACGGTGTTGGTGTATTCCATCGGTCATGGGGTGCATTCCTTTACGCTAGACCCGAGTTTGGGGGAGTTCATTCTGACCGCTGAGAACATTCAACTGCCGACGCATGGGTCTAACTACAGCGTGAACGAGGGCAATTTTTGGCAATGGGAAGAGTCGATTCGCGACTTTACGCGCTACGTCCATCGTCATGAGGGCTATTCCTCTCGCTACAGCGGGGCGCTGGTGGGCGACTTCCATCGGATTTTGCTGCAGGGGGGCGTGTTTCTCTATCCTGGCACGATGAAAAATCCCCATGGTAAGCTGCGGCTGCTGTATGAGACGGCCCCGTTAGCCTTTTTGGCGGAGCAGGCGGGTGGTCGGGCCAGCACTGGCACCCAACGACTGTTGGATGTGGTGCCGACGGAACTGCATCAGCGGACGCCGGTGGTAATCGGCAGCGCTGAAGATGTGGCGCTGGTGGAATCGTTTATTCAAGAACGTCTGCGAGAGCAGGAAGCGATCGCGGCCCCTTCTTGAGGGACGAGCTGAGGACTAGGTTAGAGACTGGCCCGCTCGCATGGCCCGACGGTGAGATCGTCCGATAGTTCACTCCTAACGCTCCGGTATCAATGCTTTCGATTAGCCTTTGTTCATTTACCCCACTCGCAAATTCCTATGGTTAGTCTGCTAGAAAATCCGCTACGCGTTGGCCTGCAACAGGATCGCATCCCCGATCCCCAAATCCTGGTAATTTTTGGTGCGTCCGGTGACCTGACCCAGCGCAAGCTGGTGCCCGCGCTATATCAGATGAAGCTCGATCGCCGCTTGCCGCCCGAACTCACGATTGTCGGCGTGGCGCGGCGCGAATGGAGTCACGATTTCTTTCGCGAGCATATGCGCGAAGGGGTCGAGCAGTTTGGCGGCGGCTTAGGTCATGAAGCCGTGTGGAACAATTTTGCCGACGGCCTGTATTACTGTCCGGCCAATATCGACAAGCCCGAGGACTATCAAAGACTCAAAGCATTTTTGGCTGAACTGGACGAAACCCGGGGCACGCGGGGCAATCGCGTGTTCTACCTATCGGTCGCTCCCCGCTTTTTTGGCGAGGCGGCGCGGCAGTTGGGGGGAGCCGGCATGCTCGCCGAGCCGGACAAGCAGCGGTTGGTAATTGAAAAGCCCTTCGGCTAGGATATTGGCTCTGCGCGGGTGCTGAACCGCGTGGTGCAGGATGTCTGCAAAGAAGAGCAGGTTTATCGCATCGACCATTACCTCGGTAAGGAAACGGTGCAAAACCTGATGGTGTTCCGCTTTGCTAACGCCATTTTTGAGCCGTTGTGGAACCGACAGTTTGTTGATCACGTGCAGATCACCGTGGCTGAAACGGTTGGCTTAGAAGGTCGGGCGGGCTACTACGAAACCGCCGGAGCGCTGCGAGACATGGTGCAAAATCACCTGATGCAGCTATTTTGCCTAACGGCGATGGAAGCGCCCAACTCACTGGATGCCGACAGCATTCGCAGTGAAAAGGTGAAGGTGTTGCAGGCGACCCACCTGGCGGATTTGGAAGATTTGTCGAAATGCGCGGTACGAGGCCAATATGCCCCTGGCTGGATGAATAACGAGCAGGTGCCCAGCTATCGCTCTGAAGAGGGAGCCAGTGATGATTCCACCACGCCGACCTATGCGGCGCTGAAGCTGATGATCGATAACTGGCGCTGGAAAGGCGTGCCGTTCTACATGCGAACGGGCAAGCGGATGCCCAAAAAGGTGTCGGAGATCTCGATTCATTTCAAAGAAGTGCCGTTCATGATGTTTCAGTCGGCGGCGAAGCAGTTGAATCACAATGTGCTGGCGCTGCGGATTCAGCCCAATGAGGGCATCTCGATGCGCTTTGAGGTCAAGACGCCGGGTAACTCACTGCGGACGCGATCGGTGGCAATGGACTTTCGCTACGATGCGGCGTTTGGTAAACCCAGCACCGAGGCCTCTGGCCGCCTGCTGGTGGACTGCATGTTGGGCGATCAGACCTTGTTCACGCGGGGCGATGAGGTGGAAGCTTCCTGGCGGATGTTGACGCCGCTGCTCGAAGTGTGGGATGCGCCGGCAGATCCGCAGGTGATTCCGCTGTATGAGGCGGGTACCTGGGGGCCGGTGGAGGCAGAACTGTTGCTGAACTGCGATCGCCGGCGCTGGCGGCGACTGTAGGGTGCGTCATTTAATCCTACTAAAAGCCCTGAGGTTAGCTCATTCTCAGGGATCGGACTTCCCAATACGATTTGGGCAGCGCCGGGGAGCGAGGGGGTTAGAGGGGCTAGATTGGTCGTCTGGCCTCAGAGCATCGGTCAATGAGATGCCCCCATTCTCAAATCTATATCGCTTAAACCATGCCAGACCCTAGCATCATCCTTAAGTTCCCGTGGATTTTAGTGAAGTTCGGTAGCATAGACACGATGCCCGAACCGTTGCCCGAACTGTTGTTGGATTTTGCCCTTAAATTCCGAGAGCCACTATGATCACAACTCCTGTTGTTGCGCTACAAAAACCGAAGGATATTTCCATTGAGGAAATTGATGCCGAGCTACGGAATATCTGGCGGAGTCAAGACTCTGGCACGACGGCCCCCATGGCGACGCGGGCCAGCACATTTAGCATCGTGGTGTATGAACCGGAAGAGTTTCAACAACTCTTAGCGGCGCTCACATTTTACAAAGACCCGATTGATGGTCAGCACGGCCCCAAAACTCGGGAAGCGATTCGCCAGGCTCAGATGGCGTACGGTTTGCGGGTGACGGGACGAGTCGATGCACCGACCTTGACGCGGCTGCGGGAAGAATACGGTAACCTGTCGGAAGCCCAAAAAGCATTCTCGAATCCGGATTTGCGCGGTTTTAACCTGAGTGAGGCGATCACGGCGCAAAATCCCTGTCGGGTGGTCACCCTCTGTCCCACCCTGGGCGAAGATACCGGGGTAACGGCTCAGGTTTCGGCCTATTGCCCAGTCCAAAAGCGCAACGCCACTAACCTGATCTGCTGCGAATACATCACCCTACGAGGCACAAAGTCGGCCCTAGAGCGCGTGGCGGGCATTGTTTCTTCTTTGCTGATTGGTGACTTGCCCAAGTTTGTCTGGTGGAAGGCAACCCCGAATCCGGAACAGGCGTTGTTTAACCAGCTGTCAGACACCAGCAACTGCTTGATTGTCGATTCCAGCTACTTCAGTGAGGTGGAATCAGAGCTGAACAAAATTCAAGAAATCACCGAATCGGGCAAATATATTGCTGACCTCAATTGGCACCGCTTGTTTCCCTGGCAAGAGCTGACGGCTGAGGCCTTTGACCCACCCGAGCGTCGTGACTCGCTGACCGAGGTGGATCATGTCAGTATCGATCATGAACCCGGAAATTCGGCTCAGGCACTGATGTTTTTAGGCTGGTTGGCCAGTCGGCTTGATTGGACGCCGATGCGCTACGTCGAAGAGGGCGGTGACTATGCGATTCGCAAGGTGTACTTTCAAAGCAGCTACGGCAATCGGGAAATTGAGGCGGAGCTGGCGTCGATTCCGGTGGCCGATGTGGGTGAGGTGATTGGCGATCTGGTGGGCATTCGCCTTACCTCCGATAATCAAACCGCTGACTGCTGCACGATTCTCTGCTCAGAAACCACCGGCTGCATGCGCATGGAAGCGGGCGGCGGTGCTCAAGCCTGCCGAGTCGAAGAGGTGACGGCTATTTCGGATCAGCGAGCTGACCTGATTTTGGGCCAACAGCTGCAGCGCTGGGGGGAAGATATTCTCTATCAAGAAAGCCTGGCGATGGCCGATCAAATTCTGCGGCTGTGTCCGCGATAGCTCAGGGCGTCAGCGGGTAGTTGCAATCATCCGATCGCGATCGGCAACAGAGGTTGGACTTCTGCAGCGCTGGGAGGTAGGGCTAATACCCGTTCTCAGTGATTGGGCTTCCGATGCAATCTCGGCAACGCCGGGGAAACGAGGGGTAGGGGAGCCCGATCGGTAGCCTTGTTTTAGAGAATCGGTATAAAACGGTTCCTGACGGTAGATCGGGTGGATAGGGTAATACCCATTCTGCAAAATAGCGCGACAGGTCGAAGATCCCCCGCTGTCGCTGCCCCTACGCCCTTCGGGTAGGCTACGCCACCAAAAAGGGAGCAATTCCACGCCTTGTCACTGCGCTAGGGTAATTAGGGCCACCGACCGATAAGACAAGACTTTGCGACTGCTCTCCGGCGTATTGCTCTCTTGCCTGCGGCGATCGCACCCGCTACTGAACGGCTGGCAAAGACGGCTACTTTTAGTGAAAATAAAGCCATCTCAAATAGTGGAGTTTCATGTTCGGCACCTTTCAGCAAACGACGCTTCGGATTGAAGTCAACGCACCGGCTGAGGCCATCCGCGACAGCTTGCTACAGCCCCGTCAGTTTAAGCAGTGGCTTTGGCCCCAGACGTTTTCGGCGGGATTGCCTGATGTGCTGGAAAAAGAAACCACCTTTACCGGCTACATCGGCCCGATCAAAGTGCAGCACCGCGTTGCCGATCTATCCGCTCAGCACGTCTGTTTGGTGCTTTGGGAAGGCATCGATGGCTTTCACGAATGGCGCTGGGGCGATGAGTGGGTACAGTCGCGGATTGAGGGCATTTCGCTGTTACCGATTAATTTGGCCCAAAGTCTTAATTTGTTCCGACTCAAGCGATTTCTCGAACAGTCTTATAGCAGTTCTCAGTGATCGGGCTCCCGATGCCATTTTGGCAACGCAGGGGAGCCCGATCTGTCGCCTGGCTTTAGAGCATCGGTATGCGGTAGAGCTGATTTGCCCCAATCTCCAAAAGCAGTGCAGTGTAAGCCAAGAACCCATTGCTCTCACACGCAACAAAAGTGAAGGAAATCGCTAGCCGGGGTGACGTTTGTGGGCCACACACATGAGCGACAGCGCGGCCTTGGGTGAATTGGGGTTGATGCCAGACAGCCGCTGGGCGATGCGGTATTTGAGCGCTGGGCGATCGCGGTGCCCTTGAAACAGGTCGGCTCCGAGGGTATGGCTATGGGGATAGACCTGAGTGGCAAATCCCATCGGCTCCAAAATCGAGTGATAGAACTCAATCGTGAGGCCATCGCCGGGTGTGTGATGCGCTTCAGTAGCCAAAGCACACTGCTGTTCGGCCTGGGAGGCGTGTCCACCGCGCTTGAGTAGTCGGTAGATCGGCAGGCGGAGTTCCCACAAAACCTGCGCGATGCCTTTGAAGTGCCAAGCCGTTTTTTGCAAATCATGATCACACACCAAAACGCCGCCCGGTTTCACCAGGCGAGCCGCTTCTCGTAGGGCAGCGACCATATCGTCACAATGGTGGAGCGTCGCATTGACCACCACGACATCGGCAATCTCTGAACGCAAGGGCAGGTCTTGGGCATCAGCTAGGAGCGGGTGATATCCCAGGCCTTCAGCAATTTTCAATCCCCCCAAACTGACATCTACCCCAATCAACAGCTCAGGTTTGCCCCCGACAGCGGCAAAGACATTCCCTGGCCCTCAGCCAATATCAACCACGACTTTGTCGTCCCAACTGCCGATGGCGCTCTGCCAGCGCTCAATAAAAGCACTGTTGCGATGGCAGGCGTCTAAGTAAGACTTCGCCCATTGTGCATGGCCAAAATATTCAGCATTGGCTCCAAGGGCCAGGGTCACATGTTGGGGAGCGATTTGTGTACAGGCTATGCCGTCAGCTTGCTCAACGGTAGCGGTGTGCTTTAAATAATGCGCGATCGCCGGTTTATATTTTTGAAGCATACGTTGGAAGTTTGTCTGATAGGTTGATCAAATAGGAAATGCATGGCAGCTGCGACTCACGTAAAACGGGTTCGGATCTGATGTCAATGGCGAGGAACAGAGCGACAAACGCTGCGTCAAATATTCTGTAGAAGCAGAACAGCGTCTGGTTGCAAAACCTCGGAAAGCTGACACCAACCTATAAGGGGATACAAGCAATCAGGCTGATGCTTGTGATAGGGCTCTAGGCATAGCGAATTTGAAAAATCAGGCGGTTTTGTTGGCGAGGAGGAAGCAGTTTATGAAAGCAGGCCGGATCTTGCATAAATCCGAACCCAGCTTTGCCCTCAATGAGTATCTCGTTCTCTTTGCCGTAATAGTCGAGCAAGACCTGATCCGGGGTGCGCCCTGACCAAGGGGCAAACAAGGTGTGCAACGGCTTCTTGTTGTGAGAGCCCGCAATCATGACATGGGCACCCGTTTGGGTATCCATATCAGTGATGTAAAAATAGGCCGACATAAAGTTGTAGCCAGCGACATCGTAGTGATAGCTCAGGGGCAAAAACCGATCTTTTTGCTCACGGACACTAAGGTCTGAGACAAACGTCCAGGTGAGGTGGCGAGTGACTTGGGTGGGCCAATACTGCAAATAGTCATGGGCAATGCTCAACAAAACGGGATCTTGGGCAATGCGCTCGATCGCTGGACAATGGCTCGGATTTTTGACCAACCCCCGCAGCACAGAGCGGCCGGTTGGCAGCTGACCGTTTTTGACATCATGCACAAAAAACTCATCGTCGAAGCCGGGCTCGTACAGCAAGTTCTGACAGGCAAAGGCGTGAATTTCCTGAACCATTGCGCTAGGAAGTTCAAACCCAAACGTCACACTCTTGTCCCTTAAAGCGTCGCCCGCAACAGGGGGTGAAACGTCCGGGAAAACCGAACTGGCTCGCGGTTGTAATTGGGTTTTATAAAGATTGTCGTTAGACTGCTGGCGCTTCTTTTGGAAGAAGCGGGAGGTTTTACGGATCGTGTTGAAACGACCCACTGTACGATGCAGATCGCCGCTTTTGAGACGGGCTGAAAGGCGGTTCCAGGCAACACTCAAATTCATATCAAGACTTCCTGATTACGTATAGCTACTGACGCCAAACACTTAGTCAATTCGTAAATGTTGGCTGTTTATCCGGAAAACTCGCGAAACTCAGTATATATACGGAGCTGTTGGATTCGTTCTCAGCGGCTAGATGGGGGCAAACCTAGCGAGGGGGCAGACATTAGAATTTCTGCCTACAGAAATCGAGGGGGCAGCTCGATTTTAATGCTCAGGTCTTGATATCAAAAGGAGCAGTCGTTGCTGCAATAATTTTGGTAGATGACATCGTTAGAATTTCTAAGCACCGCTGCTATAGACGTTCTCTAAGGAATCAAAGTTCCATTTATTTGTCGAGAGAGTCTAAATAGCAGCGGTCAGGTTTGGGGTGGGAGAATAATGCTCGGTGTTGTCAGTTCAGTATCAACTGTCACACGGGATTCAAGCAAACGACGATCGCGGTTAATCCACAAGTCAATCCACAATATGTTGATTGAGGCAATCGATGGCGGTGTCAATGCCCGTGACCGCGGTATGAATATGAGGATCTTGTAGGCCTCTCTCTAAACAATGTTCGAGATAGCCGAGTTCGATCACGAGACGTTTGACAACTTCTCTCAGGCGGCGTTGATGAAAGGCTTGATTGACGAGAGTAGAGGTAACAGGCTTCATGGGAAACTCCGATGCTGGCGTCATTACACCGCATTGATAACACCCCCAAAAATGTTGCAGCAAGCCCCAGATATGCAACGTCTCGGCTGTTGCAAGGGGCCTTTTGGTAAGCGTGAGCCTGTTGCAGAACCGGCCATTTGTTGAGTACAGGAGCTGAATTTAGATCAGTTTCTCAACCGCTCTGTTTAGCTCATTCTGCAGACTGGTTTGAGTATCGACGATGGCCAGTTGAGCCAGAAAGCGAGATCGCCGACGACACTAATGAAGCCGAAACCGCTGGTTGTCAGGGAACCGATCTGTACTGTTCCTGACATTGCTACGCGGCTGGCCCAAAAATTCAGAAGGCGGAGATCTCATTTTTCGGCGATCGCGACTGAGATCTAGCCGTCAACGGGATGGATGGAGCCATGATCAGGATGGTTTTGCCGGCCGCGCGACGGCTAAGCCAGGAGATTGAGACAAACTAAACCGGCCAGGCAGACAACAACGGCAGTGAGCAGTGTGATGCGTCCTCGCAGGGCCATGATTTCTTTAGCTTGCTTTTCCACAATGGGTGGCAGCGTCTTGCGAACCGGCACGACATCAATCAGCTTGGAGTCATCGTGCTCGATGAGGAGAGAGCGATCGCCAAACTGAACCTGGGTAAATAGCCAGTTCGTGACAAGTTGAGGACAATTTCGTTTGAACCAGCGCCAGGCAAACAGGCGAAACACGGGTTTGCTCACGTGAGCCATGCGTTTGAGCGGGCCACGCAAAATTTTAGTGCTCACTTTTTTATTGATCAACCGCACTGAGCCAACTTCATACAGACTATCGAGAATCGCTTTGACAGTCGCCTGTTCACGCTCAGCCATGTTTTTGACCAGCAGGTGCGTTTCTTGCATCAGCTGAAACTGAACTTGATCTTCTTCGCTGAGGGCGAGCTGACGTCGAGTTTGAAAGTCCTGCATGTGAATTGGCGGGGGTAGATCGTCACGTTTGGGAGCGTCGTGATTGGCCGCTAATCGTGAGTCAGTTTGGAACCGGTTTTCCTGTAATCTTGGCTTATTCCTTCGAATCTTCTGAATTTTAAGCGTTTTTGTTGATACCGAAGGCAACCGCCGTCGCCGATATCGAGAAGCAATGCGGGATCGAGCCGCATGGGTGACTAGGAGAGGCGTGCGGAACGGCGGATTTTGTCGGATATGCCGTTGAGGGTACTACAAGGGTGATGGAGTCGAGAGTGAGGGCGGGGCTGAAAGAGATAGCAGGCTGTCGGTGAGGATCGGGTGGTCGTTGGGGCCAGTCAGCGTTAGTAGGGTTTGCCCGTCGGCTGAGAGAAAGGAAATGTTGGCGATCGCGAGTTCATAGAGCGGGTTGATGTAGGTGTATAGCAGGGCCGTTTGTCCGGCGAAGTCGATGGATTCGTAGTCGGGGCTGTAATAGTCAAGCCAGGGGCGTTTGGTGCGCACGATCGCGAGCAGGTCGGCTTGAGATGTGGTGCCGGGATGGATCTCTAGCGCCACATAGGGTGGCACTTCGCCATATTCGCCAGCGCGCACGAGGCATTGAATAAAGGCAAAACTACTCGGGTCATGAAAGGTAATGTGACCGCTACTGCGCAGCATGGAGCGGTAGTTGCTGGGGATCGTGAGGGTGAGGTCAAACTGTTCAATGTCAAAGGCTTTGAGTTCGGTGCTGGCAGGGGTGGGGCGGCCTGCCTGGCAAGTCCGGGCGATCGCGGCGCTGGGCATGAGGGCGATCGCGGTGCCGAGCAACAGCCCGAGCGCGGGGAGAGGGTGACCGATTTTGAGCATCTCGCTGAGTCCTGTGTAGATCGCGGATCGCAGGGCTGACTGGCGCTAGCGGGTCAGTGCCTACGTCACTATTCCACAACTTTAGAGCGTCTCAGGAACAGGCTCAATGGCATCGCTGAGGTGGGATCAGGCAGACGCGAGTAGACTGCGGCGTTATTTCACCAATCCTGACCGATCGCTGGGGAGCCTTGGGGTCAAGGGGGCAGAGAAACGGGAAGGGTAGTGTGACTGTGGCCCTAGAGGACTAGTGATAGCCGTGTTGGGCTAAAAAATCTAGGGAAACGTCAGCGGTGGGGCTCGACGAAGGTGGCGCCAGATTGAGAAACTTTTCGGCATATTTGCCCAGCACATCGCCTTCAAGATTGACGGCCTGCTGCGGCTGCAGATGTTGCAGAGTCGTCTCGGTATAGGTGACGGGGATGACTGCCACCGTAAACCAGTCACCGCTGACACTACAGTCCGCCACGGTGAGGCTGATGCCGTTGACTGCGATACTGCCCTTGGGCACGATGTAGCGGGCCACGGCGGGGGCAGCTACAGCAAACCGCAACTCCCATGAGGTGGCGGTGGCGATCGCGCTTTCCAAACTACCGAGCCCATCGACGTGGCCAGTGACAAAGTGACCGCCAATTTTGCCGCCTACCCGCAGCGAGCTTTCTAAGTTGACAATGGCCCCGTCGGTCTGTTCGCCCAGGGTCGATCGCGTCAATGTTTCTGGTGAGGCGGTGGCGATGAAACCATTGCTCAGGGCGGTTTCAACGGTAAGGCAGACACCATCGACCGCAATGCTGTCACCCACGGCCATGTCGTGCAGGAGGCGATCGCCGGTGGAGGTGGGGCATTCGATCTTGAGATGGCTAGTATCCAGCCGCGTCAGGGTTCCTAGAGATTGGATGAGGCCCGTAAACACAATCTTTTATCCAAAATATTCCCGCGATCCCGCCCCATCCGATGGAAGATAAGGGCATACTTAAAGACGATACCGAACTTTCTCTCCGCTAGCATCTACGCCCCAGCGCTTGATTGCCCTCAACGGCAGATTTACTGACGGTCTCATGGGGCAGCTGTTTACTTTGATCGACCTTTAGAAACGTGTCATCGATTAAAAAAATTCAGTAGAGCGAGAGATTGAACAGTTGAAACTGTCGCCGTCACCTAGAATCACAGCTAAATCGTGGCGTTCCCCCACCACTTAATCCGTACCGTCAGATGTAGAGGCCAAGCTAATGATTGAGATGAAAGTCGCTGGTATTGCGCTTGATGCGATTTCTCGCAATCCGGTTGTGCTCTTGCGAGATACCGAAGATCGTCGCGCGTTGCCGATTTACATTGGTCAAGATCAAGCCAAGTCGATTGTTAGTGCCCTCGAAAATCAGCAGACGCCCCGTCCTCTCACCCATGATTTGTTTGTCAATCTGATGGACGATTGGGACATGACTTTGGAACGTATTGTCATTCACGCGCTGAAGGACAATACGTTTTTTGCACTATTGACGCTAAGTGCGGGCGAAACTCGTAAGGAACTCGATGCCCGCCCCAGTGACGCGATCGCGATCGCTCTGCGCATGGATGCACCGATTTGGGTGATGGAAGAAGTGATTGCGGATGCGTCAATTCCGGTTGATCAGGCGGCAGATGAGGCGGAAAAGCAAGCCTTTCGCGAATTCATCTCGAATCTCAGCCCCTCTGATTTCACGCAGCAGGGCGAGATCAGCAACGATACGTTTGAACAGTAGGCTGCCGCTCGGCATGGTTGCTCGTGAGTATGATTGGGACGAGAGACTGTTCTGTGCGCTCTGTCTCGGGCCTACTCCTCACAACGATTTCAGTGAGCGCCCTGACCAGGATGTAACCTCACCGCCTGCGGCACCTCTCCTTATCAAGAAGAGGTTTATGCCAGGTGCTTGGTTCCTTCCCTAAGCCTTGGCCAAAGAGAAGGAGAGGCTAGAAAAGGTTCTTCATTCTCTCAAAGCTTGGACTCACGCTCTCTTTGCAAGTTGACCCATGCAATATCGCCAATTTGGCAAAACGGGCCTGTCGCTATCGGTGTTTTCGTTGGGGACGATGCGATCGCTGGCGGATCAAGACACCTTTCACGGGACGGTGATGGCGGCTCTGGAAGCGGGGATCAACCATATTGAGACGGCGAGAGGCTATGGGCAAAGCGAGGTACTGCTCGGGCAGGTGCTGCAGACTCTAGGAAAGTCCGTGCGATCGCAGGTCACTGTGACGACTAAAATTCCCCCGACGCCGGACGCAGCGACGATGGCAGTGCAGCTGGAGGAGTCGCTCAGTCGCCTACAGGTGGAGGCGATCGATTGTCTGGCCATTCACGGGATTAATACGCCGGAGCATTTGGCTTGGGTGCAAGCGCCCGCTGGCTGCATGGCGGCGGTCAGGGCGGCGCAAGCGGCGGGACGGGTGCGCCATATCGGCTTTTCTACCCACGGCTCGCAGGTGGTGATTGAGGCGGCGATCGCGACGGGGCAGTTTGCCTTCGTGAATCTGCACTACTACTGGTCTTTTCCGCATCATCAGGCTGTGGTGCAGCAGGCCTATGAGCAGGGAATGGGAGTTTTTATCATCTCCCCGGCGGACAAAGGGGGACTGCTC
>JBHJJI010000268.1:0-4955 GCA_050042805.1 Leptolyngbyaceae cyanobacterium
CCGCTGCTGCCGTTCGGCCGAAATCCGCTCACCGGCTGCCATTTTGGCGTAGTCGGTATCCAAAATATCGAGATGGACGATTTTAGGTCGCTGATTCACAAGCCAATAAAGTCCTAATTATCTCCATAGGCTTAAAAGTGAGCAGGGGTGAACCTCGTGTCACTTCTGAGCCCGATGCCCTTGCTTCACCACAGGATAGTGTATTTTTCGGGGCAAGTTGAGCCCCATCAGCATTTTTTCACGCCTCGGGGGTGCCATCGGTTCACTAAATCGACTCACTGAATTGATAAAGGAGTGACAATCGCTCTGGAATAGCTTTGCACTACAAGGGCGATCCCGACCAACGTTACGGTTCGTTGCATCCATTCCTTGCCCACCCTGGTGCCGTGATACGTTCGGTATTGTTGAGATACCGCGTTCTGTTACGGAGAGAATCAACTGTGTTGGCATCTTCCAAGTATTCTGCTGAAGTCGCTGAGTCTGCTCGCGAAGCCTGTAGTGATTACGTTGCTCACCTGCAATTGCACATGGCGCTTCAAGCCAAGAATTTGGTTCCTTCTCTAACTCAAAATAGCGATCGCCGAGAGCATCTGCTCCATCAAACTCAGGCCGATCTTGAGAAGATGATCTCGCGCCAAGGTTTCTAAAACCCAATCATTTTGCACCTGTTTAAGTCTCCTCTGGGAGCATTGAACCAGGGCATGGCCTGAACTGAATAATTTCCGCCCTGTCGGCGACCTCATGCAAAGTCCCTTTTTCAGAACTGGAGAAGGGACTTTGAGGGGTTAGGGTCCTGCACTGCAGCAAAATTCCAGAACGTCAACGTTTTTTGTGAGGGGTGGCCATGTTAAACCCCGATACTCGGCCTGTTTTTTCTCAAGGCGATCGCTCAGGCAATCGCCGTCCAGTGGTACCGGCAGACCAGACCTACGATCGCAACAGCCACAGGCCGGTAAAGGTTATGCCCGAATCATCGGGCCGCACCAGCAAAAAGTGCAGACTTTTGGCCTGCTGCTGGCGATCGCGAAAGGTCTGGCCGGCCACGGTGACCTGCTCATCTTCAAAGGTGGTGAGCACCCAGCGATCGACCAGTCCCGATTCGAGCAGTACGCCATCGGGTGGGCCGGCCTGGTAGTTCAGGGCCACGGGCTGCTGCTCTTGTAGCCACTGGCAGAGGGACAGGGCTCGTCGCCCTGCATCAATGACCACGCCTGGAATGGCGGCGGTACTGGGGAGGCCCAGGTGCAGCGGCAGCCACTCAGCCGGAATCGCTTGAAATGGGATTGGCTCATGTACCAAACTCTCTTGAAAATCCTGAGCGGAGAGGCTGGCAAACTGCCATTGCTCGCCCCAAAGTGATTCTGGAATCGGCACCGGCGCGGGCCGCTCTAACGCCACGGGCTCGTAAGGTTCGCCAGAATAGGTCGGTTGCGACTGATACCACTGCGCTCGCTGCACCAGCCACTGTTTGAGCGTGGGGGTAAACCGAGTGGGCTTGACCACAAGACCCAGAGGCTGTGCCCCCGCCTGCAGCAGCGAAACGGATTGGGGCCGAAAGACGCGAATTTCGGTCGGCGGCTGGGGCGCTTTTTGCCGGGCCGCAGCGAATTGCTGCTGTAGCCACTGGCTGTTGACTGCTTTTTGGGGGGCGGTAGCCCCATAGGTAAAGTGAAACTCGCGATCGCAAATCAGCAGTTCCCACAGCGGGTTTTGGGCCTCATCCCGCAAGGGACGACGATAACAGTCAGCTTCCCAAATAGTCATAGTCAAGGGGGCATCAGGTGACGTTAGGCGACTTCTGGCGAAAGACAATTCCTGTCGGGGCGGGGGGTGTCGATACCTCAGTCGCAGAGAACTCGGGATTTCTGGTTAAACCGGTCCTAGCAATGTCGGGAACTGGTTCAGAAATTGCCTTAAGCGACCTGCCCCGTCTTGAGGGCAGTAGCAGCAGCGGCGGCATCCGGCAGGTAGTGTTGGGTCTCGTAGTCGGCGACCATGCGATCGCTGTTGAAGTTAGGGGCATTGGTGCGAATAGAGGCCTTCATCATGGCGACCCACTTATGGGGAATGCCGTGGCGATCGCGCTCATAAAATAAGGGCGAAATCTCACGCTCTAGCAGCGTGTAAAGCGCATCCGCATCCAACTGATCTTGCAGCTCTTGGTCGCTGCTGTCGAGGGCTTCGCCAATTGTCCAGCCGTTGCTGGGTCGCCCCAACCGGCCCGGTTGATAGGCTTCACACCACCAGCCGTCGTCAACGCTGCAGTTAATCACGCCGTTAAACGCCGCCTTTTGGCCGCTGGTGCCACAGGCTTCGGTGGGGCGACGCGGCGTATTCAACCAAACGTCTACCCCATGCACCATCAGCTTGGCCGTAAACAGGTCGTAATCTTCGATAAACGCTACGCGATCGCGCAATGCCGGATGACGGCACCATTCCATCAATCGCTGAATAATTCGCTTGCCTTCGTCATCACCGGGGCGGGCCTTGCCCGCCAAAATAATTTGGAGAGGGCGCCGTGCGTGGGAAAAGATCCGAATCGCTCGCTGTAAATCTTTGAACAGCAGCGCCCCCCGTTTATAGGGGCTAAAGCGCCGGGCAAACCCCAGCGTCAAAACGTTGGGGTCGAGCAGTCGCTCAACAGCCATAATGTCGTCTTTGGCTTCACGCCGCTCCAGTCGCGAAGCCAGCACCCGCGATCGCGTATACGCAATCAGCCGTTCTTTGAGAATGCAGTGACGTCGCCACAGTTCGCGATCCGGCAAAGCTTCTACGGTTTGCCAAAGGGCTTGACTGGCCCGCTGTGACTCGGCATCTTCCCAGGGCTTCGCGCTATCAAACAGCCGCGCCCAATCTTTGCCCAAATGCTGGCGATATAAATCGACTAAGAGCGGCGCTGTCCAGCTGCGGAGATGGGCCCCGTTAGTGACATGACCGATAGGCACCTCAGCTTCGGCTCGATCAGGATATAAAATTTGCCACATTTGTCGTGAGACTTCGCCGTGACGACGGCTAACGCCGTTGGCTTGACGAGTCATGCGTAGCGCCAACACTGACAGGCTAAACGGTTCCCACGGGTCGCCGACGCGCCGGGCACCCAAGTGCAAAAAGTCTTCTCGGGGCAGCTCTAGCTGCGGCCAATAGTGCCCAAAGAAAGAATCCATCATGTCGGCGGAAAAAGCATTGTTGCCGTCTGAGACCGGCGTATGAGTGGTGAAAATGGCGCGATCGCGCACCCAAGCTTCGGCTTCTGCAAACGTAATGCCTGAAAATTCCATTTCTTGGCGGGCGACTTCTAGCAGGGCAAAGGCCGAGCTACCTTCGTTGAGATGGTAAATCGCAGGCTCAATTTCGAGGGCGTTTAACACCTGTACGCCGCCGATACCCAGCAAAATTTGCTGAGCCAATCGAGTTTCTCGATTGCCGCCATAGAGCTGTCCGGTGAGCTTGCGGTCAATCGGATCGTTGTCGGCGCGATCGGCATCCAACAGATACAGGTCAACTCGGCCAATCCGCACTTTCCAGGCCTGCACTCGCACGGTACGCTGCCGCACCGTCACTTTCACTGTGACGGGTTGGCCGTATTCATCGCGCACCAGCTCGATCGGCATGTGCTCAAAATCATTGTCGCGATAAAAATCCTCTTGCCAGCCGCTGCGATTGAGCCGCTGACAGACATAGCCCTGCTTGTAGAGCAGCCCCACCCCCACCATCGGGATGCCCAAGTCAGAGGCCGATTTCAGGTAGTCACCGGCTAGTACCCCCAACCCACCGCAATAGGTATAAAGCGACTCGTGAATGCCATACTCCAGACAAAAATAAGCCACGGGCTCTTCCGCGGAAAGATCAGGCGCGACCTGACTACCCCAGGTATTGGGCTCGCGCATGTAGGCGTCAAACTGGTTGGCCAACACCTGCAAACGCTTCAAATAATCAGGGTCTTCGGCAATTTGCGAGAGCCGCTCGTAGGTGACGGCTTCTAGCAGCGCCACCGGATTGTGATAGTAGGTCTGCCAAATGGTGGGCTCGATGCTGCGAAAGAGGGACATGCGATCGGGCGTCCAACTCCACCAGTAGTTGTAAGCTAAATCTGCTAAGCGACGAAGGGGCTGGGGCAGTTTGGCTTTGAGTTGAGTAATGGGATTCATGGCACAGTTAGGAGGCAAGGCGAGCTTTAAGGTATCAAAGTGTGCCCGATCTTAAGGCCCAGACACAGCCTGAAGTGATGGAAGTTCGTGGTGTGACCCATGACTCTTTGACCCATACCGAGAGGGCAACTGGCGGTCCTTTGACCCGCGTGAAGAACGGTGCCGCTAAACCTGCCTGTAGGCACTTTCAGATTTTCCCAGCGTAACGTGGATGCCTGCTGCAGGATCACTTATTTCCTGCGACCCCACGAAAAATTCATGGTTTTGTTGACTGTCCAGAACATAGTCGTTGAACGGGTCGCCACCCATCGAATTAAGACCGCCTTTCGCCGTTGCGATCGCCCCTGCGGCAAGCGCCTTGCTGAGAGATGCTCCCGTCTCCGCTGGCTGGGCTAGCCATTCGCCAAGAGTTGGGCACAGTCATCCTGGGCCAGATGTTTAGACGATGCTTGGGCGGATAAACACCACCGCCGGCAGCCCCTCAATTCAAAGCACCCTAGCGTAAGCCTTCCGGTGCAATAACATCTCAGACACAAATGGGAACAAAAGCCATCGAAAACCTGATATCGCCAGCAACCCAATGACTTTGAGAGTCCATCACTCTAGAGGGCACCTCTATAAATTAGTTTTCAATTTGGTTTGAGTCTCAAGTGAGACTATCTCTGTCATCAGGGTAGTTGGCAGAAGAAAATACCTGTCTGAAATGATCAGGAGTTACGCATTGACAGCTGAATGAATTTGTGGGTTGAAATTCAAAGGTGTTGCATGAACCATTCCGTTGCGTATTCTGACAAAACCTTCCACCGC
>JBHJJI010000269.1:0-8727 GCA_050042805.1 Leptolyngbyaceae cyanobacterium
CGTCGTGCGAATTTCAATGCCTTTAGGTGTGCAGTCCAACAGTGCTCCCGTTTCAGAAAACCGCTCGTAACCTTCGATATACCATCGTTTTCGCTTAATGTTCATATCCCCAATGCGCAGCTGAGGGTAATCAGACGCGTATTCGGGGAGCTGGGCAATCAACCGATCAAACTGGTCGAAGGCCGTATTGGTAAAGTCCGCAAACTGATGGGTCTGTAGATTCCAGAACGCCACTTCGTGCTCAATGCCGAAATGGTATTGACCCATCAGGGAATTCGTCACCTGCTCATTCATGGCAATACACCTGATGTTTGGCATCGCTGCTAGCACTGATGGCAACAAGCAGCGATGCCATATTCTATCCGCTTGAGAACTATTCGCAAAAGCAACGAGCCTCCATTCGATAGTGAGTCCGAGAGAACCCTCCAAAGCCTGCATTCAAATGCCTTTTTGCGACAGGGAGATGCTTTTTACTGAAGTCTCAGGCAAGAAATCATCTACAAAGATCGCCTGGGGTTTGCCTCTCTAGATGAGAACTTATATCATTAATGCATCAAGATTCAGAGGCCAGCAAAGCCAAGTTGGTGGCGATCGCTGCTGGTTCTCATCATCTCTACCGGTTTGACGTAGGGCGATCGCCGCAGGGCCTGCTTTGAGTTCTGTCCTCAAGGTTATTTTGCAGTAGGGATTTGTCTGATGAATGCGTCCATCGTCTCAACCACACCATCAGCTGCCTTGATCGGGACAGCGGTGCCGGCTGAAACCTTCGTATTGCTAGAGGTGCCGCCGCCTTGGGATAAACCCGCCCTGCTCTCAACAGGGGTGCCCGAAAGTTTGAGACAAGTCATTAAGCCGCTGCTAGATTTGCCAGCTAGGGTTAGGGTGCATCTAATCGCCAATGAGCAGACCCCGACCCAGACTCAGCGTCGCATCCTGATTTTTCAACAGGAGCGCCGACTATCACCGCATCAGGGCCATGCCGCCTTTAGTGGGCGCCTCAGTCGCCAATATGCTGCTTGGGAAACCCAGGTGGCTGCGCCCGCAGAGATGGCTCCGGCCCTAGACAGTTTTTTTAATCGCCGTTCACAGGGTGAGTCCAGCGACTTGTGGCGTCGCTGTGAACAGCGGCACCTGATGGTTTGTACTCACGCCAGTCACAATGAGTGCTGCGGCGCTTATGGCTATCCGTTTTATCAAGCGGCGATCGCTCAAATTCAAGAACTGGGGCTAATGCAGCTAGTGCAACCTTGGCAAATCACCCACATTGGCGGCCACCGCTTTGCGCCGACGCTGATTGATTTCCCCCAGGGTCGCTACTACGGCAATCTGAATGAGGTGTCCTTATCAGCTCTATTGCAACTGCAAGGTGATGTTGCGCCTTTGCTCGCAGCCTATCGCGGCTGGAGTGCTTTACCCAAACCGCTCCAGATTTTGGAAACAGAGCTATTGCATCAATATGGCTGGCGTTGGTTTGCCGCCTCGGTCACAGGGCGCATTTTAAGCAGTGACGAAGCCCAAAAACAGCATCAAGTAGAACTCTGGTTTAAGTTGCCCAATCAAACTTTAAAGCGCTGCCTTGCTGACGTTCGGCATAACCAAGTGCTTGACTATGCAGTTGAATCTAAACGTGAACTCGACACCCAACATTGGTCAGATCGCAAAACGGGCTAGACTCCCTGCACCTTGAGCCCTGCACCTTACACCTCAAACCCTGGACCTTGCCACTGCACCCTTCCCCCTGTAACTTCCCTCCTAAAACCAAACCATTGACGGTAGGGGACTTTTTATCGGTTCCGGCTCGCGATCGCGAAGGTGAACTGTATTAGCAAGGATTCAGCAGACGCCCTGAAATATGGTACAAATACACTATTAAATTCTTGCCTCTAGTCAGGAGGAATCATGAGTCTTGCTAAGACAACGCCGATCTTGCGGATCTTTGATGAAGCAAAAGCCTAAGAGTTTTACGTTGATTTTCTAGGCTTTCAGGTGGACTGGGAGCATCGGTTTCAGCCCGGTATGCCGCTCTATTGCCAAGTTTCTAGAGACCACTGTGTTCTCCACTTGTCAGAGCATCATGGCGACTGCACTCCTGGTGCCGCGATGAGAATTGAGGCGGATGATCTGGATGGCTTGCAGGCCGAGCTCTTGGGCAAAGACTATCAGTATGCGCGACCCGGTATTGAAGACATGCCCTGGGGCAGTCGCGATATGTCGATTAATGACCCCTTTGGCAATCGACTGACCTTTACCAAAGTGATGAGCACTTAACCCCAAACTGGTTTTTACTGCAGCTATTGGCCTTGCAAATAACAGTGGCAGTCCGGCTTTTCGATGAGGGAAGCGGCCAGTCGATTTAAGACCACGGCGGCCAGGAGTCCACCGCCCAGTGTGCCTTCTACCGTGATGTAAGGAACATCAAGCTGCACGAGTTGACGCTTCGCTGCTGGGGCATGGCTAAAGCCAATCGGCAAGCCAATGACCAGAGCGGGTCGATAGCGGTGTTGGGCGATCGACTTGCACAGCTGCATCAAGACCGACGGGGCATAGCCGACCACCCAGATATTGCCATCAATCAGGGGCATCAGCCGGGCTGACCAGTCGGTTGACTCCCAAAAGGTGTGCTCAGCCTCAGCCGCATCGTTGACGTGGGGATTGTTGATCAGGGGCGTCCACCGACACCCCAGGTGGGTGAGTCGCGTTTGATCGAGCGTGTTGATGACAGCAGGGACATCACCGACGACAGTACAGCCTGCCTGCAAAGATTCACGGGCCGCTTTGATGGCGTCGCCGCTAAATTTTGCAAATGCCGCCAGACTGACATCCCCGCAGGCCAGCACCAGGTGAGACAAAACATCCACTTCAATTTCGGGGCGCTGAGAGAGATCGGGCAGCAAGTTTTGCAGCGCTTCTGAGAAATTTTCGGGATGGTCGGCGGTGGTGGCATCCAAATGTGCCCAGAGCGCTTCACTGATGGATTGGGCGGCTTGGGTTTCCGTTGCTAACAGCCGGAGCTGGGCGATCGCCGCCGCTTGAGTGGACTGACAGCCGCGATCGCGCCCCAATAGCCCTTCCAGCGCCATGGCCGTTTGCCGCAATTTAATCAGCTGTTGCAACACGGTTTGATACTGCTGTTGAAACTGCGGCAAGAGCGTATCGGCTCCTTTTGATGCTGCCTGGTTAGTCAGCATTTGCTTGATGTGAGTGAGCTGAAACCCCTGCTGCTTCAAGGCCACAATGCGCTGCAAACGGTGGACATCCGCTTCGCTGTATAGCCGATAGTTGCTGGTAGATCGCTCCGGCGACGGCAGCAAGCCAATCTGGTGATAGTGCCGCACCATGCGAGGCGTAATGCCCTGGCCGACGGATTGGGTGAGTTGCTTGATAGTCAGCATAGACTTGACCTTAACATCAATGTCAAGGTTTATTCGCTTGAGCCGTGACGATGTCGGCGGAGGTCAGTCGAGGCGATCGCCCTCACTCGCCCATGCGAATGCGATACAACTCGGTGGTTGGAGGCGAGGCATTAGAGGAGACAGCCAAGAGTTCCTGAGTCGGTGAGATGTTGTCAGAGCCAACTTCGAATCGGACTAGCGTGACTAGCGTGCTTCCTTCGACAGTGGCTAGCGCTTCTCCATCGAGACGATACAAATGGGTTTGCCAGAACAATTCCCCGGTATCTAGCCGCTGAGAAGAAGCCGTAATGACGATGTCTAACTCAGGCCAGAATGCTCTAAATGCACCAGCAAAGGTAGCGATTTCACCGCCCTCTAACGTATAGAGACCCGTCCTTTGATCATCATCAGAGTCAGTATTGGCAATATCGACAATCACGCCTTCACCATTGGGGCTAAGTCCCCTAAAGTTTCCTGATATGACGGCAATCTCCGCGCCATCAAGGGCGTAGATTCGGGTTTTACTGTCTTTCAATGAGTTCGTCACAATGCCCTGATGATTGGGCGTTAAGGTAACGAACCGACCCGTGTACGAGACCATTTCTTCACCGTCAAGACTGACTAAACGAGTGCTGTTTTCCCTTAGGGAACCGACTAGAAAAATGGCTTGACCATCGGGTAGCGTTCCGGCGATATACCCTGGAAAAGTTGCCAGCTCAACGCCATTGCGGTCAAACCAGCGCGTCTGCCCGGCTTCAGACACGAGAACGCTCTGGTGGTCTGGCATCGCTGTCCAACTTTCGATATCCCCTGGAAAAGAAGCTATCTCACCCCCCTCAAGGTCATACAGGTGATACAGGTAGTCTCCGTTGGCGGTTCTGGAAACGGTGACGATATCTCGCGGCCCCAACGCCTCGCCCAAGTATATGCCCTCAAGCACGGCGAGTTCTTCTCCCGCAAGGTTAACCAGCCGCGATCGCAGATCGTCTGGATTCCGAATGATCAGCAGTTCGGTATCGGGTACAAATCTTGCCCATCTTCCTGGAAAACTTGCAATTTCTGTCCCCTCTAACGTCATCAAGCGAACTGTAGCCAGCGGAGGTGCTAATTCAAGCGTCATGATCTGACCATTCGGAGCAAACTGGAGGCTGTTACCGCTCAATGACAGCAACTCAGTACCATCGAAACTGAATAGGCGAGTCAAATCGTCATCCGCTTCATACGTCGCCACTCCTTGGTCATTGGGGACAAAGCGCCTAAAACCACCGGGAAAACTACCCACCGGCTCAATCGAAAAAGTGCTTAAGGACTCTGCCTGAACCGCGTTCTCTAGCCCTAGCTGTGGCATAGCGAAACGGTCTGTCCCAGTTCCGCATGAGGCGTTAATACCGCTTTGCCAAACAGCAATCAACAACAATGGCCCTGTCACGTGAAACCACCGAACTCTCATAAATAGACCTCACTGCTGATTGAATGCGGCTACAGCAATCATGGCCTGACTCATTATTCGGTGAGTTGTTGGGTAGTCAGCATGGGAAATTGGCAGGAAGATGATGTCTCGGTTCTAGGCGGTGGATGGGTGGATGGGTAGATGGGTAGGATTTTCTGTTTTGAGTGCATTCGTATGTGAGTGCATCTTTAACCTTGACCTTGACATCAATGTCAAGGTTTATCCGTTTGAGCCGCGGTGATGTTGTCGCAAGCTTGTAACAAGGTGATCGCCCTCACTCGCCCACGCGAATGCGATACAACTCGGTGGTTCGAGGCGAGACATTAGAGAAGACAGCCAGAAGGTCGGAGTGGGGTAAGAGGCCAGCAAATCCACCTTCGATTGTGGCCAGCGCTTCTCCATCCAGGCTATACAGATGGGTTTGAATGAACCATTCTCCATTCTCTAGCCGCTGAGACGTAGAGGTAAGGACGATTTCTAATTCAGGCCAAAACGCGATGAATGTGCCAGTAAAGGTTGCGATTTCATCGCCCTCCAACGTATAAATACCCGTCTTTTGGTCATCAGGGTTTTGCGGGTTGTAAGCACTCACGAACATGCCTTCACCATCGGGGCTAAATTCCCTAAAGGCATCTGGCATCACAGCAACCTCTGTGCCATCAAGGGTGTAGCTTCGGGTTTCCCCGATCTCAGATGGGCGCGTCACAATTCCCTGGTGATCGGGCGTTAAGGTGACAAACTGACCTGCGTACGAGGCAATTTCTTCACCGTCAAGATTCACTAGACGAGAAATATTTTCCGCCTGGGAGTGTAGAAAAATGGCTTGGCCGTCCGGTAGCGTTCCGGTGATACGCCCCGGATAGGTTGCCAGTTCAACGCCGTTGCGGTCAATCCAGCGCGTCTGTCCCGCTTCAGAAACAAGGACGCTTTGGTTATCTGGCATTGCTCTCCAGCGCCCAATACCGCCCGGAAAAGAGGCTATCTCAACTCCGTTCAGGTCATACAGGTAGTATCGGTTTGCAGTCCTAGAAAAGGTGACGATATCTTGCGGCCCTAGCGCCGCATCAAAGTAGCTGCCTTCAAGTACAGCGACTTCTTCTCCCGCAAAGTTGACCAGCCGCGATCGCTCCTCGTCTTGGTCGAGAATAGTGAGTAGTTCGGTATCTGGTACGAAGCTCGGCTCCAAACCGGGAAAGCTGGCAATTTCCGTACCCTCAAGCGTCATCAAGCGTGTCGTATACGGATTTGATACTGCGCCATATCCTCTAGGTGACATCAGCGCCATCACTTGGCCATTCGGAGCAAACTGGATGATGGTATCGCTGAATGACAGTAACTCAGTGCCATCGAAGCTGAATAGGCGAGTCTGGTTGGCATCAGATTCATACATCACCACGCCTCGATCATCTGGGATAAAGTTGCTCAAACGACCGGGAAAACTGCCAACAGGCTCAATCGAGAAGGTGTCTAAAGACTCTGCCTGAACTGCATTCTCTGGCCCAAGCGCTGGCATGGCGAAACGATCCATCCCAGCTTCGACCGAAGCGTTAATCCCGCTTTGCCAGACAGCGATCAACAGCAATGAGCCAGCTCCAGACAACCACCGAACTCTCACAAGCGCACCTTGTTGAAAATTGAATGCTGCTGCAATGATGCCCTCGCGAATGACTGGGTAAACAACTGGGTGATCAGTACAGGCTTGACCTTAACATCAATGTCAAGGTTTATCCTCAGCCATGAACGCTCTAGAGACTTGAGACGACATGGCGACTTCCGGTGTAGCTCCCCAAACCCAGCAACCCTGGTGGCGCTGGCTGCAAACCTTTCCTGAAGCGATCGCGGCGGCCACTTGTGCTTTGCTGACGCTGTTGGGCTGGTTGGCCCTAGGGGGAAACTGGATCGGCGTAGGAGTCTGGGTGCTGTTGGCGGCTTACGTGATTGGGGGCTTTGAGAGTGCTCGCGAAGGCTTGACGACGCTCTGGCAAGAGCACGAACTCGATGTCGACCTGCTGATGATTGTGGCGGCGGTGGGGGCGGCGATTCTCGGTTTGTGGCAGCGGCAGTATTACCTGCTGGTGGATGGCGCCGTGCTGATCTTGATTTTTGCCATCAGCGGGGCGCTGGAAAGTATTGCCATGCAGCGCACGGAGCGGAACATTCGCAGTTTGATGCAATTGACGCCGGATACCGCCCGCACGATCGCCAAAGGGCAAGAGCAAATGTTGCCGACGGGGCAGTTACAGGTGGGCGATCGCATCCTCATCAAACCGGGGGAACTCATTCCCACCGATGGTCTGGTGCGCGAAGGCCAGAGCGCGGTGAATCAAGCACCGATTACGGGGGAATCAATTCCGGTGGAGAAGGCGATCGGCGATGAGGTGTTTGCAGGCAGCCTCAACGGCAATGGCGCGCTGATCGTCGAACTCCATAAGTCCCCCGAGAGCAGCCTGATTCAGCGGGTAATTCGCCTGGTCGAGCAGGCCCAAAGCACTGCCCCGCCCTCCCAGCAGTTTTTAGAGACCTTTGAGCGCGGCTACGCCAAAATCATTGTGGGTACAGCGTTGCTACTAGCGTTCTTGCCGCCGCTGCTGTGGCAGTGGACCTGGGAAACCACCCTTTACCGCATGCTGGTGTTTCTCGTGGTGGCGTCTCCCTGCGCTTTGATGGCGGCGATTATGCCGACCTTGCTGTCGGGCATTGCTCGCGGCGCGCGCCAGGGCATCTTGTTCAAAGATTTGTCGCAGTTTGTAACCAGGGGCCAGGGGCAGGCGATCGCCTTCGACAAAACTGGCACCCTGACTACGGGCATCCTCCAGGTCAGCGACTTGATTCCCGCTCCTGGCGTGGCGGCTGACCAGGTACTCCAGGTGGCGGCCTCGTTGGAAAGCTATTCCGAACATCCCATTGCGCAAGCTGTGGTGCAGGCAGCGCACCGCCAAAAACTACCGCTATTGCCGCTCCAGGCAGTGCTGGCTGAAGTCGGTCAGGGCATTGCTGGAACGTTGAACGGGGCACCTGTGCGGTTGGGGAAACCCACGTTCGTCATGGCTGATACAGTGGCGGCTCCTCTGCCATCGGCGCTGCGCCAAACCAGCCAGCAGCTCGAACAAGCGGGTAAAACCGTGATTTGGGTGGACCAGCACGACCAGTTTCTGGGTCTGCTGGCCGTGGCCGATCAGGTGCGTCCGACGGCTGCCCGATTACTCGACCGTCTCCGCCCGCTCGGCATCTCTGCAACCGTCATGCTGACGGGGGACAACGACGCCACCGCCCAAACCGTAGCTCAAAGTGTCGGGGTCGATAGGGTTTACGCCAATCTCTTACCCGAAGACAAGGTGAGCGTGATTCAGCAACTGCAGCAGCAATATCGCACCGTCGCGATGGTGGGCGATGGTATCAACGACGCTCCGGCTCTGGCCCAAGCGGCTGTGGGTATCGCCATGGGCGGTGCGGGCAGCGATGTCGCCTTAGAGACCGCTGACATTGTGCTGATGGCCGATCGCCTGGAAAAATTAGAGCAGGCCATTCGCATTGGCAAGCGCTCTCGACGCATTATTCGCCAAAATATCGCGATCGCCCTGACCTCCATTGTGCTGCTGATGATCGCCAACTTCCTCGGCGAACTGACACTGCCCGCCGGAGTGTTGGGCCATGAAGGTTCAACATTGCTGGTGACCTTGAACGGGTTAAGGTTGCTGCGAGGATGAACCCTGTAAGTAGGTAGGTACAAGCATCTTGCAGACGGGTTTTCTCCTCACGGAGACGCGTTGCGAACGGCTCCGCTCAACCCTCAACGTTTGACTTGGCAAGCAATATAGCTGATTGAGCGGAGTCGAAATCAGCGACCGGTTTAACACTTAATTTGACCCAGCTACTTAAGGAGAC
>JBHJJI010000270.1:0-13351 GCA_050042805.1 Leptolyngbyaceae cyanobacterium
GTTTATCTCGATGAGGCAGGCATCAATGACACGGAAGATTATGCCTATGGTTGGAGCCCCAAAGGCGAGCGCTTTACCGCCGAGCGCCGCGGCAACCGCACCGAACGCGTCAGTTTTATGGCCGCCTGGTATCAGCATCAATTGGTGGCTCCGCTCACCTATGAAGGGTACTGTAACCGCACGGTGTTCGAAACCTGGTTAGAAGAACAGCTCTTGCCAGCGCTGCCCTACGGGAGTGTCATCATTTGTGACAATGCCTCGTTTCACAAAGGCGGGTGCAATGAAGCGCTGATTCAACAGGCGGGCTGTTATCTCTTGTATCTCCCGCCTTATTCCCCCGATTTGAATCCGATCGAACATCAGTGGTTCGTTTTGAAGAATCGGATGCGAAAACAGATTCAATCCGGTCAACCGTTTCGACAAGTCGTTGACCAAGCCTTCCTTGATTGACCAGATCTATCCGCGGATTGCTATATGCCAATGGCATCGGGGGCAAGCGATCGCGACCCCGTGCATCAAACCGGTTCAAACTTGGACGATGTGACGGTTAGCGGGCATCTAACAAAAGCTTGATGGCCATCACAAAGCAGACAAGGGTGATAATCGGGCGGATTAAGGTGGCTCCTCGGGCAACGACCAGTTTGGCTCCTACATATGAGCCGCAAAATTGACCGCAGAGCATCGTCAAACCGACAGCCCAGTAAATCTGCCCAAACAGTAAAAAGTAGAGCAAGGCTGCCACATTGCTGGTGCAGTTGAGCAGCTTTGTGTGAGCCGTTGCTTTGGTGAGGTTGTAGCCACACAGGCTGACAAAGGCGAGCGCCATGAACATGCCCGCGCCTGGCCCAAAAAAGCCATCATAAAATCCCAGCAGGGGAGCGACCCCCGCCGAGAACCGGCCATAGCTCAGGCGTTCCTGGCTATCCACAGCGCCCAGCTTGGGCGACAGGGCAAAATAGCCGCCCAACCCCATCAGCAAAAAGGGAATGATCTGAGCCAGGGTCGTCGCGTCCAGTTTGAGGACGAGCCATCCGCCAGCGACCGAGCCGATAAATGTCATCAATATGGCCAGGCGGTTGGGTTGCAGGCGAATCGCTCCCTGACGCAAAAAATAGAGGGATGCCGTTAAAGTGCCGCCGCTGCCCTGGAGCTTGTTGGTCGCGATCGCTGCCGCTGGGGGCACCCCGACCATTAGCATGGCTGGCAGCGCAATCAGACCGCCCCCCCCGGCAATGGTATCGACGCAGCCTGCGATCGCCGCGATGGCAAACAACAGGGCGGCGACTGCAAAACTGACTTCCATCGCAGGCTTCTCGGCTTTATGGACAACGTCAGCTTACTTCCCGGCCTGATCGCTAGGCCGCGACAACGCTGGCATGACCGGCCACGATTTGCCAAACATCGGCAGACGAGATGGCCCACACTCGAGTAAAGCGCATGTGCTGATCAATTGGTGTGCCGTCATAACTTCCCAGCAAATGCATTTGCACTGACACCACCGCGAAGCGATCGTGTTGCTGAATGTGCTGGTCAGAGGGGGTTAACGCTGTCAGCTTCAGCACTTGAGAACGGTGCATCTCCAGGTCTTGCTGTTTGGTAATCCGCTGACCCAGATAGTTGGTGAAGAGCAGTTCTGGCGCGATCAGGGCGTCGAGCTCGGCGACATCAGAGGTCAACATGGCTTGCCGGAGCCGTTCTTCTAACTCGGCAATGGGAGAGGCGGAATGGGGATTCATAAAACAATCCTCACAGCGGATTAGGGACTGTCATCGCTTCAGGAGAAACGGCGCCGCGCTTGATGAACTTCATTTCTCCTTGGTAGTCACCCTCTGACACCACGCCTACGGGCAGCCAGCCCAGATGTTGATAAAAGCCGTAAGCTCTTAGGCTGGGGTCGTTGCCGGTCACGAGCCAAATTTCCTCAAGGTGGTTTGACCAGAGCCAGGCTTCAGCTGCCTGTATCAAAGCGCGTCCCGCTCCCTGCCCCTCACAGTCGGGCAGCACGAAGAGACCGAGAATGGTGGCTGCTGTCGCGTTGGCGATCGCAAACCCGACAGGGCGGTTTTCAATCTCGGCGATCCAGGCCTGACAATCCGTCGCTAGCATTTCGGCAACGGAGTCGGGGGTAATGCCGAGGGCGGCAATCTCCTCCCGAGACTGATAGTTTTCGGTGACGCTGGTGCGAATGTCGAAAAGCGTTTCGATGTCGTTGGGTTGAGCCGTGCGAATCAACATAGGGGTTTAGGGGTGCAGTGTATGGGAGCCAGGCCATCACCTCAGTGATGTGGCAAGACGCCCTAAAATTGAACGGCCTCTTCTCAACGCTGAGATCAGATCGTTGCTCTAGCCAGATGCGCCGTTCTGCTTTAGAAATCGGGTGCATGTCCGGGTGGGTGACGGGGGCTTGTGCATCAAACCGCATCTCGCCCTTGAGTGAGTAGCGGATGCAGACTGTGGGCTCATGCGACAGGGCCAATAGTTGCCGCTAGCCGCTGTAGACTGTAGCCATTTTATTGGTTAGAGCGATCGCAAGGCTATCTAGCAATAGATGCTCCCGCTTTTCCTCAGGTGTCAGTGCAGCTTTCATTGCCGGCTGGGGGCAATTGACTCCTCTAGCTAACGCTGCGCCTCAATCCAAGCGTGCCTAGTTTATTCAGACAATTGAGATGGTTTAAATGTTAGAGAATCCCACTATTCGTGCCCCGATGGCGATTGGATTGGGCGCGATCGCGGGGGCCTTATCTCGATATTATCTCGGGCAATGGCTGACCCCCGCGATACCGCTGGCCTTTCCTGTCGGCACATTTTTAGTCAATATCAGTGGCTGTTTTCTGATGGGTTTGATGACCGCACTGATGATCAGGCGGTTGTCTTTAAATCCTGATCTAGCACTTTTAATCACAACTGGATTTCTAGGAGCCTACACGACGTTTTCATCCTATGAACTAGAAGCCGAAAACTTGCTAGAAATCAAGCATCTCCAAACTGGGCTAGTCTACTGGATTATTAGCCCACTACTCGGATTCCTCTGCTTTTACACGGGTGTTTTGCTGGCAAAAATTATCCAGCCCGTGGATCAGTTGGATGAATAGATGTCATCCTAAATTCTGAGCAAGCCAAATGCCGAGCTCTACACACAACAATCCTAAAATCGGGCTACCCAGCCAATAAAAGAGGCCAAGTAAAATCTGGCGGCTGCGAAATAAATTGGCAGTATCTAACGTATAAGATGAAAAAGTTGTGTATGACCCCAAAAAGCCCACTAAGATTAGTTTTTGCATAGCAACTGGCAAGGTGATTTTAGTGGCGATTATTGACATGAAGCCAATCAATAAAGAACCGGTCAGATTCACAAAAAGCGTCCCATAGGGAAACTGTTTGCCTCGCTGGGCAATCCAAAATAAGGTGACATAGTAGCGGCTGAGCGCCCCTAAGACCGCGCCAAGGCTGATCATGAGTGGAATCCAGGTCATACCTTAATGCTCATGCTGGCACTCTGTCTGGGCGATCGGTCATGGGAGTGGGGATACAGTGGAGTTGTGCGGGTCGAGGCTAGGCTAATCCGACGCCCGAACTAGCGTCACCGGACAGATGGAATGCCGCATAATATCTTCGGAAACGCTACCCAGCAATAGCTCTTTCCAGGGTTTTTTACCCTGGGTGCCGATCACGAGTAAGTCGGGTTTAATCTCATTCATTGCCTTGAGAATTTCATGTTCGGTATCTCCCTCAAACACAAATGTCAAAGGAGTTGAATCTTTGGCATAGAGCGTGATTAACTCTTGCAATAATTTTTCGGCTGCCTGCGTCATTTGAGACTCAAGTTGAGTTGGCGACAGGCTGGAATCTGGACTGTATAAAAGTGCAGGCGGATTGACATGCACCAAGATGACTTGAGCCTTGAGGGCCTGGGCCAAGGCAAAGCCAGTGGCGGCGACTTTGAAGGCTAAGGGGGGCCTTTCGACCGCAATCATCAGGGTTGAGAAGGGCATAGCAGATGACCAGATCGCTCCCCAGCGAGTCGTGAGCTTTGCCACCATTCTACCGATGAGTTGGGGTTGCCAATATGTGATTTTAAGGGGCTGAATCGAACCATGGCTCGTCGTCAACATTGCGAAAGTTGTCACCCGCGATCGCGCAAACGCAGCAGTTCTTCTATGACGCCTGGGTTGCTCGCGATGGGTGCGATCGCACCTGCAATATTTTGCGGGCAAACGCTGTTGTGAGTGGCCACTGAAACATCAAAATGGGAGCAGCGATCGCCTGCCTCATCATCGCGATCGCTGCTCCCGTGGGTCTCAAGCTGAACTAAGCGAGGGCAGAAGCACTCGCGATCACGCAGTCTACAGGGCGCTCACCTCCTCGCGGAGTTTGGCACGATCCTGCTCAACGGTGAGTGGGTCATAGGTCAGCTTCGAGCCGATTACAAAGGCAATCAGCCCCACCAGCGGACTAATCAAGGTTGGGAACCCATCAAAATCCAGCGTGAAGAGATCGTTGGGAATGTAAAACAGCGTGTTCTCAATGCCAAACATGGTGGGCATCAGCGCAAAGAAAACCAGACGAGTGGTGGAGCCTGCCACAATGCAGGCCAAGGCTCCCTGGCGAGTCGATTTTGTCCAGAACAAGCCCCCTAGTAGCGGCACCACCAACCCGGCAAATCCCAGGTCAAACCCGAGCAGTAGCAGCACCCCCGTTTGCGGTACCCGCAAGCCTAAAAACACGCCGAGTAGGGTAATCACGATCGCCATCAGCCGCGTCACCAACAAGAGGCGATCGCCCCCCGCGCCGCCGTGGGTCACCCCATGACGAATGCCAAACACGTTGTGGGCCAATACCGAGGAAGTGCCCAAGATCGCGCCATCTGCCGTGGAAAGCGAGGCGGATAAGATCGCCGCCAACACCATCAATCCCAACACCGGCGGCACCACATTTTGCAACAGGGCGAAGAGAACGGGGCCTTCGGGCACGATACCCGCCTGTTCTAAGATGAAGACAGATGTCAGTGCTATTATCGAAATGGGTATGCCTATAATTAAGGTGCCAGCAGAAGCTGTATAGCAAGCTTTTTGGGCGGTTTCGGGACTTTCTGCGGCAAAAATTCGCGCCATAAAGTCGATCGCCACCATATTGCCAAATCCGAGTGCCAATAAGCTGGCCCAGTTAATTGCGGCACCGGCCCCGACCGAGGTGAGCTGCTCTAACGCGAGCGGCCCCATACCCGGCGCGATATCAAGGCCGAAGTTCGTCACCACGAAAGCCAGCAAACCAAACGTCCCGACAACAGCGATCAAAATCTGGATGGCATCGGTATAGGCCACGGCAAAGAGGCCCCCCGAGACGGTGTAAGCAAACACTAGGGCGGCGAGCAAGGTAATGCCCCCCACGTAGCTCATGCCCAAAAACGTTTGGAACATGAAGCCCCCCGCCACCAAGTTGCCTGCCAGCAAAAAGGAAAAGCTGATGGACATGATGCCGGCGGCCATGAGCTCCACCACGCGCCCATACTTGACCCGATAAAAATCAGGAATCGTGATCAGGCCCATGCGGTTCATGGGTTTAGCCAAAAAAGTACCTGTTAAAAATAAACAGAGCGATAATCCGATGGGCAAAGCCGCCCCTGCCCAAAAGCCAAATTCTGCGGATAAATCGGTATTACCCAAGGTGGCATTTGAGTCGACGGATTGAGCCATGAGCGTCGCCGCCGCTAAGGGCAAGCCGAGCCCCCGGCCCGCCACCAAAAAATTTACACTATCACCTTTAATCTGCTTAGACGCCCAAACGCCGACGCCTAAGGTCCCTAAGAGGAAAGTAATGATCCCCCACGAAAACACGGTATGTTCCATCGTCAGTTTCTCCAGATTTCAACATCACAAAACTGCAAAATAACCATCAAAAAAGCCCGAGAGAATACTGCGACCTTTATCAGGTCAACAGACTTCTCCCGGGCTTTTATCCCTCCGTGAACCGACTCAGATGTTGATCATCTAAGCTGGCTTGCATCTCTTGGACCGAGCACTTTACCCACAGGCAAAGCTGGAACCCTAGATACAAAATTCAGTTTTTCCGAAAACCTACCTATTAGCTGAAATCTCTAAAATTAGAGAGTCAACTGTCTCTGCTATTCAAAGACTTGATACATTTAATATCAGCAGATCCTGGAACAAGAAGTATCTTTTAATACGATTTGGCCTTGAAAAAATGTCAGCATCTCTTGACTTGGGTGGTGCACTTGTGGCAGTTACTTAAGGATTGTCAAAATTGATTCGACCCTACCGGCCAAATTCAACTGCTTTCTGCTGTGATGACTGAGTGGAAAGCCGTTGGCGATGCCGAAAAATGCCTACTCCCAGTTCTGAAATACTGCTCCTGATCAAGATCAAGATCGCCACGCAGGCGCCAGATGATGACCCCTGCGCGCTGAGTGGAAGGCTAACGATATGATGGCGAAGTAGCTGGAGAGCATATGAGCCGCAAATCTAGATCGCAGTCCAACCAAAAATCAGAGTCTGACCAGGCAATTGAGCAAGAAATTCGTCGCGGTCAAAAGTTTTCGATGGCGGCGGCGATCGGGCAAGAGGCGGGTGATTTTCTCAAGGGAGAATCGCCGGTTCCCAAGTTGTTGCAAGTCAAAAATGAGCTGCGGGGCTTTGTCGGCCAGCATTTAGCCGATCCGTCGGGCGCTTTGCAGGCGGTTTTGCAAGACCTGATTCAGTCTGACGATGTCATTTGCAGTCGCTATTTTGACGCGCCGTTGCAGGCGTTGGTCGAGCTGTTGCGCCCTATGACCGTTCAAGATGCGCTGTTGCAAGACTTGGTGCGGCGGGTTGACATGCGCTGGGGCGAGATCTACGACGAAAGGCCGCGCTTCCAACAGCCGGGACAGCCTCCCCACCCGGAAGATGAGTACACCTACGAATCAGTACGGCAGCAGTTAATCGCGCTATTGGCGATCGCTGAGCAACAACAATCCTCGCGATGAATTCCCCGTTTAGCGATGCCTGAGCCGCCCTCGCCCCGTCCCGATATTGCTTACATTCCCACCCCGTTGGATGCCGTGGAAGCGATGCTGCAGCTAGCCCAGGTGGGGCCGCAAGATGTGCTGTATGACTTGGGCTGTGGCGATGGTCGTCTGCTGATTCGCGCGGCGCAGCGCTGGGGCACTCGTGGGGTTGGCATTGATATTGATGCCACCTGTCTGGATGCAGCGCGATCGGCGGCCCAACAAGCGGGAGTTGACCACCTGATCACGCTGCAACAGGGCAATTTGTATGAGTGTGATGTCAGCACAGCAACGGTGGTGATGCTGTATCTGCTGCCGCACCTGAATCTGCGATTACGACCACGACTCTGGCAACAGCTGCGATCAGGTGCGCGAGTCGTTTCTCATCAGTTTGATATGGGCGATTGGCCACCTGATCAGGTGATGGAGCTGCGACCTTCTGAAGAAGAGTCAACGGTTTATCTCTGGCGGCTGCCGTAGAGCGATCGCGGGCTGAAGCCAGCCGCTGAGCGGGGGCCGGTTCCAGCCCATGGCATCCAGGAAACGCCTGGGTCGAGCAGAGCGTTTGTGCAACGGGCTGTTGCAGATTTAGCCCAAGGGGATGATATAGCAGAATACCCTTCGGGAAGGGCAAGGCCCTACGGAATGAAGAAGTCGGAAGTCAGAATTAGAAAGCTGATCTGATGGTGATTTCAGACATTTGGGTTGACCTGAGCAAACTGCGGCTTGCTCTGAAAATAACCCCGCGTAGGGTGGGTCAATTCCCTCACAGTTCGCTCAAAACTCCCCACCAGTCAGCTGTCTGGCCCACCACCCCAAACCCGTAACGGACAACCGCATTTTCATCGTTTGGAGTGGCGCGCCTGCGTCATGAGCCGTTGCTATACCCGTTCTCAGGGCTCGGACTCCCCAGACAATCTGAGAAACGCAGGGGAGCAGAGGGGTAAAGGGGCCAGATGTGTCGTCTTGTTGCAGAGACTCACTCTGAAAATATAGCGGAATTCGGAATGTAGAGTTCGGAATTCGGAGTTAAAAGGTTCATCAGAGAATGATTTCAGCCATCTGGGATGACCTGATCAAACTGCGATTTGCTATAGAGTTCCAAGATCCCCGGTTGCTTCGTGATGACTCGTCAGTGGCCAATTCCCCGACAGAAAATGGGGATCTGACGACCCATTTTTATCCTTTGGCGGTGTTGCCGCCGCGTTATGGACGATTGGGAGCAGCGATGGGCACTGATTAGCGCATTCTCCCAGGCGCAAATATTGTGCAACAGGCTGTTGCAGTTTTTGAGGGCGTTGAGCGATCGCCCAGCGACCTCACCCGTTCCTTTCAGTGTGTTGCTGGCTCAGACCCAGACAACCGGTCTGTTCATACCCGTACATCCACAAGTTTTTGATGTCTTCAGCGATACCGCGACCGTATCAAAAACTTTTGTCCTGAAACATTTTATAAGGCCAGAAAAAGGGACTAACAGCCCATCATGCCTTTGTTTCGATGGTGGACTGAGACTTTTCAGCACACGGAGTCAATCGTCTATGTTTATAAACCGTTCTACCCTGACCCAGGTGCGATCGCTCACCCTGATGGCAACTGGTGCGTCAGCTCTGCTGACGGGTTTCAGTCAACCCAGTGTGGCCCAGCCCTTTCCCAATCGCACGTTTGGGTGTGCAGTCCCGGCGGCTTATTTGCAAGATGACCCCTCTGGCCTCGGGACCCAGCGCGCCAATGCGCTAATTGTCACTCAGGGAGCACCGGGCGGTATTCCTGTGCAAGGCAGCGTGGCGACGTTTTCTCAAGTCGGTAACGTCAGTGGTCAAGGTCGCTGCATCTCATATCGCGATCGGTTGAACTCGTTTAACAACAATAACTACAGCGGTTGGGTGTTTGATGTCGGCATTTCCGGTGCGGGGCTACCGGCCATCTGCTTTAGACCGCCTGAGGGCTTTTGTGGCGCGATGCATCCGGGCGTGGCGCTGCCTGGTGGCGGCTTGCCTAGCACCGCTAATTCCTATGAAGTGTTTCCCTTAGCGACGGGGCAGACCCATCAAACTGACGCCTTGCAGATGCTGATCACGAATATTGGTGGGTTCGCCAATTCGAGATTTATCATCGATTAGAGCATCCGTATCGTATTGCAAGAAACCCGGTTTCTCGTGTCAGGCAATGATGGAATGAGTCCCTTTTTGCCCCAGAAACCGGTTTTCTGTACCGACGTTTTAGCCGTGTGGCCGTGATGGACAAAGCGATTCCAGACATCCTCGGAGCGATGAGCGAGCCGAATACCGGGTCTCAGCTGCAGAACGACAGATCAAGCCTAACAATGCCGCGCTGTGGGTCTCTGCCAGCATTCGATCATGCATACATATATACTAGTGGGGATGTGCCGTGACGATTGCGAAAGGGTTATGAGCTTTTTGGGATAGCCTCATCTGACGAATATGGCCTGCAGCAGTCATGTCACCTATCCAGTTCGCCGGCCTGCTCCTTTGCTGAGTATCCGCCGCCGATGCAAAGGCCTGGGCGATCGCTAGCATCAACCCGCGATCGCTGCTACCCTCTTCCCCATGACTGATCTCATTCCTTTTCAAGGGCCGGCATATCACGAGCTGCTCTCTGACCTCAAAGACCGCATTCGGCAGGCGCAGGTCAAGACGGCACTGACCGTCAACCGAGAGCTAACCTTGCTTTACTGGCAAATTGGGCAAGATATTTTGCAACGGCAAACGGCCCAGGGCTGGGGCAGCAAGGTCGTCAATCGCATTGCTCAAGATCTGCGCCGCGAGTTTCCCGATATGAAGGGCTTCTCACCGCGCAACCTGCATTACATGCGGGCTTTTGCCGAAGCCTATCCCGATGGCTCTGTGCTGCACCTGGGTGTTGAAAATTTGCCTGGGGGTCATAACGTGCGTCTTATGTATGCGTTCAATGACCCGGTGGCGCGACTCTGGTATGCCCAACAGGCGATCGCCCACGGCTGGAGCCGCAACGTTTTGCTGACCCATGTGGATAGCCAACTCTACAGCCAGCAGCGTATTACGGTGGTGGATAACTTTGAGCGCACGTTGCCCGCGCCACAGTCCGATTTGGCCCATGATCTGATTAAGGATGCCTACACCTTTGACTTTTTGACGATTTCTCCCGACCTGCAAGAGCGGGATGTGCAAAAGGCCTTGGTCGATCACATTCGCGACTTTTTGCTAGAGCTGGGCGTGGGGTTTGCCTTTGTGGGTAGTCACTATCACCTAGAAGTTGGCGATCAAGACTTTTACGTTGACCTGCTCTTTTACCATCTGCGGCTGCGCTGTTTCGTCGTCATTGATTTGAAGATGGGGGACTTTCAGCCCGAGTTTTCCGGCAAGATGAATTTTTACGTGTCAGCGATCGACGATCGCCTCCGCCACGCCGACGATAATCCCACCATCGGCCTGATTCTCTGTCGTGGCAAAAACAAGGCGATCGCGGAGTATGCCCTGCGCGATCTGCAAAAGCCCATTGGCATTTCTACCCATCGGTTAGCGAAAGAACTCCCCGATCCCCTCAAACCCGAACTGCCCTCAGTCGAGCGCCTCGAACAAGAGCTGACGACGGTCGATCTCGACTTGCCGACCGTGCCAGATGTGCCTGCCGAGCCCTAACGCGGGGAGCAAACGGCAGTCGCAGAGAAAAAGCACAACCCACTTCAGCCGGGCAGGTGCGATCGCACCGGATCAATCAATTCGCAAAAACACAGCTACACCTGTTCTCCCTCTACCCCCTACCCTCTAATGACCTGCATGGGTGGCGTCAGCCAAGAGAGGGCGATATCACTGCGCCTCCGGCCAACTCGCTTCAATCTCATTCAACACGGCCTCTGCCTCTGTCCCGCCGACATAATCCACCATACCTGTCCAAAACGTGCCCGTGCCCACGGCTCCAGGCATCAGGTCAGAGCCGTCAAAGCGAATCACATCGGCCTCTTGCAGCACCGCCGCTTGATTGCGTGTGAGCACATCGGGATAGGCGTCTAAACTCACTTGCTGATGGGGCGTGATGTATCCCTCACCGGCCCAGAGGGTATGGGCTTCGACGCTGGCGAGATGCTGCATCAGGGCCGTCGCCGCTGGTGTGTCGTTGAACTGACCATAGACGATACCGCCGACCAACACCGGATTGCCCTGACTCGGCTGGATCGGGGGCAGGGCAAACACATCCACCGTTTCTTCAGGCACCAAGCCACTCGGCAAAAAGTCACTGATGAAGCTGGCCTGCCGGTGCAGATAACACCCTGGCGACTCGGTGAATAACGCCTGAGGTGAATCGCCAAAGGGAATGCTAATCGCCCCCGTTGCACCGCCCTGCACCTGAGCCGGATTGCGGACAATCTCGCCAAAGGTGTTCAGCGCCTGGGCGATCGCGGGATGGGTAAAGGGAATCTCATGGGCCACCCACTGGTCATAGATTTCCGGCCCCGCCTGCCGCAGCAAGATTTCTTCGAGCCAGTCAGTGCCTACCCAGCCCGTCGCCGCGCCACTTTCCATCCCGATGCACCAAGGGGTATGGCCGTTGGTGATCATTTGCTCGGTTAACACTTCCAGACCATCCCACGTTAGGGGAATCGTGTAGCCAGCAGCGGCAAACGCCTGAGGGTTATACCAGACGAGGCTTTTGACATCAGCCCGCATCCACACGCCGTAAAGCTCATCGTTGACGCTGGCCAGATCGAGCCAGTAGGGCGCATAGGCATCTTCCAAATCGGCGCGGGGCTGGGGCACCAGATCGCCCTGTTGGGCAAAGTCGAGCATTAGCCCCGGTTGCGGAAATAGCGCAATATCCGGCGCATCGCCTGAGTCCACACGGACGGAAATCAGCGTGGTAAAGGCGTCGGTGCCTACGTAGACCACCTCAATGCCGGTGGCTGCGGTAAAGGGAGCGATCGCGGCCATCAGTTTGTCTTCCCCATTGCCCGTCAGCGTGCCGAGAATGGTCACGGTCTCGGTGCCATCAGACGTGCCCGTTGAGTCACCGGAGGGCTGGCAGGCTACCGTGAGGCCTGCAGCACACAATAGAAAGCAACAAGCAGCTTTATTCGCCATCGCACCCTGCCTGCGGTTTAGTCAGTTTGCCGGATTGGTTGAGTAAAGGCTCTAACACTGCCATAAGAAGGCGACCTGCTCTTTATGGTCGGGACATTGCAAAATATAGCCTGTTCCCACATCACCACAGAAAGACAGCATGTATTCATATGAGTCAAATTCGAAAATTAGGGTATCCATGAGGCGATCGCAGGTAGGACATTTAGGATATTCGTCATCCTGCACCCAATGAGGCCAACCCGACAACTTGTCGCCTTCTGGTGGAATCAGAGCCGTTTCCATCATAAAATCGGTCAAAATAGTGTCCCTTTGCGAGCGCTCGTTGCGCTTTCTGTTCTTTTCGTCCATGAAGCGGAAATCAGAAACGTTGTGAGGAGAATCAAGGATGCTATCGGTCGCGAATCTTGATAGTTCTTCGCGGGCAATAGACGCCCCTTGAGATTCGGCGTCAATCCAGTTGGGATAATCTTCCATCTGTTGCCAGCTCACAATCGTCTGCGGTTGAAATACTCTTTCGAGCATCCCGATAGAAGAATTTCCTTGAATTTCTAGGATATTTTCTGTTGCTACGATCCCGTTTGGCTGAATAACCCTAAGCAATTGACATTTCGAAAATGCTTCCCAACCCCAGAGATATTGCTCACATTCAGCTTCGCTGATGCAATAGAAGAGTTGCAGCAGTCCATTGCCAAAGCAACCTTCCAGTTCTTGAGGTAACTGACCGAGGTTCAGCTGTAAAAAGGCTTGCATGGGCTCCGCACAACGAGGACACCTTGGCCATTCCTCATCTTCTCCAATCCAGGGATGACCGCCAAATTTGGAAGCCGTCCTTTCTCCATCTCTTCTTTCGACGATTGGCTTCCAAGCAAGTTTTTGGAAACGAGCAACTTTAGCTTTAATTAGGCTCAAAGTTTCGTAGCGGCTAATGCTGCCATCTGGCAAAACCGTATCCGCCAACTTGACATCAGTAGTGTTTGCTCCAGCTAAGTTCGCGCCGGTAAAATTGGCATGGCAAAGATTAGCATCCGACAAATTGGCGTTGGTTAAATCCGCATTTTGGAAGTTAGCATTGCGTAAGTCGGCCCCTCTCAGATCAGCAGAGACTAAAGCTGCACTCACCAAAATAGCTCGCTGACAGTCGACTGCACGCAGGTCAGCTGTCGCTAGGTTCGCGCCGGTAAAATCAGCTTCACCCAAAAAAGAAGATCGCTTTGGCAATGCACTTGCTACATGAAACTCTTGACAAAAACTAGCTCCCTGCAAATCAGCAAAC
>JBHJJI010000271.1:0-36635 GCA_050042805.1 Leptolyngbyaceae cyanobacterium
GGTAGTGCATTTTAGTAAAGGACAGAGGAAAAGAGGGGGCCCTCTCTTTCTGCCAGCTTCTCTCTGACCTGGCGGTTGTAGTCATGAATAAACATCCAGATGGCACCGATGTGGTTCTCTAGCTTCTTGGAGAAGGATAGCGTCTTCCTCACCAACCGGGAAATCCGCTGCCTCAGGGTGTTGTTCAGTCTTTCGATGTAACTCGTCAAGCCGCTCTCTTTGCCCACTGCAACATGCCGTTTGCTTGGAATGACCTCAACATAAGCTTCCCAATAATCGGTGTAGACCTTGGCACACTGTTTGTATACCCCAGGAATGGACTGCCACAAGGCCATCGCCGATGCTCTAGAGCGATCACCGATATGACAGCCAATGATTTCTCGAGTGTCAGCATCGATCGCCACCCAGACCCACTGCTTGTGGCCTTTGTCGTTAACAAATGACCAGAGCTCATCCATCTGCACTTTCAACTTGCCTTTGGTCTTAGGGATGACTACTGTCGTTTTGGGCACGGCCTCGTAGCAGGTATTCGCATAGCTTTGCAACCAACTGTCGGAAACCCCAGTGGCTCTGGCGATTCCGGCGAGGGCAATCTTCTCCAGCAACAGCAGATCAACTAAAGACCGCGTGTCTTTGTCTTTGGGCTTCCACTGCGGATCCTCCACAAATTGACGGTTGCAGTCTCGGCACTTATAGTTCTGCTTACCGCGTCGGGTGGTGCCGTTCTTGGAGATGTCGTGAGACCCACAAGTTGGACAGGTCATCTCGATTGTCATGTGCCTTACCCCCCCCTCAGAATTCAAGGATGCGACGACGATGCCTTATTTTCTCTCTCCTTTACACTAATGGACTACCGAGTTATTGTATGGTCTCATGATAAGAACACAATAACCTTCTCAAATTCGAAACGACAGTCGAGTTGAGCCTGCTTCTGCCGAGAGGCACAAGCGGTTGGGGGACTTTTCCCTGGCAGTGCTGTCAGCAGCGGCAGGGCCATCCGTTTATAGCAGCGGCGAGCGATGTCCCGGAGACCTCAAATCCATGCTAACGCCAAGTCTTGCAATGTCTTCAAAGAACTGTGTGGGCTCAACCAAATTAGCCTGGAGCCATAATCCTGGACGTCTAATATTGCCGTTCAGATATTGTAATAAGCAGGCCACCGCCGGAATCGCTGTTAAAGCATAAGCATCATTGTGGACAAGTCGCATTTGTAGACAGCAGTTTTGATTGTCTTTTATTCCCTTGGCTTCTAATTGCAAGACGGCCCCAAAAGGAGGCTGGCTAAATCTTCTTAAGCTCCAGCTGAAGAGTTTCCCCATCGGAATTTGAGCTTTTTCTCCAAACACTTTGAGCATGGCAAAGGCAATCGGCATGATGACATAGTCAGTCATCCAATTAAATCCTGAAATATAAAAACCCATTTCATTCAGAGATGGAATCACATCTGGCAATGGGCGGAGTTCTTCTAGAAACATCGGTAAGCAGTAACGTTCACCGAAGCGATCGCCAAAGTTGAATTTTGGAAATGTTTGCAAATCCATTTTTACCCATTGTTTATGCTTGAATATCAATGGATTGAAATTGCTTAATTCATCAATAAACTCAGCAAGAGTCGAATCTGAGAACTGCCGCGCTTGCCAATCGAGTTGAAAAGCTGCACTGATATTAGCCGCTTCCAGCGTATCGAATTTTGGGGCTGCATAGCGTACCATTGCCGCTGGAACACCCGGATGAAAGCCCCCATCCGTCATGAAACACAGTCCATTTCTGGCAATTTTCTCTTGTAAAGCGTTGAGCGCAGCTAATTTCTGAGGAGAAGAAAGTTGAATATCCAGATAGTCGATGCCTGCGGCAAGAGCGGACTCTGAAATATTGCGGACATAATCAACGGTGCTTGACGCGACTACAACGATATTGATATCTACAAAAGTAGCTTTCAAGGACATTGCGTTGGCAGCATCTATCTGTTTACTGGAAACGCGATTCGTCTCAAATTCGCAGTTCAACTCATCGGCTGCTTTCTGGGCTCGACTCGAATTTCTGCCTGCAATCACCAGCTGGGCATGGCTTTCCTGGAGCAGTAATCGGGCAATCAAAAATCCTGTGTTGCCATATCCTCCCAGGATTAAAATTCTTGGCTGTATTTTCTGATTCATGATTCGTGGCGTGCTAAGAGGCCAAACACGGCACCTGTGGGGTCTGCAAGAACGGCAAATTGACCCACCTTGGGTACATCAGTGGCTTTGATGTACACGATCGCACCGAGATTTTTTGCCTTGGCCACGCTTGCGTGAACATCAGCGGTTGCGAGATACGTCACCCAGACAGCAGACCCCCCGAGCGATCGCGTGATCGCTCCGATCTCATCTGTATAGTCAACCCCTTTGAAAGTGGCGTAGCTTCCCAAGGGCTCTCTGGCGATACTGTTGGCCTGACAATCAAACAGCTTGCTGTAGAAAACCTTTGCCTGCTCAACGTCTTCTGTGATCAGCTCATCCCACACAAACGTTCCTCTAGGCGGGGGAAAGTTGTGTGTAGCCATGTGTGGGCAGAGGATGGCACCCTGAAAATCCTGAATCACTGCGCTGCGTCCCACCCCTGGGGTATCAAACGGCTCTCGAACAACTGTCGCCCCCAGCACCTTCGCCCTCATCGCGACTGCATCGACATCCTCAACCGCAACATAAGCGACCCAATGAGAAGGCATGTTCTGCCCGGAATCAACGAAGCCTCCGTGCGCCTCCCCATGTGACCAAATCAGCGGATAGTCGGCTTCACCGGGCTGCCAGACAAAGTCAGTGGCATGCTCGATCTGATACTCCCAACCGAGTAGTTCAGCATAGAAGCGCTTTGCCTTAGCCACGTCATTGCTTAGAAGGTCATGCCAGACAAAGGAGCCAACTGCAGGATTTAGCATGTACTGTCCATCCTCCGATTCGCAACAGTTAACGCAGATCAGAAATTCTCAGTCCTGGTCAATCAAACTACTACCTGACTATGTAGTGAATCAATGAAAGTCGCAATATCCTTTTTAATTGCGATGTATCTCTTCACCAGCAGTCATCAATGAGGCAAAGTCCAAAACTTATGTATTACTTCAGCAAAACTTTGTGTGCTTCTTATGAGGAGGCGATCGCCTGGTGCTGCGTGCCAACTTACCCCCCAAACCACACAGCGATCGCACTACCTCCTACCGGCAACGCATTCACATCGACCTACCGGCTAACCTGGATGGGTTGCGGACGGCTGAGAAACGCGCGGGGCTGCTTGGTGCCCAGCTTGCGAACCGCGAATTTAGCTGGGAAGAGTGGGGCGTGACCACCGAGGCCACCGTGAGATCCTGTGGTGAATGCATCGAGGCGATGAAAATCGACTACATCGGCAACGGCGGTAGCCTCGACACCTGGAACGGTGACTATATGAAGGTACTCAAAAAGTTGCCCGCCGGTGCTCCTCTCACGGCTGATTTGCTGCAAGTGCTGGTGACGGCCACCAAGGCCAACACTCGCAGCCGTCAACGCGCCGCGATGGCCACAACTGCGTTAGCCAAATTTGCGGGCGTCGAGTGGGACGGCTCCCACTTGCGAGGCAACTACAGCCCCTCAAAAGTCGTGCCTCGCGACTTACCTACCGATGAAGCGATCGCCCGGTATCGTGAACAGCTCTCTAACCCGGCTTGGCAATGGGTATACGGCATGATGGCCACCTATGGCCTAAGAAACCATGAGTGCTTTCATTTAGATCTTGCTGAGTTTCCTATCGTGCGAGTGTTGGAAAGCACGAAAACCGGAGCGCGTGAAGTGTGGCCGTGTTATCCCGAATGGTCTAGCGCCTGGTCGCTCGATCAAGTACAGCTCCCCCCCATCGAGCTCGATCGCTCTAACGAGAAAATCGGTCACAGCGTGACCCGATACCTGTCGCCAAAGCTGCCCTTTGTGCCCTATGACTTGCGTCATGCTTGGGCGGTGAGAACGTTACTGTTTGGCTGGCCAGTCGAACTCAGCGCCAGACAGATGGGACATAGCGTTGATGTTCACACCCGCACCTATCAGCGTTGGATTAGCCGCGAGAAAATTCAGGCAGTCTACGACCTGTTGCTTAGCCGCAGCGATCGCCCGAAACCTCCAAAAACCTGGGTCTAAAATCAGGGCCAAAATTAGGGCCAAAATTAGGGCCAAATTTACAGGGGTATTTAGGGTGAATCAGGGTTTATCAAGGGTGATTTACATTTAGAAACAAAGCCCAAAACTAAACCCCTGCAAGCGTTTAAGCGTTGCAAGGGTTGAAGCGTAATAGCCTAGAAATAATACCCCCAGGGGAATTCGAATCCCCGTCGCCTCCGTGAAAGGGAGGTGTCCTAGGCCTCTAGACGATGGGGGCATGTGTTATTCAACACTGCTCAATATAGACAACTGAGGTACGAGTGTCAAACAAACTGCCGAGGGTCGGTTTGCTGGCCTTTGCCAGACGTTTTAACTAACCCAGACAAATAATATACCCTATTTTATGCCGCTAGCGTTGCGGAGTCTCATGAGCTGACGCCGCATGTCAGGAGAGGCTTCCAACTCCGAAATTTCCTGAACGTCCACTTGGGTGTCGAGTGGCTCCAAATAGTCGTCACTGCCATAGGAGAAGGCATCCACCAAGATTCTCAAGAGCTGCTCGCGATCGCAATGAGCCAGACTTTCTTCGATAAGTCTGAACTTGAGTGTGACCTCGCATTCGTAAACGCCAATTGGCGAGGAAGCGGGCTGGTGGGTTGCTGGATTCATATCCGAAGAACAGTAAGTCATCCTAGTTAGTTCGCCTTGATCGGATTAGTGATGGCTCCCTGTGAAAAGCATTTGGCTATTGACTAAGAATTCAGTCTGACCAGACTTTTCGTTCGGGCTCCTAAATGTATGAAACCAACTTTCGATAGAAAAAAGACGTTTTTATCCCTTGTTTCATGAGATTAATAAAGTCCCTTGCCATGCGCTTTACATAAACAGCAAGCTCCCAGAATCTACTGAAATAGGCATCATGGAGGATTCATCGACCCTTTTGAAAGCCGAAAAATTTAAACAATTTTTCCATAAGTTCCGTACTGCCCAGGAATTAGTGAAAGCTGGATTACACGATATTTTCTTGGATCAGCAAAAGTACTTAAGAGACCTAATGATTTCTTCAAAATACCGATCAAGTTACCTACGTGTAGCCAGGATTCGGTGCAGCTTGGTGTAATTTATTTTGATTTGTCTGTATTTCTACTGTTGAAACTGGCTGCTAAATAGAAACTGAGCACCCAAGTCTCAACCTGACAGTTCTGCTAGGCGCTGCTCTGAGTCGTCCTAAAGCTGGGAAAATCAGCTGTTCGGGAGCTTGGTTATGGGGGGAGCAGCCTGTGACTATCCCTAATTAGACAACGGGGAATCAGGAACTGCGGTTCAGTCGTTGTGACGTTTCTACCCTGATCCACTGGCTGGCTCACGGTCGTCGCCGTAGCCCCAGATCGCTGAGGTTATGTGGTTTGACTAGCCAGCCTGGTAGCAGTCAATTGATGTAAGTTTTATAAGCACTTATGCAGTTGCATCCGGTTTTGGCCCCCTCGCTCCCAATTCCGGGGAAACCAGAGGCTGTGACTTCGGCGTGAAGGGACTGATGACGAGGGTGGCCTTTTGGACAAAGGTGGTCTTTTAGCGATAGAGGTAAAAGTTTAGAAGGATTTCAAACCCCATAACTGCGAGATCGCCTGGGGCAGCATCCAGATACCGAATCATGGGTCGTACGGCTACATCAGAGCGGTGATCAGCAGTCCTAGCAGTACGGTGAGGGAAATTACTGACCAAGGCGATTCCAAAAATCCGCCTGATCCTCCTTTAGAACCGCCACCGCCGCCGCCGCCGCCCCCAGGACCTTGAATCTCTTTGAACGCCGCTTTTAGTCCTTTGAGCAGTGTGTCACCCGCACTCGGTGGGGCAGGGGATCTTTCGGGTGCAAGGAGCGCTAGAAAGATACATATGACAAATATGATCGCTAATGCTTCCATGGAAGGTTCAGGAACTCCGCATCATAGCTTTCAGGTACCTTCTGGCATTTTCCGCAGGAAATGACAAAAGTTTCGAAGATTTTGCGTGAAAATTTGATACTGATTCGTAAAAATTGCACTAAGCTGCCCCTCTCGAAAGCGCACGCCACCCTGGTCCAAGAATCGGAACCTTTGGCAATACGCGTGACAGGAGCATGGGCTTGGCAGGACGATTAATTGCCCGGGACTTGGGGCGCTAAAAATTGCGCCGTTGCGGGTTCTTGCGCCTGCTCTGGGAGTGGTATTTTCCCTCAGGGAAAATCCAATGTTCCTGATGTCCGTTGAGAAGGCTTAGGCGATGATGTCGCCTAAAGCATTCAGGGGTTTGCATACTGGGGTGAGGCGTTGCCATGCATCCTGTAGATGCGTGGACGATTGCACGACAACGATGGAGATTTCAAGCTGCGGTCAAGGCCTGCTGCATCAAGCAATCAGCGATCAACAGCGCCCTAAAATATGAGTAAAGTGTGGCGCAAATGTACCCACTCTTTGGGTTTAAGGTTCACGATTTAGGGTTCAAGGTGGGTCACACCTTGAGGGTTGGGAGATTTCTGCCTGCCAGTAGAACTGTGTTCGTGATCAGATGTTTGATTCGGACACAGTTCATCTCAATGAACCGTTTGAGTAGCCAACTACACTCGTACTATCAAAAAGGCTGTCCCTGCTTGGTAGGACAGCCTTGAGGGACGAATTAAATTGTCAAATTCAAGGAAACAGGGAGTCTAATCTTCGTAGACGCGACACTCATCAGCATCGGGGTTCGCATCGCAATACTCTTCAAGTGAAGATTTTTTTTGCTCACCTTGGCGCTGGTGGGAAGCTTCAGCTTGCAGTTCTTCCACTGCATCCCAGGCCGCGGCACATTCGGCGGAACCTGCTCCAGCGGTGTCGCAGGCATCCCGTGCTTCTTTTAGCTCTTCTTGAATTTTGTCTTGAATGTTATTGCTCATAAAGACCTTGCTAGCTCGTATTGAACACTTATCTCAAATGTCACCGGTTACACATAATGGGCAATGGTGACAATGTTCTCGGCTTAGTTTAACGCTTTGCTCTAGGGAGAACGGTGTAAATCATGGCAAACGTTTACATGGTGCTTCTTTCGGTGGGTGGGCTGTAATATTCCTTGATGAAGAAATAGCCGGCGCTTGGCCAGAGGATTGGGGGGGAGTAGCCAGGAATGGCTCACATTCATCTGTTGTTCAGAAGCCATATCACGGTTTTATCGCGCTGGTCACTTTGCTTAGGACACCTCGGAACGCTCTGAATCCTTAGCGCCAGTAATCGAATATATATCGATCAAAGGAAATAACCTGTCACAAACCTAAGGGCAGGAATGAGGGAATAAATGGGTTCCTTTACGCATGTTGCTTGATTTGTCTTAGGCTTATGGCAAGTTTTAACCTAAGGGTGTTTGAGCGGTGGCTGTTGGGGCCAGGTGGGGCGATCGCAGCATGACGTCTTTCCATCTGCCTTGTGGGAGTCGCTCAAGCATGTTTTAGGCTCGGCTCGTCGCAGGAGATTTGGTTTCATGTCTGCAACTGCTCAGTCCATGCAATGGGTTAGTGCGCTCTCAACCCGGCCTTCTCTAGAGGCGGCGGTTCGCGAGGTGGCCGATCAACTGCGGCAGCAGCTACCGGCAACTCCCGATTTGGTCATGGTGTTCATCTCTTCAGCATTTGCGAGTGAGTACGCCCGGCTGTTGCCCCTGCTGAATGAAGTGATGCCTGTGCCCTGCTTGATTGGCTGTAGTGGTGGGGGCGTGGTCGGCACGCCGGTGGCAGGCAATACTCTGGAGGTCGAACAAAAGCCAGCGTTGAGTGTGTGTGCAGCGATGCTGCCGAATGTGGCAGTGAAGAGCTTTTATCTGCGAGAGCATGATTTGCCGGATTTAGATAGTTCACCCGATGATTGGATTGAGAAGGTTGGGGTGTCGCCAGCGGACTCTCCGAGTTTTATTTTGATGGCTGACCCGTTGACCTCGGGCATCTATGAGCTGTTGCAAGGGCTCGATTTTGCCTACCCTGACGCCGTCAAGGTGGGGGGGCTAGCGAGTGTGAGCAGTTTTCAACGCAGCAGCGGCCTCTTTTTTAATGACACGCTACAAACTGAGGGCATTGTCGGGGTGGCTCTGTCGGGGAATATTGTTCTAGATGCCATTGTGGCTCAAGGCTGCCGTCCGATTGGCGAGACGTTTCGGGTGGTGGCGGGAGAGCGCAATATTGTTCTAGAACTTGAAGCGGTCGATGATTTGAGTGCTGCGCCCCAAACGCCTTTGGTCGCGCTACAGAATATTTTGAAAGAATTGGATGAAGCAGATCGCGCGTTAGCGCAAAATTCGCTGCACATTGGGATTGCTCAAGATGGCTTTAAGGAAAACTTACACGCCGGTGACTTTCTCATTCGCAATCTGCTGGGAGTCGATCCCAAGATCGGGGCGATGGCGATCGCCGACCGTATTCGAGTCGGGCAACGGGTGCAATTTCACCTCCGCGATGCCCGCACCTCTGCCGACGATCTAGAAAACTTGCTGTCACGTTACCAGAGCCAGATGCAGCGGGAGTCTGCAACCCAGATTGGGGCCTTGCTGTTCTCTTGCATGGGGCGGGGTGAAGGGCTTTATCAAAAACCTAACTTCGATTCGCATCTGTTTAATCAGTATTTAGAAGCCGTGCCACTCAGCGGCTTTTTTTGTGGTGGCGAAATTGGCCCAGTGGGGGGCACCACGTTTTTGCATGGCTACACATCTGTATTTGGCATTTGCCGCCCTTCTGCCCAATCAGCGGAAGGCTGAGCCAGGCCGGTCACTGCCGACCGAGAAAGAGATTGAATCTTGCCGAGATTTAGGAGGCGTGATGCGGGCTAACGGTCATTGCGCCTCTACAGATCGACTGCGATCGCCGTCCACACTATATTTTGGCATTCAAAACGGAGTCCAGGGATGTTAACGCCCTGAGCTTCTACTAGGGGAATTGACGTTGATGGCGGCAGCCAACAGCGCCCCCCAACTCATGGAATTGGCCTTGCCGATGAGCCGGTTAGCCAGATCGGTCAGCGTAATAGCCCACGGTGGCGGTGCGATCGCCCATCGAAATCAAACCAAATCCGACGATGGGAATTGCTATCGTCCGAGTGAATCTGCATTGTAGAGCTGACGCAAAACACGATGAATTATTTCTCGACGCTGATTACGCTACTGCGCGATCGCCCCATCTTTTTAGAAGAAATTCGCAACGGCACCAAACTTGAATCGAAAATTGTGGCGCTGATTGTTGCCAGTTCGTTATTTTTTGCGATTTATGGCGCAATTGTTGGGGCCTCAAGCGGTTGGCAGCAGATGCTGCTTTCGACGGTTAAGCTACCCGCTTTATACCTGCTGACGCTGCTAATTTGCTTGCCGACGCTCTACTTTTTTGACATTCTTTTTGGGTCGAAAGCTACCTTCAAGCAATACACCGCCCTCAGTCTGACTACCGTGTCGGTGATTAGCGTGCTGCTCTTTAGCTTTGCGCCTGTAACACTCTTCTTCCTCATTTCAATTCGTGACTATCACTTCTTTCTGTTGCTGAATGTGGCCATCTTTGCGCTGACAGGCTTTATTGGCGTACAGCTCTTTTATCGAGGTATCAAAAGCGTCATGAAATTTGACGAAAAGACTCCGCAGATTCGTCAAAGACTGCTCCTGTTTTGGCTCGTTCTATATGGCTTAGTCGGCAGTCAGCTGGGCTGGACGCTTCGCCCCTTCTTCGGTGCCCCCGGAGAGCCGTTTCAACTATTCAGGCCGATTGAAAGCAATTTCTACGTTCAAATTATTAAGAGTATTCGCTGGTTTCTGCTCGAAAATTGAATGTTTCTGGATGTAAATAGCAATCTATGAAGACTCTTTTCAGTAGAGAAAAACATGATTTTTCGATCTAAGGTGGCCAAATCAAACTGCGTATGAAATCTGATTTAGAGGATTTAATCATTAGTCAAGATCAGCTGGAGCAGCTAACAGAATTGGAAGTCGGAAAGATATTTATGGGCGGCGTGGTACGACCATCAGCGCTCCGGTCGCTTGGCCAACTCCTCTCGTTTTTAATGACGGAATTTTCTATCCTGGCGGTTGTTTTTATTGTGTGTTTGGGCGTTGGGTTAGTTATCGTTCGTAGCTGGGCCAGCTTTAACAACCTGCTCGGGCTGATCGCGGTCGTGATCGGGGTGACGATCACGGTGGCGATCGCCTGGAATGGCTATCAGTGGCAGCGCTATAAAGTTCTGAAGACGCTGTCACATCTGCTGGATGAAGTTGACCGGCACAACGATATCGTGCACACAATTCGGGTGATGGATGAGTTGCGTCTGGCCCAGTCGCCCGGCTCAGACCCTGGTATCCCTAACCGAGCCGAAATTATCGCAGCGCTGGAAGCGACTCGCGACAGCCTGATCTCGGCCCTGATGACGGAGCGAATTTTGCGCTGCCATCAGGCTGTACTCCAGCATGGGCGTGACCTCATGGGCAGCATTGAAACCAACCTGGCGGCGTTGCAGGCGCTCCATGTCAGCAATCAGTCAACGGAATATCAGCAGTTTTTGCAAGAGGCGCTAGAGATTGGGTTGGCGGTTCAGCAAGAGATGATGACTAAGACCGGTGGAGACAGCTAATCGTCTCTGGTGAATCCCCTTTGCCGGTGAACCTGCTGCTACAGAAGGCATCCGTAAGTTGTTGGATTTGTGCTGAAAATAGACTTCGCGTAGGGTGGGTCAACGCCCGACCGATCACGCTAAATTTCCTGCCAGAGGTCATCCTGGCCCACCAATCCTCAATCCCCTTTTCATCGCTTGGAGCGCCGCGCCCGCGTCATAAGCCATTGCGCTGAAAATGCTTGACTAAAGTCTGTTGCTGATGAATGAAGAAGTACGCTCAAATTCGCATAGTGAAAGGGGGGGAAGATTCAGCAACCGAACTTTCAATCATTCACATAAGCCCTGCAGCCTGAGCCCCGAAATGGTTGACGACAGAGCCGAAAGGTTCTCCATGCAGCTCAGCGCTTGGCTTGAATTACTTTTGGGAATCTACCGGTCGAGATAGGTGATGTCGGCCTGAAACAAGTTTCCGGGCTGGCGATCGCTGCGCTGACAGGGGGGGCGTGTCTAAATCATGTCAAATGGGCCTTTCGCATCCTGTTCTTTGCCGCAGTACATACATTTATTCAAGTGATGCTTGTTTAAGGCCCGTCCGCAGCTATCGCAGGAAAATATCTTCTTCCCGTTGGGGCCAAAGTCGCGATGCTTGATTTCTGCCAGCTTTTCGACCAATAACTCATTCGGAAATTTCGCTTTGGCTTGTAGAATCTCCCACATGGCCTGACATAGAAGGGTGAGATGCTCAGTGCGAGCCTCAATTTCACCCAACTTTTCTTCCATATTTTCGGAATAGCGATTGGCGCGGGAAGCCGCTCGATTCGCTTCGTTAATCCTCTGATTTTGTCTGAATTCGTGTCCTAAGGCCATAGGATAATGTCTCCAGCATTACATTGGCATCGGTTTCGTCAGCTAAAAAGCTAGCCCTAATATACCCAAGGCCAAATCGAGAGAAATTCTTTTCAGAAAGTAAAGTCTGGCTCGTCCCATTAACAAATCTCAGGGCTTTTCAAAACCCCTGGGACTTAAGTCAGTGGTTATTTAAATTACACCGTGGCGAGTTCAGGCGCGAGGCGTTTGAAGATGAGGCGATCGCGTTTCCTATCAGCGCAGAGGCGAGCCTCTAGAATTGGCATATTGCTCTACAAAGAGTGCTATGTGCAGTTCATCTTAGATGATGAAGACTCAAGAACTTCTCAAGGAAGTCGGGTTGAGATGCTGCAGCAACAGCGGGAAGTCTTTTCTGAGCTAATTCTCGAAGCGCTAGAAGATATGGGTTTGGCAAAGGTGATAGAAGAGGGCGAAGAGACCGATATGGGATGAATCTGATTTTTCCCATTGCCCTAAGGCAACAGCTAGCCGCACTCTCAGATTTTTGACCGGTTGAAATTCTCCCCACCATTCAGCAATGCCCTCGGTCTTCTACTCGGCTGAAAAGTTGTCTTTGGGTTTTAACTTAATAAATTTTGTTGATAGTGAAATGCTGCTGGGTCGCTGAGCTTAAAGCGCGAAATCCGGCTGATACGATAGCTATAGGCCAATTTTTGTAATTCCGAGACCCTTCTGTGGGCACTCTTGAGTGAAAGCAATGGTTCAGTTTATAAATTTCTATTCATTACAGCCTTATGAAAGCAAACCAACTTTTTGTCTTACTACTGGGTAGCGCCATGCTACTGACAGGGGGCTGCTCTGGTGCTAGCACGGTCGAAGAAGATGCCGCAGCGACCACCGGCACGATTAACGTGGGGGGGTCGGCAGAGGCCTACGATGCGATAGAACTCCTGGTTGATGGCTACAACGCTGAAACTGGGGAGCTTGAGACGACCTTTCTCCCGGCCAGCCAAACTAGCGGCGGCATTGAGGGGGTGAAGCAAGCTGCCCTAGATATTGGTGGCGTGAGCCGCCAGCTCTCAGCCGATGAGATGGGCAATGAGTTGACCTATGTGCTGATGGGGGAAACGCCTCTCGTCATCGCCGTACATGAATCGGTTACCGGCGTCACCAATATCACCCCTGACCAGATTCAGGCCATTTATCGAGGTGACATTACCAACTGGCAGGAACTGGGCGGCCCTGATGCCGAGATTATTCTTCTAGATTTGCCAGAAGATGAGAACGAAAAGCAGGTGCTCAGAGATGCCTACCTCGGGGATGATTTGGAAATTACCTCTAAAGCGATCGTTTTCCGTGAAGATGATGAACTGCTTGAGACAATTGGCAACTCAGATTTTAGTATGGCGGCAGTTCCGCTGGAAGATGAGATTGATGAATTACCCGTCACTATTTTGAACATTGACGGCGTTGCTCCCTCGCTTGAAACCATCCGGTCAGGCGACTACAAGATGTCTCTGCCTATCGGGTTTGTCATTTCGCAGTCGCCTGCGCCAGCAGTTCAGGCTTTGGTCGACTTCATGGCGACTCCAGAGGGTCAAGACATTCTGGTGGAAGCCGAGTTCATCGCTCCATAAGCTAAGCAACCGGGATCTACCATGCGTATAGCCTCCCTCGATCAAATAGGGTCACTGTTTGATTGAGGGAGGAGGGCTGTCCTTTTTAGTGACCGTTGTCGTTTTTCAAGTCTGATTGATGGCGGTGCTGCGGTGGCCTTACCTTTGCCGCTTCTAGGGTGCACAACCGCTCTCTAAATGCCTGCTTCTTGAAACCTGCTGAGTTCATGGCTTCAATCAATCACATCTTTAATTATCGCCGATCGCCCTTACCGGTTAAAATCGCGCTGCCGTTTATCCTCTTGTTTCTGGCACTGTGGACGACAGGAACTTTCGTCCTGGGGGAATATTTCGCCAACGTCCTGGATCGCAAGCAGAGAGAGAAAGCCACTGATTTGGCCAGCCTAGTTGAGCGGGACTTAGAACAGAAACTGCAGAGCTTACGGCGCGATGCTCGTTTGTTGGCGGTCGAACCCGTGATTACCCGCCATACCGCTGAGGGCGATCGTCCAGCGCTGCAGAAGAAGCTCTTACCCCTCAAGCCAATTTTGGATGCTGATGTTATCCAGATTTTAGATACCGATCGTCAAGTTCTGCTGGATACTCGGACCAATGCTGCGCGCGGTGCCGACCTCGAAAGAGAAGTTCTCCTCAATCTGTTGTTAACGGGGTCTGACTTTGCAACTGTCGTCACGGGTGGCGATGCCGCTCCCCCTATTCTAGTGGGCACGTCTCCCATCAAGACACAGCAAGGCATTGTGGGGGGGGTGGTGCTAGGGATTGCGCTCAGCGATGAGCTTCTCACTCAAATTAATCGGGGTATTATCGAAGAGATCTTGCTCCTGTCTGACGGGCAGGTGGTGGCGTCAACCTCTGAACCCAGTCCCCAAACTCTGCAATGGATTGATTCCTTCTATCACGACGACCACGCTTCGACGCAACTGCAGCAAAACAACGACTATCTCACAAAGGTTTTTTCTCTAAATGGTGCCGACGGCGAACATTTCGACGTCGCCCTATTGATTTCTCGAAAACCGGTACAGCAGGCTCAGCGAGCGCTCTGGTTGGTGATTGTGGGGATATCTGGCTTGGGCTTGGGGCTGGCTGCGATCGCGGGATACTGGATAGCGCGCAAGATTGCCAAACCCGTCCAGGCGATTACGGACACGGCTAAGCAAGTGGTCGAGCAGGAAAACTTCAGTCTCCGGGCGTCTGCTGATCGTGAAGATGAAATCGGTGCTTTGGCTGAGGCCTTGAATCAACTGATTGGATGGGTGGGGCAATATACTCATGACCTGGAGCTGGCGGGCCAGACCCTAGAAGCTAAAGTTGAGAGCCGCACCGCAGAACTCACCAGCACCCTGGCAGAGCTAAAGGAAGCCCAGTCGCAGCTCATTCAGACAGAGAAAATGTCGAGCTTGGGGCAGATGGTGGCGGGTATCGCCCATGAAATTAACAATCCCGTCAACTTTATTCAAGGGAATATCACCCCTCTAAAGGATTACATTCAAGATTTACGGGATCTCTTGGCAACTTATCAGCGTGAGTACCCTGAGCCGACCGCAGAAATCTTAGCGAAGCAAGAAGAGATTGACCTGGAATTTGTGCTGGAAGATTCGAGCAAACTGTTGCAGTCGATGAAAATCGGGACGCAACGAGTCCAGGATATTGTGGTGTCTCTGCGCAACTATTCCCGACTAGACGAAGCGACTATCAAAGATGTGGATATTCACGAAGGGCTGGAAAGTACCCTGCTGATTTTGAACCATCGCCTCAAACATCGCGTTGACGTGATTAAAGAGTATGGCGCTTTGCCCTTGGTGCGCTGCTCGCCGGCTCAGCTCAATCAAGTTTTCACCAACATCATTGCGAATGCGCTGGATGCCATGTTTGAACACGACAGCGACCCCAAGCAATTAACGATCGCGACGCGAGTCTTTGCGTCTGACCAGGTGCAAGTCAGTATTCGAGATACGGGGCCTGGCATGACCCCTGAGGTTAAGGCCAAGATTTTCAATCCCTTTTTTACCACTAAGGCTGTGGGTAAGGGGACGGGCCTCGGGTTGGGCATTTGTTTCAAAATTGTCGAACACCACCGGGGCCATATTGAGGTGAATTCCCAGGTGGGAGAGGGCACGGAATTTTTGATTACCCTGCCCATTACAGCTTTGCCAGCAGATGTGAACGAGACCGCCCAGACGGATATCACTCTGCTTTCGCTTCATAGCAGCTTTGGGAATTCGCTCTAAGCTTGATCCGTGCAGGGTCAGCGAACACGCTCAAGCCTGCGATCGCGCTCTTTCTCAGCATCGGGGTGATCGCTCTATCAAAAATCTGAAGCAGACTCCTGTCTCGTCATTGGGCCATTAGCTCGTTAACGCAGCTGATCCAGATTTTCATAAAGGTCAGCAATGGCACAGGTAAAGTCAATGCTCGAAAATTCTATGAGATCGCTGTCACGAAAGATGTGAGGCACCCAGAGGTTATTTGCTTTTCGCTGAAATCGCTCGACTAGAGCCTGCTTCTGATGAACCAATACGTATTCTTCAAGCACTGGATTGGACTGATAATCGGTAAATTTATCGCCCCGGTCGAAGGCTGCGGTCGAGTCTGACAAGACTTCAATAATGAGTTTTGGGTAGAGAATGAAGTCCTCATTAGACTCACGATCTCGTTCGTCGCAGGTCACCGTGACATCGGCATAGTAAAAAAGATCTAGCCCTGGCAACCGCACTTTCATGTCAGCCGCGTAGGCAAGGCAACCGGAACCTCGTAAATGGTTGACCAGTAACGCCGATAGGTTGCCGGTGATGATGACGTGGGCTTTACTCGCACCGGCCATCGCAATGATTTGACCCTGCACATACTCATGCTTAATCGGGCTAATGCGCTCGATTTCCAAGTATTCTTCAGGGGTGAATGAGGCGTAGTGCTTGCTGGCAGTCATGGCTTGGTGAGGGGCTAGTGCGATCGCCTTACACCTTATTTTGGCATTCAAAGGCAGAGCGTTGGCGAAAGCCTGTCCGTAGGGCGATCGTACTTTCCTAGCAGTGTAGGGGCGATCACCCTGCCTCCCCCTTAAGCAGACCGCTATGACGTCAACAGAATGATTGATCGATCCACTTCAATGGCTAAATCACTGATCTATCGTAAGGGGAGAAACCTCACTTGCCCTTCCCACTCGCCTTCCAGACTGCATTCGGCAATTAAAATAATTTCCTCAATCGCGAGTCCAATAGGAACTCGGCGACTGACCTCAAACAATCCCGGCATAGCTAATCCAGCCTGCATTCGTTCGTAGGCAAATGTGATCATAGTGGCAACGTCGTGGGTCAGCACAATACGGTTTTCTTGGGCGGCCCAGGCTAGGACGGCTGGGGCATCGCCCCCCGATAAACCGATATCTTGAACACGAACCATGTCAATCTCTGGGCGTTGACGCAGAACCCCACGCACGATTTGATTGTTGAAGTTTTCATCAGCCAGAAAACGAATCATTGCAAGTTATCAGGGCTGATTTCGTCTGGCGAGGAGGCGATCGCGGATGCTGATAGGATTAAAGCGTTGTTCCACTTGCTGTTGAATAACGGCGGCTTGCTGTTGTCTGTCGGCTAAATAGATGTTCACCTCATCTCGATGTCTGAGGTAATAGCCAATAACCAGATAAATCTCGGATAGTTGCAATGACGGATACTGTTCTGCAATTTCTTCGGGCGTGCAGCCCTCAAGAAAGGCGGTCACAACGGTATCGAGGGTGACGCGAGTTTTCGCTACTCTGACAACGCCTTGTTCGTCAATCTCTATCGGGGCAGGTTCAAGGGCGATCGCTAGCGTCATAAACAAAATGAGGTTTCTACTCGATAGGTTAGCAAATCCGAAATTTGTAAGGCTGGCTGACCAGTTCGAGCCAAAGCGAGTTCTCTACCGATGAGGATAGAAGCGATCGCGCTGCCAAATCCTTAAACAGGCTGCTGAGTTGTCGTTAGGGCGATCACTGAACCAAAAGTCAACCTGACTGAACTGGAGCAAGCCACCCCTTTATCTTTGAGACAACAGGCAGATTACTCTCAGCACTGAGCAAAATCGAGTTCTCAAAAGTATTAACTTCAGAATGATGGCTCTAACTTGATAGCTCCTCTCGCATCGGTTGAAAAGGTGTCTGAGTCATCCAGGGTTGAACCTCAAGATGGCAAAACCAATCTTTGACTGTTGGAATCCAACCTAAGTCATCTTGCACATGTTGCTCTGCAACCAACCGAACAGGGACTTGCTTACCTGAAGTATTCTCTATCGTAATTCCAAAAAGTCTTTCACAAAGAAAGATGCCCTCGGCGTGATGGCGAAGCGCCCGGTGGCGTAAATCGGGTAAGTAGGCTTTTGACTCATCGAGCCAGTTATGAATATCGAGATAGTCTTCAGGGACGCCGCCAAAAAGAGTCGCTGAACGAGTTGCGTGATACCAAGGATGAGTCATATGAATCACTGCTCCTGCTCATCAGTTATCTGGCCAGTCTTCAGGTTTGCTTTGAAAGCGCCTTTCATCGAATATTCGCCCGTGCCATATCCTTGACCCAGCAAGCGAGTTGCCAAAAAACGGGCAAACCCATCCAGATAAAACTCTACACATTGTTCTTTAGAAGGCGACCCAATGTAAGAGTAATAGCGGTTTAAATTCTTAGACTTTTTAATCCCTAATGAACCCTCGGCGAGTTGATGCTTGAGATCATCAAACTCGATTATTTCGTCCTTGAGCTTAACTCCACTTAGATAAGCAAACCCTTCATCGTGGCCTCCATTGTACCTACAGTAAACAGAAGTTACGCCCAGCTCGGTTAGCACATCTAAAACATCATGGGAGTCTAGATCAAGATCCTGAGGACTAAACTGACCTCTCGCGAGTTCGTACTTGTATTGTCGCTGCTTCGGAAATCTAAAGTACGGCATGACAAACCTCAACTTTTACGGTGCGGGCTACTGGGACGGCAAGTTATGATTGACTTGATCGATGGAAGTCATTTAGAAAAGTGTCGCTTTTGTTGCTGAGACACTGGGTTTGCCTTACTTTGTCAACTAAAAAAAACTGCTGGCAATCGCCCTTCCAACTCCTCTCAGTTATCCAGAACCTCGGCTTGTGACGGTGGTTTATCAGCTTTGGAGACAATTCATGGCACCTAGTGAACCCAGCAAGATTGACGTAAATGAAAACATCCACACTGACTTTGAAAAAGCATTTCAAGATGGTTGTCAATGTCAGTACTACGTAAACGATCGCGGGTTGCAAACTATCAAATTTGCTACTTATCAGATTGACAAGCTGGTGTTGCTATCAGGTCGGTTAGTGGCGTGCGATCCTCTTCTAGAACCCGATCCCAACAGCGCCTTCATACGATCTATACAGGCAGGGAGCTATCCTGTCGTCCTGAGTCTAGCCGACCTAAGTTTCAGGCCAGAGAGAAGAATTGCTTGCGCCATGCTGCAATTAACCCTCCAGACACCCATTCGATATGAACTAGCAATTCTAGCTCCTGATCAGCCTTCAGAGTATCAAAACTATGGTGTAGATTCTGGCACTGGCAGCTTTATGGATGCTGAAGTTGCTCGTGCTCTTAAACAACTCAGCGAACCCAATTCTGGAGAAGCAGCCGCTGTTGCTGTTGACAGATTTAAGAGTGAATATGTCTATTGCGAGTCCGTGATTAATGCAATGCAGCGGAATCGAGCCGCCGCAATCAGTAATGAGTATCCCTACGATAGAAAGGGAGACTGGGCTAATATCTGCATTGATGAGAACACCGGAGCCAACGTGATTGCCTTCGGGACAGGTTGGGGAGATGGTGGCTATGCGTCTTACTGGGGCTACGACGCTGACGGTAACATTGCATGTCTCGTGACTGATTTTGCACTTTTCGGCAGTGATGATGAGGACGATGAAGAATAATCGTACGGTTCCTCAACACCAATAGATTGGAAAGCGATCGCCCCACCCACCCCCTTTAAGTGCCCAGAACCCCGGCTTTTTCAAAAAGCCGTGGTTCTTTTACACGTCTAGCATCAAGTTCAGGACGGTTGGGGAAGCAACTTCCACATCTGCCATGAAGGCTCGATAGGCGGCGGGCGATCGCCACTGCTGACCGAGCGCATCCAACTTGGGTAAAGTGCCCTGCCGCAGACCGACGTATTCTGGATAGCTGGAAAACTCCCAGTTTTCGGGGTGATCGACAAATCCGGCTTTGACTGGGTTCAGATGAATATAGCGGGTGAGGGTCAACAAATAATCGGTCTGCTCGACCAGAATAGCGTGAAATCGGCCTTGAAAGAGTGAACCAAAGCGGTCATATCGTCGATTCATCGCTTTGGTGTAGGACAGCGTGAATCCTTGCATGTTGAAAGAAAGGTCGTCTGTTCGTAACCGCACCAGGAAGTGGTAATGGTTCGGCATCAGGCAGTAGGCGATGACCTCTAAGATACCTTCGTCAATAAAGTAACGCCGGAATTGAGTGAGGAAAAATAAGTAGTTCTCTCTTTCAAAAAATATGTTCTGGCGATTATGGCCGCGATTGTAGAGATGGTAGTAGCTGCCGGGTACGAAGGTGATTTTGCGGCGTGGCATGGTTGGATTCCCAGGGATGCATCCTGTTTTCAGGTTTCCCTAGGGCGTTATCAGGTGCTCAGAACCCCGGCTTTTGGAAAAGCCGAGGTTCTTTGGGGAGCCTTACACCGTGGCCAGTTCGGGAGCTTGGCGTTTGAAGACGAGGCGTTCATTTTCGACATCCGCGTAGATGCGATCGCCGTTCACAAAATCGCCCCGCAGGATGCCCTTCGCCATGGGCGTCTCCAGTTCCTTTTGGATGGCGCGCTTCAGCGGGCGTGCCCCGTAGACCGGGTCGTAGCCGACTTGAGCAATCCAATCTAGCGCTTCTTCCGACAGCGTGAGGGACATCTTGCGATCGCCCAACCGCTTCTCCAACCGTTGGATTTGCAGCTTGACGATTTCGCGAAGCTGCTCTTGGCGCAGGCTGTGGAAGATGATTAGCTCATCCACCCGGTTCAAGAACTCAGGGCGGAACTGGCCACGCATGGCTTCCATGACGCGATCTCGCATGAGGTCGTACTTCTCATCATCACCCGCCAAATCCAGAATGTACTGGGAGCCGATGTTGCTGGTCATAATCACGACGCAGTTGCGGAAGTCCACCGTGCGGCCTTGGGAATCGGTCAGGCGACCGTCATCCAAGATTTGCAGCATGATGTTGAACACATCGGGATGGGCCTTTTCGATTTCGTCGAACAGGATGACCGCATAAGGGCGACGGCGAATCGCTTCGGTGAGCTGCCCCCCTTCGTCAAAGCCAACGTAGCCGGGAGGCGCCCCAATGAGCCGGGCCACAGCGTGCTTCTCCATATATTCGGACATATCGATGCGGACGATCGCCTCTTCCGTGTCGAACATATAAGAGGCCAGGGCCTTTGCCAGTTCCGTTTTACCCACCCCCGTCGGGCCGAGGAAAATGAAGCTGGCAATGGGGCGATTCGGGTCGGCAAGTCCAGCGCGGCTGCGTTGAATGGCATCCGCGACTGCCGTCACGGCTTCCTCCTGACCGATGACCCGCTGATGCAGTTCGTCCTCTAGGTGAAGCAGCTTCTCCATTTCCGAAGCCACTAGCTTGCTGACGGGAATGCCCGTCCATTTGGAGATGATTTCGGCGATGTCTTCTTCCGTCACCTCTTCCCGCAGCAGGGATTGTCCGCTGGTTTGGGCGTTTTCCAGCTTCTCTTCGGCCTCCTCCACTTTGCGTTGCAGGTCGGTGAGCTTGCCGTACTTCAGCTCAGCCGCCCGGTTCAAATCGTAGTTGCGTTCGGCCTGCTGAATCTCGATATTGACGTGATCCAGTTCTTCCCGCAGCTTTTGGATGTCGTCGATTAGATCTTTTTCTGACTGCCATTGGGCGTTCAAACCGGACTGGGTTTCTTTGAGATCCGCCAGTTCCTTTTCCAAGCGCTCCAGCCGATCCAGCGAACCCGCATCGGTCTCATTTTTGAGGGACAGACGCTCCATTTCGAGCTGGAGGATCTTGCGATCAACTTCGTCCAGTTCTTCTGGCTTGGAAGTAATCTCCATTTTGAGCTTGGCAGCGGACTCATCCACTAGGTCGATCGCCTTGTCGGGCAAGAAGCGATCGCTAATGTACCGAGTCGAGAGCACCGCTGCCGCCACCAACGCACCATCGGCAATCTTCACCCCGTGATGCACTTCGTAGCGCTCCTTGAGTCCCCGCAGAATCGAGACGGTATCTTCAATGGTGGGCTGATCGACAAACACCTGCTGGAAGCGCCGTTCCAGAGCGGCATCCTTTTCGATGTACTTACGATATTCATCCAGCGTGGTCGCGCCAATACAGCGCAGCTCACCCCGTGCCAGCAGCGGCTTCAGCAGATTGCCTGCGTCCATCGATCCCTGGGTCGCCCCGGCTCCAACCACGGTGTGAATTTCGTCGATGAACAGCACCATCTGCCCGTCGGAATCTTGGACTTCTTTGAGGACGGCTTTGAGGCGTTCTTCAAATTCACCGCGATACTTGGCACCCGCAATCAGGGCTCCCATATCCAGGGCGATGATTTTGCGATCGCGCAGCGACTCGGGCACATCCTTACTGATGATGCGCTGGGCTAGCCCTTCGGCGATCGCGGTTTTACCGACGCCCGGTTCCCCAATCAGCACGGGGTTGTTCTTTGTCCGCCGCGAGAGAATCTGAATCGTGCGGCGAATCTCATCATCCCGACCAATCACCGGGTCGAGGCGGCCTTCTCGTGCCAGCTCGGTCAGGTCGCGACCGTATTTCTCCAGCGCTTCGTATTTGCCTTCGGGATTTTGATCCGTCACTTTCTGATTGCCTCGCACGTCTTTGATAATGCCTCTCAGGGAATTTTCGTCCAGATTGAATTCGCGAAATAGGGCCTGGCCAAAGCGATTGTCTTTGGCGTAGGCCAGCAGTAAATGTTCAATAGAAATGTACTCATCGCCAAAGTCTTTGCGGTAGCCATCGGCGCGATCGAGCAGCTGATCGAGGCTGTTGCCCAGATAGACCGAACCGCCCGCATTGCTGATCTTGGGCTGCTTAGTGATGAAGTCGGTGGTGCGATCGCGCACATTCTGCACGTTCACTTCCGCTTTATTGAAGACCGAAACCGCTAGCCCTTCTTGTTCTAAGAGTGCCTGCATCAGGTGCTCACTCTCGATCTGCTGGTGTTTGGCTTCTTTGGCGATTTCCGGCGTGCGGACAATGGCCTGCCACGCCTTTTCGGTAAATTGGTTGGGGTTGGTGGGTTGCATCGGGTGTCGTCTCCGGCTAGCGAGCATCGGCAAAGGTCGGCAGACAGAAGTCAGAAGTCAGCCCTGAGGCCATCATGAGCTAATTTCTGATCTCTGGTATCCAACCTCTGTATTCACTATGAAGGATCGCGCATATTTTCAGGTTCGTGATGCCGTATGCCAAAAGGGGCGATCGCCCTACCCTCACCAGCATGAATCTTTCAGCTCCCTGCCAAATCCCTCTTGTGTAACGGCCATCCTGGCCGTTCTTTCATATTTCGATGGGGTTGGGGCTGGCCGGAAGCCTACCTAACGAGGTTTCCGACTACGTTTGGCAATTTGGACATGTTGGGAAAAGCGATCGCCCTACCCTGTCAAGAATCTTCCTTTCAACTCCCCTTCGATCACCCTCTTGTTGCCACGGCCATCCTGGCCGTTTCATCTCCGCAAGGGCAGGCCGGAGGCCCGCCCGACAAGAGGTCTGTCAAGATTCTCGTAGATGGGAAGGGCATTCTAAGAAAAACATCTCCAATCCCATCCATGAAAGAGCCACAGCTCAAAATCACCCAGCTAATGCTGCCCCACTGGGAATATGCTGGCTCGATTTATTTCATCACAAATAACTCTCTTGTTCGATGGCCATCCTGGCCGTCTTTCCTCAAATGCAGGCCAGAGGCCCGCCCGACAAGAGGTCTGTCAATTTGCTGACGGTAAGAGGGGCATTTTAAGCAAAACATTTCCAAGCTCAATCATGAAAGAGCCAGAATTTAAAATCACTCAAAGAATGCTGCCGCATTGGGAATTTGACGGCTCTACCTACTTCATCACTTTTAGCACCTGGGAAAGACTGACGCTCTCTCCATCTGCTCGACAGGTGGTACTTGACGCCTGTCTGTTCTTCAACAATCAGCGGTACGACCTCTTTGCCCTCGTGGTCATGCCCGACCACGTCCATATGCTGATCCAACCGTTGCTCAAAAACGAGGAAGAATACTGGTCGCTTAGCAGGATCCTGCACAGCATCAAAAGCTACAGCGCTAAACAAATTCCCAAAGTTATGCCTCACATCGGCACCATTTGGCAACCCGAACGCTATGACCACATCGTCCGCGACGATCGCGCCTTTACTGCCATCTGGAACTACATTTGTCAAAATCCGGTGAAGGCAAAGCTGGCTAACTCGCCTGAGCGCTACCCATTTTTATGGCAAAAAAGTTAGCGATCGCAGGCCCACCGCAATGAGGATTTGCAGAACGCGTTGGCGCAGCCTTTCCAACGGAGAATCACCGATAAACTGGATAGTCTGCCCGAATGATCTTTACGGAAGGCGGTTCGCGATCGCCCTGCCCAATCTCAGAATAAGCACGACTTGCTTTTGCTGCAACGCTAGCGACGCCCCGTTATTTCTCGTACCCATCTTGGTAAGAAAGAATTGAAAATCAGCAATGAACTTGCTATCAGAGCAGCAGCAATCATTCTCATCAGTGTATAGGCTGAGCCAAACGGGACTGGATTTTTTGCTTGTGGATAACGAAACTCAATCAAAATGAGCGTGATCAAAAAACTGCTGCCAACCAAAGTTATGATGCCGTTTAGTAATGTCATTATCAGAACGGGCATCGCCGTGCGTTGTGACCACCAGCGACTAAAGCGGACTACTCTTGCTGCTGTAAAGATCCCCAAGCCAGCACCAATCACCAGATATAGAAACAACAGGTTCAAAAAGAAAAACGTAAAACCAAACGCTTGGCCGACCGTGTAAGCATTCCCAGTCCCAAATTCAACAGAAGGCGTTTTTGAATAGATGTTGCTAGCGAGTGTCAGTTGCATCATCCATTCAAAAGTTATGACACCGACTGCCCACATAATGATGGGGCCCAAAACGCAGGCTAAGAGCAGGCCAAAGCAACCAATCGCCGTTTCTACCTCTTGGTTCGATTTATTGACCATGTTCATTAAGTCGTGTGTATTTGTTAGCGATTGCCCTACTCAAAAACGAGCTTAAGCACTATCCCGCACCGCTTCCTCAAAATAACGTGATAGGCAGCTGCCTGTGCGATACAAATGAACTAAATTACTGCATCTCCCTGACACTGCGGATGGCGGAAAATCTGACTAGGATACGTCGATATGAAGGTGGCTGCATGTCTATTTCCTATCTCTACAACGTTGGGCAAAACGCCGCCAGTGATTGGGTTGGTGTGACTACCGTTGGCATCTGGACTTAGCACAGAATTCGTTCACAGCGGTCTGCAATCGTGGTGGGGAAAGTGAGCGATCGCCTACCTCGACTAGCAAGAACGATGGTCTTGCCTTCAGGAATCGGGCTGCAGCGCACTGAAGATATGCCTATAGATTTAACCAAGAGGTTTTCTCGGCATGAAAAAGTTATTGGCTACGGGATTAGGCATCGGGGCATTAGCGATCGGTGTATACACCGGCGTCAGTTTTTACACCGCTAAGGTGGCCGAGGCCAAGATCAACGAGTTGATCGCCGAAGTCGATGACGACGTGGTCATTGAGTACAGCCGAGTCAGCGTTAATCCCTTAGGTGCTGACATCACGGTCAAGGATGTGAGTGTGGCCCCAATTGAAGCGCCCGCCCAAGCCATCAAGATTGATCAGGTGATTGTGCGCCAATTTGATGACAAGTCTGACTTCCCGACGGTGGTCGATGCCTCCTTAAAAGGCATCCAGTTTGATATTGGTGAGATGAATGAGCCCGCATTTGACAGCTTTATGAAGCAGGCTGGCTATGACGGCACGGTGGCCCTCAACCTGGATACTAAATATGAGAATGACGAGGCTTCGGGTGAAGTGACCCTAGAGCAGTTTCGCTTGGGCGCTGAAGATCTGGGCTATCTGGAAGCAACTCTCAAGTTGGGCAATTATTCTCCCGATGCTCCCTCAACTGCAGGCGTCACCTTGCACTCCGCCGAGATTGTCTATCGCGATGACTCTTTTGCCGAGACGGTGATGGCTTCAATGGCCGCAGAAAGCAATCAAGACGTTGAGCAGTTTAAGACGCAACTGGTCTCGGGGATTGCCCAAAATGCCCAGTTCTTCGTATCGGCAGATGATCCGACGGTGATGACGGTCATCGAAGAAACCAAAGCCTTTATTGAAGACCCCAAAGGTTTCAGCGTTTCCGCCAATCCTCAACAGCCGGTTTCAGTCATTGATTTGATGAGTGCTGGGAGTCCCCAGCTCTGGGTTGAGATGCTGAACCTCGAAATCGAGGCTAACTAAAGCGGCTCCAAATCCACCGCGATTCATGGATGCCTGCTCTGGTGATGATTGAGCTCGCGATCCACTTGGGTCAATAAGCAAGAGCCCGTTTTGGCCGGATGAGATGTGCCCGGCCTCGACCCAATGGTCGAGGCCGGGCCTTAGTTGTGATCTCTGGCATTAAGAATTAGTTCTTTTGCCGTTGGTCACGGTTGTAGTTTCTCACCTCATGGAGAGTCACTTTGCCATCTCCATTTAGGTCAGCAGCCGGGTCGCCAAGACTGACTTGTTGGGCACTGGCGATCGCGGCAAATGTACCCAGTGACATCAAAATTGTGAAAGTTGATAGTAAAAAGCGTTTCATGTCTAAAACCTCAATTCAATAACAGCTAAAATCCTTGAATAACTAGGGTTTTGCTTTCTTGATTCCTATAGTGAGGTTTGCAGCTGAGGCGTTCCCGAGTAGCGATTAAGCGCAGATTAAAGCTTGCCTGAGAGGGGAATTAATCGTGGTGAAAAAGATCTCAGGTACTCGCGTTGATCGCCATTAGGAATTTTAAAGTTGTGGAAATTCTTTCACGCGGTTGTATGGCTACAATCGAGGTGACGGCTGACAGAGACTCCCTGATGACACCTGTAACCGAGCCTCGAATCCACCTGTGGAGCCGTGACGAATATTATCGCCTCGCTGATCTCAACTTTTTTCAAGGACGACGCGTAGAGCTGATCGAAGGACAGGTGATTGACATGGCAGCGATGAAAAGTGCCCATGCGATCGCGATTGATTTGGTTGATGCGGCGTTGCAACCTGTTTTTGCGACCGGTTATTACATTCGTCAGCAAAAGCCCTTTGTTATCGGCGACAGTTCAGAACCCGAACCTGATATTGCGGTCGTTCCAGGAACTATTCGTGACTATACCGATGCTCATCCCACCACAGCAGTCCTCATTATCGAAGTGGCCGATAGCTCCTTGCGCTACGATCGTAAAGTCAAAGGCAGCCTGTACGCGAAAGCCGGGATTGCCGAGTATTGGATTGTGAATTTGAACGATCGCCAGCTAGAAGTCTATAGTGCTCCACAGGCTGACACCAGCGCCGAATACGGTTTTAGCTATCGCCGCCAGCAGCACTATAAAACCGGACAAACCGTGCCGCTACCAGAACGAGCCGACACCGCGATCGCAGTCGGCGATTTGTTTCCTTAGCTGTATTGCTTAGCTAGCGATCACCAACGACTTAATTTGAAATTCTGTTGCTTTTATGCGGACTTTTGCAGTGCTGAAATGTAACCAGTGCTAGGGTTTGAGCCCTGCTCTCGCCCGCCAATGTCACGTAGAAATCAACCATTATGGCCTTATCGCGACGACAGTTTACGCAGACTGCACTTTGGGGCGGGTTGGGCGCGGCGCTAGCCTTTTCCTCGAAGCCGTCGGTGCAGGCTCAGCCACCCAGGGACAATCAGCGGATCATTGTTGACACTACCGAGGATTTCTTAAATGCGATCGGGCCTGACCGCATTATTCAGGTTCGTTCGGGAGCGTTTACGCTTTCTGATATTGATCCGACTTGGCAAAGCCCCTACGCTCGGTTTGAGGAAGTGTATGACGGCTATGAGTTAGTCATTACGAACGTGGAAAACCTGTGGATTGAGGGTACCGAAAACACCCTCTCCCGAATTTTGACCCGTCCCCGCTACGCGGAAGTACTTAAGTTTCGCGACTGCCGCAACGTTCGCTTTGAGAATCTGGAACTGTCTCACACGGGCGATGCGGGGTTCTGCCGGGGCAGTGTTTTAGCATTCGCCAACTGTGCAGATGTGCGTATCGATGATTGCATCCTGTTTGGCAGTGGCACCCACGGTATCGAAGCCGATGGCCTGACCCGCCTGAGCTGTTCTAATTCAGTAATTCGCGACTGCACCTACGGCATTTTGTGTCTGCAGCAGGCCAGTGATGTGCGGTTTGCGTACTGTCAATTTTTTGATAACACTGGCTTCTCGATGATTAATTTGGCGAGTTGCCAGCGAATTGATTTCACCAACTGCTTGATGTACGACAATCGGGTCGACCTCATCCAAGGAGTACCGCCCATTGGTGATGACTATCTGTTTAACGTGATGGACAGTGAGGCCGTTACCGTGGCGCACTGTCAACTGCACCACAACCAGGTCACCCATCTAGCGCCGTTTCCCGATGCCATTCAACTCTTCGATACCGGCATGAAAGACAACTTTTTTGGGCCGGAGACGCTGTATCCGCGCGATCGCGACTATCAAGCACGTCCCTTGTGCCCCGTATAATGCCTCTTGCTCTGAACATTTGCCATCCGATAATTGTTTACCCTCTCGGCGTGCCCATAAAGAGCATTGCGTGAAAACTGGGTGGTTAGTCTGCTTTAGGAAATGTCATCGTGCTCCCTGCTGAAGGCGCTTGCCAGAGTATCTGACCGCTAGTTTATCGCCCGCACTGGTTGGATTTTCGGCTGGGTGAGAAATCAGCTTTAATCTGATGTGGCGGCTAAATATCGCTACCTTAAACTTAAATTCCTATAGTGGGATGTGGCGGCAACGCTTAAGTCTGCGGGCAGGACGACTCGTTTTCTGATGGACGAGTCGTCGGCTCATCCGATGCCGCTGATTAAGGGGGTCTAGGTGACGGGCGGCGCGGTGCGATCGCCATCGCGAGCACCAAAGAGCTTGCCCTTTGATGAGTGATGAAGAGGTTTGATGAAACGAATTTACTGGTTGGTTCTGATGGGGGTGATGCTCGGCGCGATCGCGCTCTTTACACAGCTGCCCCATAGCCGCAATATGGCGACCTCGATCGCAGAAGTGGAGGATGCCGAGGTGGCCTATTTTGCGGCAGGCTGTTTTTGGTGTGTCGAGTCAGATTTTGAAAAGGTGCCGGGCGTCGGCGAGGTGGTGTCGGGCTACATGGGGGGCACGGTCGAAAGCCCGACCTATGAACAGGTTGCCAGCCACACGACCGGCCATCGAGAGTCGGTTGAGGTGCGCTATGACCCTGATGTGGTTGTGTATCAGCAACTGCTCGATGCCTTTTGGCGGATGCACGACCCCACCGATGCTGACGGTTCGTTTGTCGATCGCGGCGAATCTTATACGTCGGCAATCTTTTACGCCGATGCGGAGCAGCAGCGTCTCGCCGCAGGGTCGAAAGCCGCGCTAGCGGCGTCCGGCAAGTTTGAGGAGCCGATCGCCACTGTGATCGCACCCGCTGAGACCTTTTATGTCGCCGAAGACTACCACCAGGACTACCACACCAAGAATCCGCTTCGCTATGGCGTTTATCGCGCGGCGTCGGGCCGTGATCAGTTCATCAGCCGGGTCTGGCAAGACGATACGACGGTCTATCAGTTGGCCGAAAATCTCAGCGACCAGTCCTCTTGGACGAAACCCAGCGAAGCTGACTTGCGCGCCCTACTAACCCCCCAGCAGTATGCCGTCACCCAAGAAGACGCTACCGAACGGCCATTTGCCAATGCTTTTTGGAACAACAAGAAATCCGGTATTTATGTGGATGTTGTTTCCGGGGAGCCCCTGTTTTCCTCGCTGGATAAATACGCCTCGGGTACGGGGTGGCCTTCGTTTTCGCGACCTTTAGAACCCCGCAATGTGGTTGAGGTGCAAGACCGTTCCTTCTTTATGGTGCGGACTGAAGTGCGTAGTCGCCATGCTGACTCCCATCTCGGCCACGTGTTTGAAGACGGCCCCGCTCCAACGGGGTTGCGGTATTGCCTCAATTCAGCGGCCCTCCGCTTTGTGCCGCTGGCTGACTTGGCGGCTGAGGGGTACGACCAGTATCTACCTCGCTTTGAAGCGGCAGATATGCCAATTCCGGCAGCGGCGTCTTAGCTTGAATCCGAACTCAATTAAGGGATTGGCTTGAAAATAACGTACCGATCGTCGGGGTTTGGCACTGCCAAAGTATCTGTTTAGCGTGCTCGTAGGATCCCCCGCTGTCGCCGCCCCCTTTTGAAGGGGGCGGCGACAGCGGGCTTGGACTTCCCCCTTTTTCTACGCGCAGCCATGCCCGCAGGGCTTTAGGGGGATTGAGGGGGATCGGCAGTAGCTGGACGCTCAACAGATACCTGTCAAACCCCTACAGAAAACGTTTCCACAAATGGGATGTTATTTAAGCGCAGATCCCTAACTCGATTCCAGGCAGTCAAAAAAGTTGTCCCACCATAGCGTCCCGATTGCCGGAATTGGGCACCGCTTCCCCCTGACCGCACCGTTTTTGCTCGGGGGGATGCTATCGCCAGTGCCGCTCTCAAATTGGGCAAAGCGTGTCAGGTTTGACCCCAAGCAGGCAGGGGTAATCGCTATGATTTAAGACATGGAGAGAAGGCGATGCCACATCGTTACGGCTGACCTCAGCGATCGCGTTGTCTCCCTGTCTGGTCCAGTCGTATCACCTTTTGCAGCGCAGGAAAGACCGATGAATAAGTCCATGCTTCTGACCGTACTGCTTTTTGTGGGGATCACCGCGTTGAGTGCAGAATCCGCTGCGGCATTTTGCCTCAGAGATGGCCGTTCCTCGGATTTGGCACAGGATGATGCCTTTGTTAGCTCTAGCCCGGCGAGTTCTGACTCTAACTTTAGATTAGAAGTTGGGCTAGATGATTTAGGCGAGTTTGTTGAGACCTTGGATGCCCCCGAGTCTGAGTCAGCGCCAGCAGAGATGACTGCAGAGGCGGCAGATGAAGATGGATCCGCGATCGCTGAAGAGGAATCGGAGACGACTGTCACGGTTGATGCGATATCGTCTGAGGAAGTCATCGAAGGCGAACTGCCTTTGCATCAGAGACAGTTTGAATCGCGTGAGGATTATCTCAACGCGATCGCGATTGAGTTAAACGACTGTAAGGAATAGTTATTCCTCTCAGAGCCTCAGTCTGCGGCTGCGGCCATCGCGTTTTTGATGTCGGTGACCAGCGCGTCAATGCGATCGCGGGTGGTGTTCCAACTGCACATAAAGCGAGCTCCTCCACTGCCAATGAAGGTGTAAAAATGCCAGCCCTGGTTCTGTAGGGACTGAATGACTGACGTTGGCAGTTCGACAAAAACGCCGTTGGCCTGAGTCGGAAACAAGCGTTCTACGCCGGAAATCTGAGCCAGCTGGGCAGAGAGGTAGGCGGCACAGTCGTTGGCGTGGCGGGCATGGTGCAGCCAAATATTGTCTTCCAGCACACCGACTAACGGTGCTGACACAAACCGCATTTTTGAGGCTAACTGTCCGGCCTGTTTGCAGCGGTAGTCAAAATCTTCAGCCAGTGCTTTGTTGAAAAAGATCACCGCCTCGCCGATCGCCAGCCCGTTTTTGGTGCCGCCAAAGCACAACACATCGACGCCCTGCTGCCAGGTCATTTCGGCGGGAGTGCAGCCGAGGGCAATGAGTGCATTCGCAAAGCGCGCCCCATCCATATGAATTTTGAGGCCATGGCGATCGGCGACGGTTCGAATCGCCGCTAGCTCCGCCAAGCTATACAGTGTACCGACTTCGGTGGGCTGAGTGAGACTCACCACCTTGGGTTTGGGGTAGTGAATGTCGCCGCGCTTGAGCACGATCTCCTCAATGGCGGCGGCAGTCAATTTGCCCGCCTCCCCTTTGCCCAGCAGCAGCTTCGCCCCGTTTGAAAAGAACTCTGGTGCCCCACACTCATCGGTCTCAATGTGGGCCAACTCATGACAGATGACGCTGTGATAGCTCTGGCACAGGGATGACAGCGCCAATGAATTGCCCGCCGTGCCGCTAAACACGAAAAACACTTCGCAGTCAGTCTCAAAGATCTCGCGAAAGCGATCCGCCGCTCGTTGAGTCCAGGGGTCGTCCCCATAGGCGATCGCATGACCTTGATTGGCCGCTAGCAGGGCGGCGATCGCCTCAGGGCACATGCCGGAATAGTTATCGCTGGCAAATTGTTCGAGCATGGCAAAGGAGGTAGGGCGAGTGGAGGGAGCAAGCTCATGGTATTCCGGCCGGAGAAAGCCGAAAGTTCTATTTTGACAAGGGGCTGGAATAGTTCGTTTGAGGCTTGGGTTCACGATTCCTGGTTTAGGGCGCAAGGTGGGTAATTGCCCAAGGGTCGGGAGATTTCTGAGACTTGGGTTTAGGGTTTAGGCTTCAAGGTCGTTAACAGTCCGAAGGTCGGGAGACGTCTGCCTGGCAGTACGCGGCAGATGGACAGGGAAGCGAGCGCAGCATTCCACTCGGTCGCAGGAGTCTGTGAGCAGTGCCGTCGCGTTGGGACAGTGGGAAGCTACGATGCCATACCGCTAGGTGATTGCGGCGATCGATGCGATCATAAATGCTGAGCCTCGCGGTTGTTTTTGAGTGCAGAATCGATGGTTCTCTATGTCTTAGATTTGTTGGGCGTGGCGGTGTTTGCTGTCAGTGGCGCGCTAGCAGCGGGGCGTAAACACTTGGATTTGCTAGGCGTCATGGTGATTGCGATCGTCACGGCTCTTGGCGGTGGCACCCTGCGGGATCTCCTGCTCGATCGCGCCCCGGTCTTTTGGGTGCAGCAACCCGATTATCTGGCTGTCGTGAGCGGTGCCGCGTTGCTGACCGTGTTGTATACCCGCTGTTGGCAGCCGCCCCAGCGAGCGCTGCTGATTGCTGATGCGGCCGGGCTGGCGTTGTTTAGCATTAGTGGTGCCCAGGTAGCGGAAGCGGCCCAGTTCAGCAGTTTGGTGGTGATTTTGATGGGCACCTGTTCAGGCGTCGTGGGAGGGGTGATTCGCGATGTGCTGCTGGTCGAAATTCCGATCATTCTCAAGCGGGGCAACATTTATGCAACGGCGGCGATCGCGGGCGTTGCCCTCCACCTGGCGTTGCAAACCGTCGGCGTCGGCGATACCGTGTCGGCGCTGATTGGCATGGCGGCCATCATGAGTTTGCGGCTGGCGGCGATTATTTGGGGGTTGCGCCTGCCGGTCTATCGCTTCACCGACTCTCGGCAACCATGACTCCCTCAGCCTATGACTGGATTGAGTCGGCCCTCGCGACGATTCACAAGGCCCACTGGCACCGCACGGTGCAGCCGCTGGCGGGCAAAGCCGGGCCGGTGATGCAAATGGCTGGGCGATCGCTGCTCAACTTTGCCAGCAATGACTATTTGGGACTGGCGGGCGACCCGCGTGTGGCGGCGGCAGCGAGCGCCGCGAGTGAAACCGATGGCACCGGCAGCACCGGTTCGCGGCTGCTGAGTGGGAGCCGCGAGCTGCACCAACAGCTAGAGCAGGCCATCGCCCAATGGAAAGGGACTGCAGACGCGATCGTGTTTAGCTCGGGCTACCTGGCTAACCTGGGCACGATCAGCGCCTTAGTCAGTACTCGCGACCTAATTTTTTCGGATCAATACAACCACTCCAGCCTGATTAACGGGGCCAAACTCAGCGGGGCCACGGTGCAAACCTATCGCCACAATGATGTGGCGGATTTGCGGCAGCAGCTGAGTGCGGCGCGATCGCACCATCGCCGCGCCCTGATCCTCACCGACAGCGTGTTTAGTATGGACGGCGATCTCTGCCCTCTGCCTCCTCTGCTAGATTTGGCCGATGAATTTGACTGCATGGTGCTGGTCGATGAGGCTCACGGCACTGGCGTGCTCGGGGCCACGGGCTCGGGGGCCGTTGAGCACTGGGATTGTCAGGGCCGTCCGCTCGTGCAGATGGGCACCCTCAGCAAGGCGTTAGGCAGCTTGGGCGGCTATGTCACCGGTTCCGCCAGTTTGATCGACTTGCTGCGTAACCGCGCCGCTAGCTGGATTTATACCACCGGCCTCACCCCGGCAGACACGGCAGCAGCGCTGGCGGCGATCGAGATCGTCCAGGCTGAACCCGAGCGTTGTCAGGCCCTTTGGCGCAATGTCCATCACCTGCAGCAAGGCTTACAGAACCTGTTGGCGACCAATCCCAACGGTGTGCTCAAAAGGCTGCTGCCCTCCGATTCGCCGATTCTCTGTGTTGAGGTGGCGAGTGCAGCGATCGTTTTGCAACTAGGTCAACAGCTTAAACAAGCGGGTTGCTTAGTCTCTGCCGTCAGGCCGCCCACCGTTCCCGTCAGTCGCCTGCGCTTCACGGTGATGGCGACCCACGAGCCCCACCACATTCAGCAATTGGTGCAAACCCTGACGCAGATTGCTCAGTCAGCCGAGTCGGGTGACACGGCAGAGCCGAATTGATAGTTCGGTCGGCACGCTATCCAGAGCCATAATCCCTAGTCGCGATGCGCTTAAAAATGTCGCCGCCAGCACCCTTAGAATGGGAGCGTCCGCTATCGGTTTAATACCTTCGTGACGTTTATACCCCCAACTTATGGCGATAAAACTCATGACTGATGCCTGGCCCAGTTTGCCCCTAGAAGCGTGGCAAGATACTTACACCACTCTCCACATGTGGACTCAGATTATTGGCAAAATTCGCCTCGTGCAAACCCCGTGGATCAACCATTCCTGGCACGTGCCGCTCTATCTCACCGCGCGGGGCCTCACCACCAGCCCGATGCCCTACGGCAACCGCATTGTGCAGATCGACTTTGACTTTGTGGGGCATCAGCTGATCATTGCGACCAGTGACGGACAGACCCAAACCATCACACTAGAGCCGCGTTCTGTCGCGGACTTTTATGCCGCTGTAATGGCGGCCCTGGCTGAACTGGATATCGCGATCGCCATCAACCCCCTGCCCAACGAAATCGCTGACCCCATCCCCTTTGACCAAGACGAGACCCACGCCGCCTACGATGCCGACTCCGCCAATCGGTTCTGGCGCATCTTGCTACAAAGCGACCGTGTGTTTCGTGACTTTCGTTCCCACTTTTGCGGCAAGGTCAGCCCCGTGCACTTTTTCTGGGGCAGTTTCGATTTAGCCGTCACGCGATTTTCCGGCAGAACAGCGCCAGAACATCCCGGTGGCGTGCCCAATCTCCCCGATGACGTCGCCAAAGAAGCCTATTCCCACGAGGTCAGCAGCGCCGGTTTCTGGCCGGGGGCAGGACTCGGGTATCCGGCCTTCTACTCCTATGCCTATCCCACTCCCGATAAATTCAAAGAGGCTCCGGTAAGTCCAGAGGCGGCTTTCTTTTCAGACGCGATGGGAGAATTTATCTTGCCCTACGATGCCGTGCGCGCAGCCGCCGACCCCGATCAAACGCTGTTGGCCTTTTTAGAAAGCACCTACGCAGCGGCTGCTAACCTCGCCCACTGGGATCAAATCGCTCTACGCCAAACCTCGTTTAAGTAAATCTGTTTGAGAGACCGGTTGGGGTGCGGCCTGTCTCTGAGCAGGGATTCTGAGAAGTTGGGGCGATCGCGATCGCCCCTCTCTCCCGCAGGATGGCGGACAGATTGCCTTTAAAACAAAAAACCGAACTGGCACTTCTCGCAAGAAGTTCCAGCCCGGCCGTGCTCATAGGAGCACACGCGAGTCTACAGGATGTCCTTATGGTGGCTCAGGCCTTCGACAACGGCCATGGGGATAAGTTCAGTTAAATTCGGGTATTGCTGAGAATTTCGGTCAATAATTGCTCGCGATCGCCCAATGCAGTCGGTTGATTGCGTTTGCAGAGAGTTGGGCTGTGGCATGGCACTTGAGGGATGCCTGCAGACAGTGAGGGGGAACCAATTTTCAGGGATTGGATTCCCGACGCCATCCTAGAAACGTAGGGGAGTCAGATTTGCTGCCTGGTCTCAAAGCATCGGGGCAAATCTCTTTTTCACAGCATCGCCTCTCCTGAAGGATGGCGGACAAATTGCCTTTAAAACAAAAAACCGAACTGGCGCTTCTCGCAAGAAGTTCCAGCCCGGCCGTGCTCATAGGAGCACACGCGAGTCTACAGGATGTCCTCATGATGGCTCAGGCCCTCGACAACGGCCATGGGGATAAGTTCAGTTAAATTCGGGTATTGCTGAGAATTTCGGTCAATAATTGCCCGCGATCGCCCAATGCAGCCGGTTGATTGCGCTTGCAGAGAGCTAGGCCGTGGCATGGCACTTGAGGGATGCCTGCAGACAGTGAGGGGTATCTAATTTTAGGGATTGGACTCCCGACGCCATCCTAGAAACGCAGAGGAGTCAGATTTGCTGCCTGGTCTCAGAGCATCGGGGCAAATCTCTTTTTCACAGCATCGCCTCTCCTGAAGGATGGCGGAAAAATTGCCTTTAAAACAAAAAACCGAACTGGCGCTTCTCGCAAGAAGTTCCAGCCCGGCCGTGCTCATAGGAGCACACGCGAGTCTACAGGATGTCCTCATGATGGCTCAGGCCTTCGACAACAACCATGGGGATAAGTTCAGTTAAATTCGGGTATTGCTGAGAATGGGGGACAATCTTTTGCGGCTTTGGGGCTGTCAAATCGATCGCTGTTGAAGCCTGAAACCTTCTGCCAGCAACGATTTTACCTGGTTGCTCAACCTGGCCCAGGTCATTGCTACACTCCTTTGCCTCGCGATCCCCGTTCTATTCTGGACTCTCTCAGACTTCTCAGCTAGCAATTAAGGTCTGCTCATTTAGGGATCAGCTCCCGCTCAGTACTGCGCCGCACTATAGAACTCAAGATGAATCAGTCAAAAGACTGCAAGGAGTTCTAATTATGAAACGCTTCGCTCTGGCCTTAACTGCTTTAACCCTCTCGGCTTCCGCGATCGCGGTTACGCCCGTCGCCCAAGCTGTCAGCTTTGATGAGCTACGCCGCGAAAACCTGGACAAAGACGCCGTCAACTTCGATGAGCTGCGCCGCGAGAACTTGGACAAGGATGCCGTTTACGACGTCTTAGTCAAGGGCGTCGATTTCGACGAACTGCGCCGCGGGAACTTGGATAAGGATGCCGTCAATTTCGATGAGCTGCGCCGTGAAAACCTTGACAAAGACGCAGTTTACGACGTCTTAGCCAAGGGCGTCGATTTCGACGAACTGCGCCGCGAGAACTTGGACAAGGACGC
>JBHJJI010000272.1:0-29283 GCA_050042805.1 Leptolyngbyaceae cyanobacterium
GGTAGTTAGGTTAGGCATGGCCTTAGAAATCGGACAAAAGGTGAAAGTTGCCCGCTTGCGCGATCGCGTATCTCGCGACGTGACCACTCGACTGGGCAAATCGGGCGTGATCAGTCAATTTAAAATGGTGGATGGCAGTGGCGTTGGCGTCGTCGTTGAGTTTGACGATGATAACTATTCCACTTGGTTCTTTGAAGATGAACTGTCGCCCGCGTAACTAAGACTTTAGAGAAGATCTGTGCCGCAAATTCTGACTTTTCTCGGGCAATCTCGGCCTGCCTGCGCGATCTCGTCAGTGGCGTTTGCGCGTCAGCTGGCCCAACAGGGAGCGCGTGTGCTGTGGCTGACTCAAGATAGCGGGCCATTGCCCAACACTTTGTGGGGCCTGCCCCTCGCGACTGAGGTCCAGCCGGCTGGAGCAAACCTCTGGATGCTGCAGCTCCAGGCGACGATCCTGCTCGAAAAAAGCTGGGATGTGGTCAAGAGGATTGAGGCTCAGTATCTGCGCAACCCTTTGCTGAAGCAGGTGTTTGGTGAAGAGCTGGTGATTTTGCCGGGGATGGCTGATGCCCTTACCCTGGATGCTATTCGCGGGCTCTATGACAGCGGCAACTATGACTATTTAGTGTTTGATGGGCCGTCCAGTCAGGCCACTTTGCGCATGTGGGGGCTCCCGGAGCAGCTGGACTGGTACATTCGCCGCTTTCAAAAAGTGTTGGCTGAGTCGGAACTGGCGCAAACGCTGGCCCCTTTTATTCAGCCGATCGCGGGCTCAGTCCTCAACCTGAGTGGCGGTGCCGCTTCCCTCGATCAGCCAGTGCAGCAGGCCCGAAGCTTTTTAGAAGCTGGACGATTGGTCGTGCAATCAGCCCAACAGCTGCTGGGCTTTTTGGTCGTCACGGATGACGTGGCGGATGTTGACACCACTCGTTATTTATGGGGGAGTTCTCAGCAGATTGGCCTCACCGTGGGCGGGGCGATCGCCTATGCCACTGACGGTTCTCGTGTGCCAGAGCAAGCCTTTGCCCCCCTCGCGCTGAAGTGCCTGCCAGGGCTTGCCGGTGACAACTGGCAACCACTGATGGATGCTTTGCCCAGCCTCAGTGCTGCGGTGCAAACTGCGCCTGCGCCTGTCGTGATCGATGAGGCGGCAAAGCAGGTACGACTATTTTTGCCCGGTTTCACCAAGGCTGACATCACCCTGACGCAGTATGGCCCTGAGGTCACCATTACCGCTGGCGATCAGCGGCGTAATTTGATGTTGCCAGCGGCGCTCAAAAATCGCTCGATTCAAGGTGCTAAGTTTCAAGAGGATGCGCTCATCTTGTCCTTTTAGGCTGGGACGCAGGTGAACGGTCGGGCTTTTGCCTCTAGCTAGTCGTCAGGGTTACATCTGCACCTGAGCCCAGCCCGCATAATAAAAAGCTCACTGGGTTCGTTGAGACGCCAGTACACCGTAGAGATGTTATGACTGATCCAATTTCAGACGTTTCCCCCACTGAATCAACTTCAGATGTTTCCTCCACTGAATCAACTACAGCGGCCTCGCCAGTAGAAACCAGCGGTACGAAAGGCGGCAAGGCGCGGCAGCTGCTCGGTATGAAAGGAGCTGAAGCCGGTGAGAAATCGATTTGGAAGATTCGCCTGCAGTTGATGAAGCCGATTACCTGGATTCCCTTGATTTGGGGGGTCGTCTGTGGGGCGGCTTCGTCAGGGCAGTTTGTGTGGAGCTTGGAATATGTGCTGCTCTCGGCGGCTTGTATGTTGCTGTCGGGGCCGTTGCTGACCGGCTATACCCAAACCCTCAACGACTTTTACGATCGCGAAATCGACGCCATTAACGAGCCCTATCGCCCGATTCCGTCGGGGGCGATTTCGATTCCTCAGGTCATCACCCAGTTTGTTTTACTGTTGGTGGCGGGTATTGGTGTGGCCTATGCGCTTGATCAATGGGCCGGACACGACTTTCCCACCATTACGGCGCTGACGCTGGGCGGTTCGCTGCTGGCCTATATTTACTCTGCTCCGCCTCTGAAGTTGAAGCAGAACGGCTGGCTGGGCAACTATGCCCTCGGTGCCAGCTATATCGCCCTGCCCTGGTGGGCCGGTCACGCCCTGTTTGGCGAGCTTAACCTGACGATTGTGCTGCTCACCCTGTTTTACAGTCTGGCGGGTTTGGGCATTGCCATCGTGAATGACTTTAAGAGCGTGGAGGGCGATCGCCAGCTGGGCCTCAAGTCTTTGCCGGTGATGTTTGGCATCGGTACCGCTGCCTGGATTTGCGTCTTGATGATTGACATTTTTCAAGGAGGCATCGCGGCTTACCTGATGGCAATTCATCAAAATCTCTATGCGGTGTTGTTGGTGCTGTTGATCATTCCGCAGATCACCTTTCAAGACATGTACTTTCTCCGCGACCCGCTGAAAAACGATGTGAAATATCAGGCGAGCGCTCAACCGTTTTTGGTCTTGGGGATGCTGGTGGCGGCCTTGGCCTTAGGGCATTCCGCCCTGGTCTGAATTCGTTCTGAAAGGTCGGATCTTTGCCTTGAGACCCAGGTCTCTGGTATAGAGTTAGCTCAGGCGATCGCATCGATAGTTAAGTCAACAGTCAGGTTCAAGTGGGCGAGAGGATAAGGTGAGCTGTGGCAAATACCTTCGTAAGACGACTGAAAAATCTATTCGCTGGTTCACCCCCGGTGCGCCGACCGCGATCGACCGCTGCGCCCACTTCAGCCCGGCCTGCGTCGACTCCCCCTTCACCACAGTCGCCTCAGCCCCCGACTTACTATCGTCGGCCACTCTACTATCGCCCGCTATTTTGGGGCCTGGTGGCCTTGGGGGCCGTGAGCACCACGGGGCTGACTCGTGGCTATCGGGTTTGGCAAACGACCGAAGCTGATCTGCCCGCCATTAGTAACCTCAAGACCTTTGAACGTCAGGGCACGATCACGATCAAGTCTGCCGACAACGTGATCTTGCAGAAGATCGGGCCAGCGACTCGCCAAAAGCTGGCCTATGAAGAAATGCCCGAAACGCTGATTGCGGCGTTTATTGCCTCAGAAGATCGCCGCTTCTATGAACACAATGGCTTGGACTATCAGGGGATTGGCCGAGCGGTGCTGGCGAATGTACGGGAACGTAGCTTGGTGGAAGGGGCCAGTACCATCACTCAGCAGCTGGCCAGAATTGCCTTTTTAGATCAGGAACGGAGCTTTCAGCGCAAGGCGAGAGAAGCGCTCTTGGCCCTCAAAATCGAGGACGAATACAGCAAATCAGAAATCCTGGAACGTTACCTGAATCTGGTCTATCTCGGGGCGGGAGCCTACGGGGTCGCTGATGCTGCCTGGATTTATTTTGGCAAGCCCGTGAGTGACTTAACGGTGTCGGAAGCCGCCCTGATTGCGGGCATGGCTCCGGCCCCTAGCGCCTATTCGCCCCTGGTTGACCCTGAGGCTGCCGAAACGCAGCGCAACATCGTCATTCGCCGCATGTTAGAAAACGGCAAAATTACTCAGGCCCAGGCGGATACGGCGATGGCTACCGAGGTCGCCACCACGCCCAATGAGCCGAAGTTTCTCTACAGCGAGTTCCCCTACTTCACGATCTATATTCAGAAGCAGCTCAGCGAAATTTTGCCCCCTGAAGTAGTGGAAGCCGGTGGCTTAGTAGTCGAGACCACCTTGAATACCGATTGGCAGCGCAAAGCCCAGGAAACCATTAACGATACGGTGGCGACGGTGGGTAATCGCCAGCGGTTTAGCCAGGCCTCGCTCGTGGCTGTGGATCCTCGCAATGGTGAAATCAAAGCGATCGTGGGCGGTACTGACTTTAACGACAGTCAGTTCAACCGGGCCACTCAGGCGTTGCGGCAGCCGGGCTCGACCTTTAAAACCTTCGTTTACACGACCGCGATCGCGGCGGGCCTTTCTCCCAACAAAAGCTATACCGATGCCAAATTTGTCGTCGATGGCTATGAACCCAAAAACTATGGCGGCCGCTTTAGTGGCAATGTGTCGATGCGCAAGGCGTTAACGTCTTCCATCAACATCGTGGCGATCAAAGTATTGATTGATGTGGGCTTTGAGCCGGTGATTGCCATGGCGCAGCGCATGGGCATTGAATCTGAGCTGCGGCCAACTTACTCGCTGGCCTTGGGGGCTTCTGAAGTCACCCTGCTAGAGCTGACTAGCGCCTATGGCACCCTCGCCAGGCAAGGCAAGCATCACCCGGTTCACGGTATCCGCCGAGTGCTCGATAGCTCTGGAGCCGTGATTTATGAAATTGACAATACCCCCACCCAAGCCGTTGATGAGACCACCGCCGCCATCATGACCTGGATGCTGCGCGGTGTGGTTGAGGGGGGCACGGGTGGTCGCGCCAGTGTGGGTCGTCCTGTCGCTGGTAAGACGGGCACCTCGGAAGACGATCGCGACCTGTGGTTTGTCGGCTACATGCCGCAGTTAGCCGTTGGGGTTTGGCTGGGGAACGACGACAACACCCGCACCTGGGGCGTCAGCAGCTCGGCGGCGGCCACTTGGGGTCGGTTAGACTCCCAACTTCTGGATGACATCCCGGAAGAAGACTTTCCGCCGTTGCCCCAGTTGGCTGGTCGTAAAGGCAGTATTGAAGCGGAACCGGTAAAACCGGGCAAGGTTGTGGCGTCACAAGCCTCTAACGATGAAGAGGAGGCTGAAGAAGCGATTGAACCTGCCTCCGCAGGTGAGGAGGCAGCGGCTGGCGGCGGTGCTGATGAGACTGAACCCACAGGCGGTTCTTCGGGAGGCTTTTCTGACGGCGGAGACGCCGATCCGGCTCCCGCTCCTGAACCTGCCCCGGCCCCTGATCCTGATCCCGAGCCCTTTCCTGAACCGGTCACTCCTGAACCGGCTCCCGCCCCCGCCCCCGCGCCAGCGCCTGAACCGGCCCCAGCGCCTGAACCGGCTCCCATTCCCCCACCGCCGCCCGTACCGGCACCCGCCCCTGCACCGGCTCCCGCTCCCGCTCCCACTGGCAACAGCGAAGAGTAGGGTTTGCCCCTGGTCGAGTGCCGTGAGCGATTGCGTAATACTCATTCTCAGTACTTGGACTTCCCATACAAGCTTGGAACGCACGGGCCGAGGGACAGGGGAGCGATATTTTGTTGTTTTATTTTAGCGAATCGGAATACAGAAGCAGTCGGAAGTCAGAATTAAAAAGCTGATCTGAGGGTGATTTCAGGTGTTGGAGATGACCTGATCAAGCCGCGGCTTGCGATATCAAAATTAGGCGATCGCGCTTTCTCTTCAGATTGGCCCAGCGTTGCTCAGGGATATGAGGTGTCTAATTCCTCAGCCTTCGCTCTAAGCGTGACTCATTGCGTCAGACAGTTCAGCGGTTAGAAAATCGATGAACTGGCGAGCCGTGCGGCCAGAGCGACCATTATGGCGGGTGGCCCACTGCAGGGCGCGGCGCTCTAAGGTCTCATCATCGATCGCTAGCTGAGCGATCGTAGCCAGGTGCCGCACGATGGCCAGGTAGGTTTTTTGATCGGGTGCCTCAAAGGTGAGGGTGAGGCCAAAGCGATCGCTAAAGGAGAGCTTTTCTTGCAGGGTGTCCCAGGCTTGAATATCGTCTTGGTCTTTAGGGCGTGGGCGATCAGCGAAATATTCCCGCACCAGATGGCGGCGGTTGGAGGTGGCATAGACCACGACATTTTGGGCGCGGGCCGTGACGTTGCCCTCTAGTACGACCTTCAATGCCTTAAAGGCATCATCATTGTCTTCAAAGGAGAGATCATCGACAAAAATGATGAACTTTTGAGGCCGGTGGCGTACTCGTTCCACAATGGCGGGCAGATGCACCATTTCGGTTTTATCGACTTGAATCAGGCGTAGCCCGCGATCTCCATAAGCGTTGACCAGGGCCTTGACTAGAGACGACTTGCCCGAGCCCCGGCTCCCGTAGAGCAGCACATGCAGCGCCGCCGAGCTCTGCAAGAGGAATTCCGTATTTTGTATGAGCTGCTGACGCGGCTGGGCGTAGGCGGCCAGCTCACTCAACTGCACCGGATCCGGATGGGGCACCCCCACTAACCCGGAACCCTGCCAGCGAAAAACACGGTATTGGCCGATCAGGCCCGTGCCTCGCTGCTGATAGTAGGTCGCCAGCTCGACCAGACCGGCTGACCAGTCGGGCAGAGTCATAAACGAAACATCGGCGGGGGGCTCATCTTCTAAATACCAGACGATCGGCGCGTCAGGCACTTGACACACCGTTTGCACCCACTGACTGAGCTGACTGCTCTGGCAGGTATACATCGTTTGAAGACACCGGAGATCACTCTGAGCCGCCTCTAAGAGCGCCGTTGGCAGTTCTTGCACAGGTCGTTGCTGCACTTGGTGGGAGAAGGGATTTTCGGCGCGGAGAATTTGCTCTAGCAGGTGACTTTGCCAGGTTTGCTGCTGGGCAGCCAATGCCCGAAACCAGACGCCATAGGCCACCAAACATTCGGCGGAGTCCTCGCGACAGAGGGCATCCAGCAAATTGAGCCAGGCTTGACTGATCGGCGTGTCGAGCACTGATTGATACAGCAACAGCCCCACCGACTGTTGCCGATAGCGCTGTACAAAGGCGATCGCGTCCGCTGCTAACCCACTCATCTATGGCTCCATCAATATTTCCCAGCTTTCATCGGGCGAGTACGTCTGGGCGTCAGCAACATTTCCTTGTCCGACTTGCCCCGGCCCCCTTGCTGCCCCACCCCCCGCCGAAGATATCGGGCGGTATTGATTGCGATTTCCTCTCCTAGGTCACCAGCGTCTCTAAGCGACTGATGACTTCCAGCACTAATTCGGGGCTGGCGGATTCGATGAATTTGGCCTGACGCGCTATGCAATCCACCGTCCGGATTTGATCGACCAAAACGACGCCGTAGGTTTCCATCGAGTCCGGCAACAGCACCTCAAAGGGCCACCCCTGCTGGCGACTGGCAATGGGACAAACCACCAGCAGCTTCGAAATGCGATTGTAGACCAGCGGTGAGATCACCAGGGCAGCGCCCCACTTCCTGGTCTCACCATCGGCCTGAGGATCGAACTGTAATTGAATGACGTCGCCCCGTTCAGGCGTGCGGTTGGCCAGCGTTACCAATGTTCCTCCCCGGTGGCTTGACCCCAAGGCCACTCATCAGCCTGCGAAGTGGGGCCAGCCACTTTAAACAACTCATCCAGCGTATATTTTGGGTGCGCGGGTGCCAAGACGATTTTATGGCCTTCGACACAGATCGAAATGATCGTGCCTTCCTCTAATCCCTCCTGCTGGGCAATGTCAGGGGGCAAATGGACTCCTAGGGCGGTGCCCCACAAACTCACCTTTTGCGTAATCAAGCTCGGGTCTCGCCAAGTGCTTGTCCCTTGAGAATATCTTCAGATGTCCCCTTAGCCCCCCAAGTTTCGAAATTAGATAGGGTGTCCGATTATGGACGTGAGTCTCGCATTCCGGCTCAGGGACGGTTATTTCGAGGGGGGGCAGCCGCCATTGAGCGCCTAAAAGTTTCTACAATGGCACTAATCAATTCAACGTGAAGCAAAATTAGGACGTTTGCATGGCAGACCAACTCCTTCGAGCGACCGCTGCCGATGGCGGCATTCGCATTGTCGGCACGATTACAACTGACTTAGTAGAAACTGCCCGTCAGCGCCACAACCTGACCTATGTCGGTACGGCGGCTTTGGGTAGAGCCATGTCTGCTGGCTTGCTTTTAGTCTCTAGCATGAAGCGAGAGGGCTCGCGCATTAACCTGCGCATCAAGGGCGATGGGCCTTTAGGTGGTGTCATGGTGGATGCCGGACTGGATGGCGCTGTGCGGGGCTATGTTGATGACCCCAGCGTCGAGGTGCCGCCCACTGAAAATGGCAAGCTCAATGTGGGGGGAGCGATCGGGCATAAGGGCTATCTGTATGTCGTGCGCGACGTCGGCTACGGCCAACCCTACTCCAGCACAGTCGAGCTGATTTCGGGCGAAATTGGCGAAGACTTGACCTACTATCTCGCCACGTCAGAGCAGACGCCCTCGGCCCTGGTACTGGGGGTGTTTGTTGATGAACATGGCGTCGAAGCATCGGGAGGGCTACTGGTGCAGGTAATGCCCAAGGCCGCTCGGGATGAGTCGCTGATTTCGCTTTTAGAATCGCGGGTGGAGGCCCTGGCAGACTTTACGCCTAAGCTGCGCAGCAAACAAACCCTGCCCGAGATTTTTGAAGCGCTAGTGGGTGATTTGGATCTGCAGATTTTGCCTGAGGCGGAGAGCCAGGCGATTCGGTTTTATTGTCCCTGCACTTACGATCGCATGCTGGGCGCCCTGAAGATGCTGGGTGTCGATGAGCTGCAGGATATGATCGAAAAGGATGATGGTGCTGAAGCCACCTGCCATTTTTGTGGTGAAGTTTATCAGGCCAACAGCGACAAGCTCGCCGGTTTGATTGATGACCTCAAAAAGCAACACTCAGAGGCGTTGAACTGAGCCCCACAGTCATCACCTGTTCGAGGCGCGTTAATCGTGGAGCGGTGCTCTATCAATGGTGCCACTGCGTTAAACGACGCCCGGTGTGGCACTCTGGGAAAAGATCCCGCGATCGCCCAGGAGCGGGGCAAGTCGACTGGCCAAGGGAGCAAGCGGGGATAGCACCCTGGCAATCGTAGGAGGGGGAGATGGCCACAACGCCAAAAATTATTGTGCTGGATGATGATCCGACGGGATCGCAAACGGTGCACAGCTGTTTGCTATTGCTGCAGTGGGATGTCGAAACGTTGGTCTTGGGCCTGCAGGATGATGCTCCCATTGTCTTCATTTTGACCAATACGCGGGCGCTCTCACCCGCGCAGGCGCAGGCTGTGACGCAGGCAGTTTGTCACAATCTCAAGCTGGCCATTGCCTAAGCCGGGGTGGAAGAGTTTTTGGTCGTGAGCCGCTCCGACTCGACGCTGCGGGGGCACTACCCGATTGAGCCCGATGCGATCGCCGCTGAATTAGGCCCCTTCGATGCTCATTTCATGGTGCCTGCCTTTTTTGAAGGGGGACGCATCACCCGCGACAGCGTGCACTATGTGGTGCAAAACGGCGTGCCTGTCCCTGCTCATGAAACTGAGTTCGCCAACGATTCCGTCTTTGGCTACAGCACCGCCTATCTGCCTGACTATGTGGCGGAAAAAACTGGGGGCAAAATTGCCGCCGACCAGGTGCAGCGGTTTACCTTGGACCGCCTTCGCGCGGGCTGTCTAGAGGCGCTGTTGCAGTTGGAAAATAACGTCTGCGTCGCCGTTGATGGGGAACAGCAGAGCGACCTGAATGCGTTTGCTCAAGATGTGCTGCAGGCAGCCGCTCAAGGCAAACGTTTTTTGTTTCGCAGTGCCGCCAGTTTGCTGACCGCCCTAGCGGCGCTACCGCCCCAACCCGTTGCGGCTGAGGAGATGGCGCAGTACGTCAAAGACCACCATCCGGGCGCGATCTTAGTCGGCTCCCATGTGAAAAAGACCACACAGCAGCTCAAGGCCCTGCTGCAAGCCCCGGACATCGTGGGTGTTGAGGTGGACGTCACGCAAATGGTGGATGATCTGGCGGGTGGGCGATCGCGCCTTTTAGCAACCACCTTGACCGAGGTGCGTCAGATCCACGAGCGCGGCCAAACTCCGGCAATTTATACCAGTCGCCAAGAACTTGCCTTTCCCGATGTGCAGACTCGACTGGCGTTTGGCGAAGAGGTTTCCGCTCTGCTGATGGATATTCTGCGCGGCCTGCCCAATGACCTCGGGTTTCTCATCAGCAAAGGCGGTATTACCTCCAATGACACCTTGAGCAAAGGGTTAGCGCTCCGCACTACCCGTCTGTTAGGCCAAATTCTGCCAGGCTGTTCCGTCGTCTGCACGGCCGTCGACCATCCGCAATTTTCGGCTTTGCCAGTAGTGTTGTTTCCTGGCAATGTTGGCGACGATGATGCCTTAGCCCTGGCTTACGAGCGCCTGAGCCGCGCCGTCTAAGAGACTTTTGTGCTAGGTTCACAGACCATGCCAAGGTCTGAAGAGCAGGCGATCAGAGGGTATAGAAAAACTAGACTAGTCGGGTTACTGCTGCCGAGCTGTCTAGTTTCCTGAGACGTGCTGTGAGCACCGGCGACGCATTTTTAAGACCGTTTCACGGTACAAACGTACAAGCAGTAACGTATCTCCATTTCGGATTATTGTGATGACTGAGCCAGACAGATTTAGGGTTGTGATCTTTGGGTCAGCCCGCCTCACGCCGGGTGATTCGATCTATGAGCAAGTGCGGCGCTTGGCCCGACTGCTGGGTCGCGACGGCATGGATGTTGTGACCGGTGGCGGTCCTGGTCTCATGGAAGCGGCTAATTTAGGCCATCGCGAAGGGCGCGAAGACCCCCACAGCGTGGATGGTTCTAGCAAATCCTATGGGCTCAATATCAAGCTGCCGTTTGAAGAAGGGGCTAATCCTCACGTCGATATCAAACATGAGTTCGATCGCTTCTCAGAACGGCTTGATCACTTTATGCACCTGGCAAATGCCGTCGTGGTGGCCCCTGGTGGCGTCGGTACGTTGTTAGAGCTGGCCTACACCTGGCAGCTGATGCAGGTCGAGCACATTTGCAATATTCCCATCGTGCTGCTCGGCGACATGTGGGAAGACTTTTTGCGCTGGGTACAAGACTGGCCGCTAGAAAAGCAGCTCCTCAATCCAGAAGATTACGAGATGCTCTTTTTGGTCAGAACCTGCGATGAAGCGTTTGAGGTCGTGCGGGCCGCTCAACGCAAATTTATCGACAACCCCGACGATTTTTGCCTGCAGTATCGCCAATACAAGCTTTAAATCAAACGATCAGACGATGCGAAGCCCTCAGCTCCGAGAACAGATTTGTCGGGAACTGAGGGCTTTTTTCGGATAATTTAGAACGCTGCGGCGGCGGATATCGTAGCGGATGCGGGATACTCAGCGATCGCGATCGCCGCTGCAGCTAGCCATCAATCGGCCTCCCACGCAGAGGAAGCCGATTGCCGACAATTGGGATTAGCTGCCGACATTAAAGTCAGTATCCACAGTCAGATCAAGCTGGCTAGGGTCGATCACAATCACCGCGTTTTGCGACGTCACCTGATCATTGCCGCCAATGACCGCTCCCACCAGCGAACCCAGATCGGCACTACCGAGTAGCGAGCCTAAAATCGACTCGGCGGCTCCTGTGATCAGGGCACCCTCTAGAGATCCGGTATTGACCGACTCACTCGCCGCGATCGCGCTGGATTCCGCATCCATGTTGTAAGTGCGGCCATTGATCGTCAAGCTATCGGCCACAAAGCGCGCCGCCGTGATCGAGGCCCCGCGAATTTCCACCGGCTCAATACGTCCCTGCACGGTGCTCCCGGCCGGAATCAGCACTTGATTGGCACTGTTTACTAGCGACCCGGAGACTTCTAGCGACGTCGCTACCGTTTGGCCGGGGGCAACCACAATATCAACTCCATCTGCATTGGGGTACCGCAGGGGAATTTGCGTGCCCGCTGGCACGACTCCGGCAACAGTCTGTGACACTGCCTGAGTTGTGCTGCCCGAGCCGTCATAGCCCACAATGTAGTCCGTTGCATTCAAATCAGCGGCCAGGGCAGGCAGCTCACCCTCTGCGACTAAAGCCTGATAAATAAACGCCGCCACATCTGCACGGGTGGCTGTTTGTCCTGGTTGCAGGCGGTTGACGTCAGGATAGCTGACCACGATTTCATTCTCCGTCGCGGCCGCCACTGGCCCTTGAGCATAGTCAGGAATCTGCCCCGCATCCCGATAGACGCCGAGCGCCTGATTGTCGCTGCCGCTGGCGCTCATGCCCAAGCCATTTGCCAGGGCCACCACTACCTGCACGCGGGGAATCTGCTGCTCTGGCTGAAAGGTGCCATCGGGGTACCCCGACATAAAGCCCTGACCATAGGCATCGGAGATCGCCTCAGTGGCCCAATAGCTGGTAGGCACATCGCCAAAGTTGGGGGCCGAGCGGGTGCGAGCCTGGTCAAACGCCTGTCGCACGATCGCGGCAAACTGCGCCCGGGTCACTGGCTGATCAGGTTTAAAGGTGCCATCGGGAAAGCCCGCAATAATTTGTTCTGCCGCGAGCGTCTCGATATACGGTTGTGCCCAATACCCGTTGCCAACATCGACAAACTGCGCTGATTGAGCCATTGCTGGAGCTGCTGCAATGAGAGGAAACGCGGCTCCAGCCATGACACCTAGTGCTACTAGAGCAGCGGTTTTTGAATCGTTATTTAAAAAATTAACCATGCCATTACATCCTGTGAAAAGTGAGTTTAGAGCAGTGGAAACAGGCCCCGGCAACAAGCGGCTGCAGGCGCAAATAAAGTTCGGGACGTTGTTCTCAGTTGAGACAGACGTCATCTATGAACGCCGTCGTCTGAGGGTGGCCGCATTGAATTTATGACCAGTAGCACGACAGGCGCGGGAAATTTGATCAGACTGTACTCAGCCGCGATGGCGATAGATGCCAGGCTAGGAAGGTCATTTCAGCCTTCATATAGGGTTAGACCGTATCGTCAGACAGAGAGTTCCCATTGATACCTGAACACTCGCAGAATTGCCCAGCTATCCACTAAACCGCTATATCAGCTTTTATTAAGTGAGGCCTCTATGACGATGGATCAGGCGAACTCAGTCTTGGGTCAATTAGCATCTCAGTGCAGCAGAGCGATCGCGAGCGACCATCCTTTTAGCGCTAGACCGGCCTTTCTATGTGTATCCACTCAAAGGAGATGGGCACCCTTAGCTGGGCTAGCAGAACATTGGCAGCACGCTACTGTCCGGCTAGACCAGTCTGGTCGGTCGACAATCGTTCTGACTCTCCTAGAAAAGCTTGCTGAATCAAAATCGATTCAAGTCCCCCAGTTGATATTGCCTGTCGGCTCATAACGCTTATGACAAATTCGTTTAGAATCCAAATTCGTCTCTGGAAAAATCACTGGATTAAACAGTATCTCAACTATCGGCTGGCTCATAACTCAGATCCCCTCGGGGTCGCTTTTCGGAAACAGCCCTATCGCGTGCTGTGGATTCTGAGTCATATGCGCTCAGGTTCTTCACTGCTAACTCACATTTTGAATACGAATCCTGAGATTGCGGGCTATGGAGAAAGTCATATCCGTTATCAAGGGCCACAAGACTTTAAGTCTTTAATATCTCGGGTTTATTGGAGCCGTCAAGAATATCGGAACCTGAGGGAGCTCCAAAAGCTTTCTCTGCATGAAACTTACATTCTAGATAAGCTTTTACATAACAATAAGCTCGTCGATATTAATCTGCTGCAATCAGACAATGTTTTCGTGATTTTTCTGGTTCGTGAACCGCAAAGAAGTCTGAACAGTATTCGCGATTTGAAGCCGGACTGGTCTGAGGAAAAAACATTTCATCACTACTGCGATCGCCTCAAAGAACTCGTCCGTTATGCAGAGAGCATGCCTTCAAGCGAACGAGTCCTCTTGCTACGCCACGACCAACTCATTGAGCACAGTCCCCAAGTCTTTGAAGCACTACAAAGTTTTCTCGGTACAGAAATCGGGTTTTCTGAAAAGTATCAGATCTTGAAAACAACTGGCACCAAACACGTGGGTGACTCTAAGGGGGATATTCGAGCGGGTCAAATTGTGAGAACTCAGCGAGAGTTAAAAGAGACTATTTCTCAGGACTATGTTGACCAAGCGAAAATCGTTTATCAAGACTGTTGCGATCGCCTTTCTCAACTCGCATCGGTCATTGACATGCCGCTGCCGGTGGGCTAGTCCAGGCGGCACTGCCGGGCAATTTATGAACCGTGACGCCCCAACTGCCGACTCGGTCGGAGGTCAATCGTGCTTCCCACCGAATTGACGTCCTTTTGAGAGACGGGTGTCGTACTCTTTTACTAGCGATACGCCTGCGTGTCATACCAGTTCGGCAAAATAGCGCTACAGATCGGGGCATCCCCCGCTGTCGCTGCCCCCTTGTCGCAGGGGGCTACACACTTGTTTTGATGTGTAGTTCCAATTCAGCGAATTGGTATCACTCGTAGGTGTCCTCAGGACTGTGGACAAGATGGGGAGAGTAGGCATGACGAAAACGGTGGGGGTGATTGGCGGCGGTCAATTGGCTTGGATGATGGGGTTAGAAGCGCCTAAGCTCGATCTGTCCATGGTGGTGCAGACGCCCCAACCGACTGACCCGGCCATGGCCACTGCCGCGGCTGGGGTATATGCCGCGATCGCTGATGTGGCTGGAACCCAGCAGCTGAGCGATCGCTGCGAAGTCGTCACCTTTGAAAATGAGTTTGTTGATCTGGGCGCGCTGCAACCGTTAGCGGCGCAGGGCGTGAGCTTTCGACCCCAATTGTCGGCCCTGGCACCGCTGCTCGATAAGTACACACAGCGGCAGTTTTTGGCGACCCACCATTTGCCCAATCCGCCCTATGTCACGTTGGATCACACCACTGCGCCTGAGGCGGTGGCGGCGATCGCTGCCCCCATCGGCTTCCCCCTCGTGATGAAAACGCGCCGCCTGGGCTACGACGGCCAGGGCACCTTTGTGATTCGCTCAGCGGCGGCACTCGTGGCCACTTGGACGCAGATTAAGCGCCCGCCGGTGCTGCTAGAAGCCTTCATTCCCTTTGAAAAAGAGCTGGCGGTAATGGTGGCTCGCTCAGTGCAGGGTGAAATCGCGGTGTATCCCGTCGTTGAAACTCAGCAGATCGAGCAGGTCTGTCGGCGGGTGTTAGCTCCAGCTCACATTTCTTCAGCGGTGGTGGAAGCGGTGCAGGCGATCGCCCGCACCCTGATCGAACAGTTAGACTTTGTCGGCATCTTGGGCATTGAACTGTTTTTGGGGCCAGGGGATCAGGTGCTGGTGAACGAAGTCGCCCCCCGCACCCATAACTCTGGCCACTACACGCTCGATGCCTGCGAAACGTCGCAGTTTGCCCAGCAGCTCTTGGCGGTGACCGGGCAACCCTTAGGGAATCCAAAGATGACCTGCGATCACGCCTTGATGGTGAATCTGTTGGGGTTTGAGTCGGCCACCCATGACTACGCCGAGCAGCGGCAGCAGTTAGCCCAGATTCCCCAAGCTCAGGTGTATTGGTATGGCAAGCCCGCCGCTCGACCCGGGCGCAAACTCGGCCATGTCACGGTGTGTTTGGCGAAGGGCGACGATAGTGCTGCGCTCATCCGGCAGATTGAGGGCCTGTGGTATCCCACTGCCCAGTCGTAATCTCCGGCCAAATAATTTGCGGCATCCCCTTGCGATCGCCGGGGCAGAGTTGGTTATGATGGCAAGAGATTCACTACGGCGTTGGTGACTGCCAATACTGTTTGTCGATCTATGCTTTGTCTTGCAAGGGAATCAAGTTGCGCCCGTGGCAGTAAACCGAGCTTGTACTCGGAAACTTTAAATGGGCGCCAGCATTCCCACCTGGTTCTACCAGGTCGGAAACTGAGGTAAGACGGCGCTGCGGTGAACAACTTTTGAAATCCCCCTGGGGCTTGACCCGAGGGGGATTTTGTTTTTAGCAAATAGTTTTCTTAAATAAGGGTAAAGAGCCGCCCGCTGCTCTATCGCGAAAGAATAAGATCCGGTAGGCTAGCGGTGAACGCGCGGTTAAGGGGCAGATGCCGCTTCTATCGGCGCTCAAGCTTCTACCTCACTCACGATTTTCGCGAGCTTTGCAGATGGGTTATCGCCACTCTGTTGAGGTTCTCGCTGCGATTGTGATCACCCCACGGGGTGCCGAGTGCCCCGGCGCTCGGAGCCGGTTCAAACCTTTATCCTGTCGGTTCAAACCCCTCCTTTGACTTTTACTCCCTTCACCTTTCCGGCCACCGTCACCCCCCTCGAAACTGGGCTCACCGTGGTTCATCATCATATGCCTGCCACCCCTGTGGTCGTTGCCGATGTGTGGGTTGATGCGGGCGCTGCCCTCGAACCGATGGAGTGGATAGGCATGGCTCATTTTTTAGAGCACATGGTTTTTAAGGGTACCGAACGCTTGCAGCCCGGCATGATTGACTACGCGATTGAAACGCAGGGAGGCTTTAGCAATGCGGCCACCAGTCATGACTATGCCCACTTCTATATGGCCCTAGCCGCCGAAGCGCTGCCCACTGCCCTGCCCGATCTGGCGGAACTCGTGCTCCAGGCGGCCATTCCCGATGAAGAATTTGACCGTGAACGCCAGGTCGTGCTCGAAGAAATCCGCCAGTCTCAAGATGACCCCGACTGGATTGCCTTTCAGGCATTGTCTGAACAGGTATTTCCCGACCATGCCTATGGCCGTCCAGTTTTAGGCACCGAAGCCGTGTTGCTGCAGCGATCGCCCGCCGAGATGCGTCGGTTTCACCAAACCCACTACCAGCCAGAAAATATGACGGTGGTGGTCACCGGGGGGATTCCCCTAGAGCCGACGCTAGATCTGGTGCGACAAACGTTTCGCACCTTTCCCACTCCGGCCCCTCGCCCAGCTCGCCAGACCGGGCAGATTCAGCCCTGGTGGGGGGTGCGGCGTCAGGTTTTGCGGGTGCCTCGGTTAGAACATGCGCGGCTACTGATGGCCTGGGTGGGGCCGGGAGTGGATGATCTCAACGCGGCCTGTGGCATGGATATTCTGGCGACGCTGTTGGCTGAGGGCCGCAGCGCTCGACTCGTCAGGGAGCTGCGCGAAGAGCGTCAGTGGGTTATGGATATTGGCGGCAGCTTTTCGCTACAGCGTGACTGTAGCTTGTTTATGCTGCAGGCTTGGCTGGAACCTGATCGGGTCGATGCCGTGGAGGCGCTGATCTGCGATCGCCTCTCGACTTTGGCGCTGCAGCCCGTCTCAACGACGGAGTTAGAACGAGCCCAGCGCCTGCTCATCAATGATTTCGCCTTTTCGACCGAAACGCCGGGTCAGCTGGCGGGGCTCTATGGTTATTACGATGTCGTGGCCTCGGCAGCAGACAGCTATAGCTATCCCACTCGCATTCAAGCCCACACGCCTACGTCAATCACCACCCTCGCCAAAAGTTTTCTCTCCCCCAATGCCTACGCTTCGACGGTGCTGCTGCCGACGCGCTAAATCGGTGCAACAGAGTGAACAACTTTGAGGCATCTTAGGAAGGGCGCTGGTGACAGTTGGCGGCGTGCCGAACGGCCTATCGAAAAGAATTGATTGCTGAAACTATGACCTCATCTCCTTCCGTTGACCGTCCTTTACTCCATCGCTGCGTGCTCAACAATGGTCTCGTGGTCATTGTGCTCGAAAATCCGGTGGCGGATATTGTGTCGGCACGGCTATTGGTCAAAGCCGGAACTGGCCATGAGGCGAGATCGCAGGCCGGGTTGTTTGGTCTCATGTCTTCTCTGCTGACCAAGGGCACTCGCCACTTATCTTCCCTCGAAATTGCGGAACAGGTCGAATCGATCGGCGCGAGTGTGGGCAGTGATGCCTCAGCTGATTACAGCCTCATTAGTTTAAAGACGGTGTCGGCTGATTTTGCCTCAACACTGGCCCTAGCGGCAGAAATCATTCGCTATCCCAGTTTTTCTGAAGCTGAGTTGAGTCTAGAGCAGCGCCTGACGCTCCAGAGCATTCGCTCGATGCAAGAGCAGCCTTTTACGGTGGCCTATAACGCGTTGCGAGCGGCGATGTATGGCGAGCATCCCTACGGTTTACCAGGTATCGGGACTGAAGAGACCGTGACTCAGCTGACGCGCGATGATTTAGTGAGCGTTCATCAAACATATTTTCGGCCTGATCACTGCGTGATGGTGATCGCCGGTCGCATCACGGCTGAGGCCGCGATCGCGCTGGCCGATGAGAATTTTGGTGATTGGGTCGTGCCCGCGCACCCGCTGCCGCCGCTGAACTATCCAGCTGTACCAACGGCTGCCACCCATACCGCGATCGCTCAAGAAACTAACCAGTCCGTGGTCATTGTGGGCTATCAAACTCCCTCGGTCAAAGACGCCGCCTATGCGCCGCTCAAGCTCATCAGCACCTATTTAGGCAGTGGCCTCTCTAGCCGCCTGTTTGTCGAACTGCGCGAAAAGCGTGGTCTGGCCTATGACGTGTCGGCTTTTTATCCAACGCGGTTGGGCCTTTCTCAGTTTGTCGGTCACATGGGCACTGCGCCGGATAATCAGACCATTGCCCTAGAGGGACTGCGTTCCGAAATCGAGCGACTGGGGCAAGTGGGGCTGACGGCAGAAGAACTGCAGGCGTCGAAAAACAAGCTGCTGGGCCAATATGCCTTGGGCAAGCAAACCAATGCTCAGCTGGGGCAACTACTCGGCTGGTATGAAGTGCTCGGGCTCGGCGTTGAGTTTGACGAGGTCTTTCAAGACATGATTCGCGCCGTTACAGAAGATATGGTTCAGACGGTGGCTCAGCAATACCTTAAAGACCCGTTCACGGTCGTTTTAGGGCCTCATTCATAAGGTGTGTGTCTGTTGTCCCGATTTCACTTGCTTGTATTAGGAATCATTTCATCACGGTTCATCTATCTACGTGCATGCTCTAAACGGCATTGAAATTGACACGAAAGACCAGCGTGGTAATGTTCTATCCTTGCGCGATCGCAATCACTATTGCGATCAGAGGTATCAAGAGTAGAACAGAGGGAAAGCGCCCAGCGGTATCTGATACATCCGACTCAAACCCACACCACAGACAGCGATAATGATTATGTTTTGGTTGGGCCAGCGCTTGCTTTCCACATTTTGGACAAACCTGTAGATCACGATGAGTATCGTGAATGGTGTATGACATAGTCACCTTATTTTTGGACTTCTACTAATATGTGTTTCTAGAAAAAATATTGTGACGGTAGAGATATGGCGGTACCTATCAAGTGAGCGGGTGCGGTCATGCTTTGATTCTTTTGTTGTGATTGCCATCGCCTGAACCAGGGACTCATAGGCTGGCTGCATTATTCGGCTCGGCATCAAAAAAGGCATCTCAGCGATCGCTGAGATGCCTTAAAGATATTGTTTGCTGTCTCATACAGGTCAAATGATGATGATGCAAATCATCCAAACTAACGCTGCGAGGGTAAACCATGAAACAGATTCCTCAACAAAGAAATTCTGCAGGAAGCGCCCTATCTGTGATGTGTTGTGTTGAGTGCGAGTGAGTTCTGTGCTAGATACATGCAGAGTATTGTACCTATAAAGGCTCGGCAAATTCCCCAAAAACAGCTGCCGGTCAAGCGCAGATCGCACTGATTGGGTTGAGTCATAAAGCATCTCAACTCGGGGATATCGATACGAGGAACCTAAGTGTCTCACCTGCTCTCGCTGCCCCGTCGTCGAAAAGCTCATTAAAATCTGTCGATCATTCTCACTCAGGATATGTTCTCGTATACGAGCTGTTTCATTATCAAAATAGGGCTGCTCATCGGCATCATAAAAGCCGAGTTCTTGAAACGTGATTTCATCAATCTCGTTCATCAGAAAGCAAAGAGTATCATCTACTTCTGCCATCCGGAGGATCTGCTGCAGCCTAGTTGCCTGAGCCGCAGAGAGTTCCGGCAGCTTAGCTAAGGAGTAATACTCTTCTACAAACTCTCTATGCTGGATATCGGAAGAGTCTAGAAATGCTCTCAGGTCACGGGATTCTTCTGGTCGCATAAAAGTTGCACCAATCCTTTTTAGTTAATTGCTTTGCTGTTTGCTATGTTCCTTCCCTCGTAGGGATAATTAGTTATTGACAGATAAAACACCTTTTCTAAGTTTTTCGAGTGCTCTTTTTCCTTGTGTTCTCAGTTTTGGAATTAAAGAGTCACTGTAGTGAGATTCGAGTCCCCACTCTACAAATGTATAGGCCACCTCTTTCCAAGAATAGCCATGGACGATACGTAAGGTGAGGACTTCCTGATCCCGTTCGGGTAGCGCTTTAAAGGAACTCCACAGAGTGTCTATGGTGTTTGGGTTGATGCCGTCTGTATAAGAGTGATCGGCTGAAACAGCGCTCTTATCATCTGCATCTGCCCGAGACAACTTCTGGCTGATGTTAGAGTTTCGTTTCCGTTGTTTGCTCTTCTCAAAGATGATGAGCTGAGCAACCCGAGTGAGATAAGCGGGAAATTTTTGGACTTCTTGACCAGCCAGGATTTTCTGGCGGACTCTTAAATAGGCCTCAATGAGAATTTCACTCTCGTGCCATTCTGGGTAAAGACCCATTTGATTTAGCGATCGCCGAATGAAAAAAATTAGATTTTTTGAAGTTCCCACCTCCTGAGGTGATAGTGAACGACTGACGACCTCATGTAGCAATTCCAGCTGCTTGTAGATCTTATGCATAGGGATTTTTATCCTCCTACAGACATGTGTCATCAGCAGTGAGTTATGTGACATCTCAGTCGTTCGACGTCACAGTTAGCTGGTATTGCATGAGGATGAGTGGACGATCTGCCGATGCATAGGATCTAGTAAGACTACAGTCTCAGAGATGAGGAGGCTCTCAGGCAGGCTGAGAATGTTGGCAACACCCACGATAAAGCTGTGGACAGTGGGGGGACGAGCTGCATCGAGTACTCGGCTCAAATCCGTAGCTGTCTTTTGCCTATGCCTTACGTGGCAATGGGAGAAAACATCGTGACAGGAGCTTCACTTTTCTTAAAGAAGCCATGGCAGAATACTCTTCGGGAAAGGCAAGGCCCTACGGCATGCAGAAGTCGGCAGTCAAAATTGAAAAGCTGATTTGAGGGTGATTTCAGGCATTGGGGGGAACCTGATCAAACTGCGGCTTGCTAGAGTTTGAGACTAGTCAAGAGCTGGAAACGCTAGAAGCCTTGGGGTGCCAAAATTCAGCAGAATACCTGGGCGCGGTGAGGCGGTGTTAATAAGAGTCTACTTTTTTGCCGGGCGGCTTTCGAGGCGAAAAAGAAACACCATGAGGGCAACGACGCCGAGCTGCAGGGCTAAATTGGGCAGGGCGGTGCCCACATCGCGTCCGGCCAACACTTGGGTCAAGAAGATGAACCCGCCGATCGCGCCCGAAGCGGCAAAAGTGCCATAGACGAATTTGCGTAAGCCCTTATAGGGGGCTTTGGCCTCGGCCATGAGCCGTTCATATCGTTCGGGGCTCATGCCTTGAGGTCTGCGATCGCGATCGGCCATGATGTGCGTCTAAGTAAAAAAGATTGGTCAGTATCCAGGGGCTGGGTACACCTTGAGCAATGCTGGCTCGCTGGCTACTGACACCATACCGAACAATAGCCTGTCACTGTCTGGCTATTGCATTTCCGCTTTTTGCACATAATCATCTTGAGGGCCCAAAAGCAGCTTGAGCGGACGATCAGATTCTGAAGCTTTGACGGCAGTGCGATAGACCGAGTCGTTCGCCGGTAAGGTCACGGTTTCGCCGCTCTGCTCAAAGGTCAGGCTGAAGTCGATGGATTTGTTGATGAGGGGTTCTGAGAACACCTCGCCGTCTTTTTGACGGGCTTCCAGTTCTTCGACGGTGGGCTTGGGCGGAATCGCGGGCCACCAGATGCCATCTTTATCGCGTTCACCGGTGGGATCGACCGTGGGCTGACCGTTTGTGTTGACCAGAGAATTGGTCTCAAAGGTTTCGATGCGCCCTTCGCGGGGGCGATCGGGGGAAACGCCGCGTGGTGTGTACTCCGCCCGCCAGGTATAGGTGGTCACGGCCATCGCTTCGTAGTCCTGGGTGACTACCTCTTCGCAGCTGGCGATCGCCAGCCCAATCCCGAGGCTAGCGACGAGGCTCAAGAGACGGGCAGGACGGACGGTCAGCAATGCAATCATGGCGGCAAGGGAGAAAGACGTTAGCGAGTTGAGACTTGATGGTCGAGATAGGCGAGAACGGCCAACACTGGCACAATACTAGCGGCTGCCAGGAGCCAAAAGCTATGGGCCATTTGGGGAGATTGATCGAGCGCCCATCCCCCCAGTGGTGGAGCCACAAAGTAGCCCAGTGCCCAACACATCGAGTTGATAGAAAGATAGACGCCGCGCAGCGCCTCGGGTGCCAGCATGGCGACAAAAGATGAGGCAATTGGTGTGTAAGCAGTGGTGGCGATCGCCATCACCGCCAATGCCAGCGCCGCCCCAACGCTAGCCTGACTAAACAGACCCGTCCCCGTTGCCCACACCAGCGCGAAACCGCTGCCCCAAAGTACGGTCGAAATCATCAAGGCCCGAGGCGGCGCTAGCGGTTTCAAGAGTCGCGCCACCGGCAGTTGGCAAAGCGCCGTGAGAATGACATGGCCGGTGAACAAGACACTAAGCATTGCTTCCGAAAAGCCGGTGGCCTCGGCGTGGGGCACAAACTGGTTGAGGTAAACCGGCAGCGTACTCTGCACCTGGGCGATATAGCCGGTGAGCAGGATGTTGACCGCGACATATACCCACAACACCGAGTCTTTGAGGGCGATGCTCCACCCTTGCCAAAAGGAACGATCGCCCGGTTGGTCAGGCCGCGTTTCGGCGATTGCCCAGTAGATCAGGCCAAAAAATAACAGGAACGATACACCATCCACCGCAAACAATAGCCGATAGCGCTGGGTGGTTGAGATCAGCACGCCGCCGAGAATGACGCCTAAACCCAAACCCACACTATCCGCCAGACGAACCACGGCAAAGGCTTCGTTGCGTTCACCCGCTGGGGTGATGTCCGCCACCACGGCCTCCGTCGAAGGCCAATACAGACCCACTCCCAGCCCCATCAACACATTGCCCGCGATAAAAATTGGGAAGCCGTTCGACAGCAAAAAGATGCCATCGGCGATCGCCGAAATCAGTGCCGACAGCAGCAGCGTTTGCCGCCGACCCCACCGCTGCGAATCGGTCATGGAGCCGCCCACAAATCGACCGACCAGTCCTGACAGGGCCTGACTGCCGACTCCCAGCCCGACCTGCGTAGCGGATAGCCCCACCTGATTGACAAAAAAGATCGGGGCATAAAACAGCACAAAGCCAATGCCAATCTGAGAAAGCAGACGGCCCGCAGCCAAGAGCCAGACACGGCGATCGAGCTGCGGAAACCAGCGCTGAAATTGTTTGTGCACGATGCCGCTGCCTACAAGTGGGAAGTCCTCTTGTCAGTGTATCGAGGTACCCCCTTGCGGTTCGCGAAAACCCCTGGCAAGCTGATAGCCATTGCCGTGGTGACAGGAGAGCGCGTGGCCTCAGATGCATTTCGCCGGGAGCTGCAGCAAGAAGCGCAGCGCTGGCGCTCCACCGGACTCATTTCGGAAGAGCAGTTTCAGCAGCTGTCACAGCAGTATGAGTTTGTCACCATCGAGACGGCGGCGCGCGATCGCTTCGTCATGATTTTGCTGGGCTTGGGCAGCATTTTGGTGGGTATTGGCGCGATGACCTTTGTCGCTGCCAACTGGCAAGCGCTGCCGCAAACCCTCAAAGCGGGATTGCTGTTTATCGCCATGATCATTTGCAATTTCAGCGGCTTCACGCTGATCAATCGCATCGCCCCCAATGACCGGTGGCGAAGGTTGGGGCAAGCGCTGCTGTTGCTGGGAGCGCTATTGCTGGGCGCCAACTTGGCCCTGATGGGGCAAATTGTGCACACGAGTAGTACCCGGTATGAGCTGTGCGCGGCTTGGGCGATCGGGGTGCTGGCGATGGCCTATGGCGTGCGGCTGCCGTTTTTGGGGATGTTGGCGCTGCTCATTTTGGGTGTCGGCTATTGGAGCGCCCTGTGGGATCTGCTCTGGCTCCAAAGTTCTATTTTTGGCATGTGGACGCTGCAGATGATGCCGCTGCTCGCCGCGATCGCCTTTTTGCCGCTCTGCTATCGCTGTCAATCGCCGCTGTTGTTTGCCCTCAGCGCCATGGCGGTTACGTCTTCGCTGATGGTGCTGATCTTCGATGTCGGGCGATCGCTGCCGGCCTTCTTCGATGCCCTGCTGCTGGTCATGCCCTTTGCCCTGCTGTGGGCCTACGACGACACGCTCTGGGAGTGGTTGATGCAGCTGACTCGGGGGCGATCGCGGCCCCCGGTCTCCAGCCCTGACGGTGAGGATGAGGCGGCGACCGAGCGATCGTTTCAGCCGGTGGCGCGGGGGCTCATGCTGTTTACCCTCAGCCTGCTGTACTGGCTGCTGTCGTTTCAAGATGTTTGGTTTACGTCCGCTAGTCGCAGCTTGCTAAACCCGCCGCTGGTGTGGCGCAACACAAGTCTTGTTGTGCTGACGCTGTTGGTGTTTGCGGGGTGGACGATCGGAACCTGGGTTTATTTGGGCTGGCGGCAGCAGCGACCCTGGCGACTCGATGCCCTCAGCGCCGTCATTTTGGGCTTTTTGGGCGTCACGGCAATGCTCTTTTTTTGGACATTTAACGCGGGGCCGATTCCCATTTTGGCCACGACCGTGATGAACATCCTGCTGACGGTGCTGGCCCTCGGTATGATGCGAGAAGGGCTCGGCTCGGGCACGCGATCGCCCTTCTGGTGGGGCTTGGTGATGCTCACTCTACAAATCTTGAGCCGCGTTTTGGAATATGAAACGGGCCTGCTGGTGAAGTCGCTCGTCTTTGTCGTCTGCGGTCTGGGGGTGATTTTGATTGGTCTATGGTTTGAACGGTACGTTCGCACGTTGAGGAGCAATTCTGTATGACTGCGCCGCGTCCCTTAGCAAAATGGCAGCAGCGCAGTCTTTGGGCGATTGTTCTGCCGCTGCTAGTGCAAACGCTCTTGATTGTGGCGGTGCCGCTGCAATCAGCGATCGCCACTGCCTTCGGCACGACTGTCATTCTGCGGACAGTGCCGGTCGATCCCTACGATCCGTTTCGAGGTTATTACACGACGCTGCAGTACGACATTTCTCAACGGGGGGTGTTGAGCACACTGGCGGGCTGGGACGAGATTCGTCCGAGTTTAGAACCCGCCGCAGCGGGCCAGCTGCTGCGACCCGGCCAAACGTTTTTCGTGATCCTGACTAACCCTGACAACACCGAAGCCGGTGCAACTGAGCTGAGTGGCGGCTCCCCCTGGCAGCCCGTCGCAGTCGCTCGGCGGCGACCGGTCAACCTGCCCGCTGACCAAATCGCGCTGCAGGGCACCTACCGGCGCGATCGCATTGTCTATGGTCTCGAACGCTATTACCTGCCAGAGGCCGAACGCCTCGACCTCGAACGTCGCATTCGCGAGGCGCAGACCGGTGCCGAACAACCGCGCTTTCGGGTAGAAATTCGCATTGGCCCGTTGGGTAAAGCGGTGCCGATCGCCCTCTGGCTGCAGGATGAGCGCATTGAATTTTAGGCCAGTCCCCTGACCACTGGCGGCTCAACAGGGAAAGAATTCCGCTCGCCCGGGCTTGCTTGCCCTCGGATAGGGGTGTTCTGCCCTCATCACAGAGACAGTATCCGCAACGATTCGTCCGTGCAGAAAAGGACTCAGTCATCAAATGCAGCCGCCATAATAGGGACAGTGTTTGCCCGCTCCCGCCGGGTTCTGTTCACCGGAGTAATTCTGTGTCTGCTAGTTCATCGCCGTCCCGCTTAGGTGCCTTTCGCCGTCGCTGGCAAACCGTTCGCGATCGCTGGCAGACGACCACGCCAGAAGTAGAAGATTCGGTCTTGCTGCGGGCACTGGTGCAGCTGTTGGTGAGTGTCGGCATTGCCTCTGTTTCCGTGGCGGCGATCGGCGTCACCGAAGCTTCCTACGTGAATTTGTTGGCCATTCCCCTCAGCGCGATTGGCGGCTATTGGAGCTGGAAATCGCGTCTTCGCCGTAACATGGCCGCTAAGTTTTTGATTGCCTTTGGCATGTTGACTGCACTGGGCATTTTTTTGGCGGGGCTCGTGGGGGGCAGTGGTGATACACGTATTCGGTTGGCGGAATTGCTGATTCACCTACAGGTTTTGCACAGCTTTGATATGCCGCGCCGCAAAGATTTGGGCTATTCCATCGTGATTGGCTTGATCCTGTTAGGAGTGGCGGCGACGGTGAGCCAGTCGCTGACCTTTGCGCCGCTGCTGATTCTGTTTTTGGCGATCGCCCTGCCCGTCCTCATGCTCGACTATCAGTCGCGCTTGGGGTTGCGGGCTCCCACGGCAGCGGCGGGGCTGCGTTCGGCGCCTAAACTCAAGCGACTGGCCTGGTTACTGGTGCTGGTGCTGGGTGTGGGCCTGGCGATTTTTGCTGCGCTGCCGCGCCTACCCGGATATCAGATCCGCAACTTTCCAGTCAGTACGACAATTGATTTTCAGGGCGAATTTTCGGGCGATCAGATTATCAATTCAGGTTATTCTTCCGGCAATGCACTGACTGACGATGCCGAAAATGCTGAGGGTGACAGCACCCAGATTCAAGGCAGCCCGACCGAAGGTCCCGGTGAGCTTGACACCACGAGGTATTACGGCTTCAACCAGCGGATGAACCAAAACCTGCGGGGCACGATGGAGCCGCAGGTGGTGATGCGCGTGCGATCGCAGTCTCCGGGTTTTTGGCGGGTGCTGGCTTTTGATCACTATACCGGTCAGGGCTGGGAAATCTCACGCGAGGACGAAATTGAGATTTTTGATCGCTCAGCCTATTCTTTGCGCAACTATCTGCCGCCCGCCGCGTTCAAAACTGGCCGACACAATACTGAAGGTCGAGAGCGAGAAGTGGTGCAGACTTACACCATTGTCAACAATCTACCCAACCTGATTCCGGCCCTCTATCAAGCTGAGCAGCTATATTTTCCCACTCAGCAAGTGGCCATTGATGCCGAGGGCTCCCTAAGAGCGCCAGTGCCGCTCTCTCCCGGTGTCACCTACAGCATTATTTCAGACGTGCCCTATCGTGATCGCACACAGCTGGGCACCGCCAGTACGAGTTATGCCAGTGATATTCAAAGCGTCTATCTGCAGGTGCCGGAGGCCATTCGCGATCGGGTACGGCAGCAGACTGAGGCGCTGCTGGCCCAATCCCCTCAACCGTTGACGAATCCCTACGAGCAGACGCTGTATTTAGCCCAGAGCCTGAAGCAAAATTACACGATACAAACGGACCTGCCCTTTTTTGCCGACGCTGAAGATTTGGTAGAGACGTTTTTGTTTACCTACGAGGGTGGCTATCCCGACCATTTTTCGACCACGCTGACGGTGATGCTCAGAAGCATTGGCATTCCGGCTCGCTTAGTCACGGGGTTTGCGCCCGGTCGCTTTAACCCCTTCACGGGGTATTACGTGGTGAATAATACCGACGCCTACGCGATGACTGAGGTGTTTTTTCCCGGCTATGGCTGGTTCCCCTTTGATCCCATTCCAGGGCATGAGCTGATTCCGCCCTCCATCAAAGACAGCCAAACCTTTACCGTGCTGCGGCAATTCTGGCACTGGGCAGCAGGCTGGTTACCATCGCCGGTCTCGGGCTGGCTCTCCGGGGTGTTTGCGGCCGTGATCGGAGTGGTGGCGCGACTGGTGAAGTTTTTCACCCAGGGTATTGTCGGCTTTTTGGCCGCGCTACTGGCCTTGACGGGATTGGCCTTTGTGCTGTGGCTGGCGCTCCAGGGTTGGCGACGCTGGCGACAACGGTGGCACTGGCAGCGATTACCCGCGATCGAACGAATTTATCAACAGATGCTGGCGAGCTTGGCTGCGCAGGGCTATCCCAAACGACCGACCCAAACGCCACTGGAATACGCGATCGCGCTCCGTCGCCACCATAAATTTCCGCAGGCCGACCAAGTGATGACCGTCGTGCAAGCCTATATGCAATGGCGCTATGGCAATCGACCTGCTGATGCTGATCGCCTAGGGCAACAGGTCAAAGCGCTCAAACAGGCGTCCCGGCCATTGGCGTAGGGCGATGGCAGTGTTGGCAGAAGACAATCTGGGATTATTTTTTACGCAACCCCAACGCACCCTTGAGGCCCACCCAAGCATTACGTAACTGCCACAACCGATTCGCTTCCATCGCTTGTGTGGTGGCTTGCCAATGATCGGCTTGAGCTTGGGCCTCCATCAACTGTGCCTGGGTCTGCTGTAGCTCTATTTGAGTTTTATGGAGTTCCGCGTGAATTTTTTGTAGCTCCACCTGCATAGGTGCCATCTTGGCGGCCATGCCCTGTGCGCGGCTCGCTGTGAACCAATCTTGCAGCACCCAGTCGGGGTGATCTGCAGCGGCAGTGAGGGCAGCGATATCGAGCGGTGGCGACTGTGACGGTAGCTCAGCTTGGGCCTCTAAAGCTTGATAAACCTCTAAGGCTTGAGGACAATGGCTCGCGAGCAACGCTGGTCGGTGGGTGTCACTGACTTGGGCATGCATGACACCGGCTTGGAAGAGCGTTTCGGTTGGGGCCGACAGCGATAACTCCAGCGTTTCGGCAACGCCGTTAACAAACTGATTTTCGTCGGTTTTCAACACATCACAGTTAAACAAAAAAGTTTGGCTGGGATGACGCTGGCAAAAGTCCAGAACGGCTTGGTTATAGGCGATCCACACCGCCGCCGCAAAGTTGGGATTGTGGTGAAAGGCTGGGTCGCCTCTGACAAAGAGCGAATCAACGACTTCCCACGGCACCCGGTAGGGAAAGATAAACTGAGCATCCGGCAGCAAACCGACCCAAAAGTCTAGAAAAAGGGTGGTTCTGGGCTCTTTCCAACCCCAAAGGGTGTGTTGGGAAGTGCGGCGATCGCACAGCGCCATCGCTTGAGCCCAAAACTGTTGGGGAACGTCAACCCTACCCAGAGTTGTCCACCCTTCGGCGCTAATGCCTTGAGAAATGAGAATTTCTTGATGCAGCGACAAAAAATCTTTGTCTTCAAAATGACCTTGAGGATTGCCCGTGTTCGCCTCCAACAGCTCATTGCCCAAGTTGACACCGGCTTTTTCCAAAATCGCCGCTGTCAAAGACGTGCCCGAACGATGCATCCCAGCAATGATGACTGGCTGATGTTTCGTCTTATCTTGCTGCAGCATGACCCAAAAAGTATCGATTAATCGGGGTTAACAATCGCTTAAACCACTGCTGAAGTGGTCACAACTCGAGCGACAGCCTGAAAGTCCACCGTTCCGGTTGCCTTTAACCCCACCTCAGGCTGCACCTTAAACATCACGGCGTCGATCGCCCTGTCCAAATATACATCTTCGCCATTGATATCACCCCTGACCCCCGCATTCAGAAAGTACGTGCCCGGCAGCAGAGTACAGGAAAATTCAAACTCAACATCGACTAAACTGCCTGCCGCCACCTGGTCAAGTCGCTGTCGCATCCCGTGGGAAACGGCTCCCCCCAGCTCAAAGCCCGTCAGCGTTTTGATCATCA
>JBHJJI010000273.1:0-4344 GCA_050042805.1 Leptolyngbyaceae cyanobacterium
TTCACTATGGCGATGGCGGCGGCGGGGCTACTCTTTGCCCCCTGGCTGCTGACCCTATTGATTCAGGCCGATCGCTTCCAAAAGGTGACCGCTTGGACGTTGGATGCTTTTCCACGCGATCTGTTAGTCAAACTTTGGGGGTTGCATTTTTCGGCGCTGCTGATCGATCCCAGCCTGCCGCTCAATCATCCCTACACGTATCTTGTACCGCCGCTGGTGCTAGTGCTCATCGGCGTCAGTCTCTATGGCTGCTGGCGGCAGCTGCCGCCGACCACCGCCTGGTTGCTGATCTGGCTGACTGTGGTGCCCACCGCTGTGCTCATCGGCAGTGATTTGGTGCGAGGAAGTCGCCTCTCATCAGAAACGCGGTACTTTTTTCCGGCGATGACGGCGGCGCAGCTGGCGATCGCGGGATGGCTCGGCCTGCAGTTGCAAACCCGGCGCCGCGTCACAACCTTTTGTGTCGTGGGGGTGGTGAGCTGGGGGCTCATTAACAGCTATCACATGGTTACTGCCAACACCTGGTGGAATAAGCGCACCGGCACCTTCAACCAGGAAATCGCGGCCGCGAGCGCCACCGTTGACAATCCCCTCGTCTTGTCGCAAAAAAACAGTGTGCTGCTGGGTGAACTGATTTCGATGAGCTACTACCTTTCCCCAGGGACCCAATTTCAAGTGACCTATGCGCCAGACTTGCCCCAACCTCAGGGTGATCGCGCCGTGCTGCTGTTTTACCCCTCGGGGGAGCTGATTCAAGCCTATGACTGTGCGATTCCCTTTCCCGGTGTCACCGCCAACCTGTGGCGCACTGACTGTGCTCAACCTTGAGTCGTGGGTAGGGGCTTAATGCGGAGGTTGCCGGTGAGAAACCGAGGCTGAAACAGTACGCGCAGCAAAATCCACAGCGATCGCAGCTCACCCGGCGAGTTCCACCGCTTCCACTGGCCGGGACGGCAAAAGAGCATTTCAATCAGCTGTCGTTGTTGAGTCATGGTCAGCGGCTCAAAGGCCACCATCGCTAACGGAAAATCTTCCTGATCCGATGTCTCAATCAGTTTGCCGGGGAGCGAGAGCGCTGCCTCAGCAATCACTAAGGTCACGCTATGCTCCTCCCCCGGCTCTAGTGGCGGTAACCCCCGCTGAGTGAGGGCGATGACGGCCCCGGTTTCGGCCATATGCTCGGTGACGCCCCACCAGGACGTCAGTCGTATCTGCCCCGTCGCCTCGGGTGTTTCTACCACCAGCCGCACGACCCGCCGCAACGCGAGCCATACGTCGTTCTGGGGGGTGGGCACATCTAGCAAAATCAAGAGGGCGATCGCCAGCATAATCAGGTTGTAGGCACTCCACATCCAGCCGAGGGCCAACCCGCGGGGATAGTAGTCACTGCCGCCCATCATCGCCAAGCACCAGCCTAAATTACGCCAGAGGCTAATCGCCGTCAGAAAAAAGACGATGAGTAGGGGCCAGGCTAGCTTCCAGTTAAAGACAAACCGCTGGCGGCTGATGCCCTTGGGCGTCACGTGAAAACCCTGGGAAAAGGGCTGCAGCAGCGCTTGAATCACTGTCGCTGCCAGAGGAAACACCAAGACAAGGGTATAGACATCGGACAACAGCGCCGATCGCGCTCGATGGTTCAGCCAGCTAAACACCGTGAGTTGTACTAAATAGTAAGGCAAAAAGAAATACAGCACTTCTGCCGTCGAGGCCTGAATCGGAATTACCTGCAAAAAAGTATAGGCCAGCGGCATGAGCAGAAACACAATGCGGGGAATACTGCTAAACCAGTGCAGCAGCCCTTCTAAATGGGCCAGCCGCTGAATCGGTGTCAGCCCCGGAATGGTGAGCGGAGTGGACTCGATGAAAAACGCCTGCAGCGTGCCTTGAGCCCAGCGAATTCGCTGCGTGGCATGGGCGGCGATCGTCTCTGCCGCCAGACCCGCGCTGAGCTTTTCCTCCAGATAAATAACCTGGTTACCTTGGGCCGCGAGCCGCACAGCAGTGAAATAGTCTTCGCTCAAGGATTCAGTTACAAAGCCGCCAGTCGCTTCGAGGGCGGCGCGGCGCACCACAAATGAGGTGCCTGAGCAAACCACCCCGCCCACGCCATCACGCATGGGCTGAATCTGGCGATAAAACACCTCCTCATCAGGCGTGAGAATGCCTTCGAGTCCGAGGTTGCGGGCGATCGGGTCAGGATTGTAGAAACTCTGCGGCGTCTGCACCAGCGCCACCTGCGGATCTTGGAAAAAACCGACGGTGCGCCAAAGAAAATTGCGGGTCGGCACAAAATCCGCATCAAAGGAAACAATCAGCTCGCCTGAGGTCTGGGCGATCGCATGATTTAAGTTACCGGCCTTGGCATGGTGATTGTCGGGTCGGGTGAGATACTCGCAGCCGAGTTCTGCCGCTAAGGCTTGAATGGCCGGACGTCTCGTGTCATCCAGCAAGTAAACGGTGGTGTCGGGATAGTCCATCGCCTGACAGCCAATCACCGTCCGTCGCAAAATAAACGCGGGCTCATCATAGGTGGGAATAAACACATCTACCCGGGGCGTATAGCGCCCTGCGATTACCTCACCCTGCAGCTGATCGGCCTGGGGGCGGCGATCGCTCACCCGCAGCAGCAGCACCAGCTGAATAATGCTGCCCGTCACCCCTAACAGCTCCATCACCAGCAACAAAATGCTCAAGGTGCCGCTCAGGGGCGTCGCAAGGTTGAGCGTTGAGAGAATGCGCCAAGATAAGTAGCGCAATAGCAGCCCGAGCAAAATCGCGATCACGATGATCCGTGACCAGGTTTGCGGCCGAGGGGAAACTTTGGTAATCATCCAGGCCACCAAAAACAGCGTCACCGTGGGGACCAACAGGTAGCGCCCGGCCAGCATTGGCGCTTCGGCCCATACCGGTGGGTTGGCCTGAATTTCAGCGATTTGCGCAAAAATGCTGGCAATTTGCGACTGGCCCGCAAACCAGGCGATCGCGATGCCCGCTGCACCCACCACAATGCTGATGAGGACAAACGTGGCCCAACGCACGGAACCGACCGCTGGCTGGGTCGGCCCTGGCGAGGCCGTTGACCGTGTCTGACTGGGAGGCAAGGTCTTCATAGGGGGCGCGGGGTAGAAAGAGTAGAGGGTCGGGTGTGCAGAGTGAGCCGGATAACTGGTATCGCCAATGGGGCGCCGGGGTTGCTTCAGGGCTCCGTAGCTGCGCCCTGAACAGCTATCAGCTAAGCCATCAGGTCAACACTTTCCCCGCTCGGCAAGGGCAACGCCCCATCCGATCTCACCGTAATTCACCCATTTAATATTCACAGTGGGGCTTTAAAGGTTTTTAAAAAGCTTCTAAATGTAGCCGAATCAGCTACATTCAATCAATAAAGTTGCTGAGACAAGTCACTGCATAATAAACGCGAAAAGGGATGCTTTAGTCGGAAAGTCAAGGTCAATGGACTCCCTCAAGACAACCTGCTCTCTATTGTGCCAAGTTAACCGACCGACTGCTGACTTATCTGAATTCCCCTGCGGCCGCGCGATCAGGACGCCGCTAGCACTCAGAAAAACTATCGGGAAGGAGAACCGCGATCGCCGCCCTGCAGTCAGCCGACGCTACGTTATCGTAAGACTGACGAGCCCGTGAATCAGAGATATCACCCTATGGCGACGCAGTGCCTGAGCTGGCAAGAGCTAGAAACCCTGACCGATTACGCGATCGACCGCGTCAATGGCCCGACCAATGCCCAAGCGCGACTGCGGCTATTTGGCCAAGACGAGTCGGCGGTGCGCGTCACGCTCTATCGCGATAATCATGCCTGGTGTCCCTATTGCCAAAAGGTCTGGCTCTGGCTGGAAGAAAAGCAGATTCCCTATCGCATCGAAAAGATCACGATGTTTTGCTATGGCAAAAAGGAAGCCTGGTACAAGCGCAAAGTCCCCTCAGGCATGCTGCCCGCCCTAGAACTCGATGGTCGCCTAATCACTGAAAGCGATGATATTTTGCTGGCCCTAGAGCGCACCTTTGGCCCTTTGGTCTACGGCCTGCAAGATCGGCAAGTGATGCCCCTGCGCCAGCTCGAACGGCTGCTGTTTCGCGCCTGGTGCTATTGGTTGTGCTACCAGTCGCGATCGCCCCGCGAAGAACAGCACAATCGCGAGCAGTTTATTCAAGTCGTTGCCCAAGTCGAAGACGCTCTCAGTCAGACACCGGGGCCGTTTTTTCTCGATCCCTTTAGCACGGCTGATGTCATCTTCACGCCCTATGTCGAGCGGATGAATGCCAGCCTGTATTACTACAAAGGCTATTCCCTGCGGGAAGAGAACCCCCATCTGTCGGCCTGGTTTG
>JBHJJI010000274.1:0-38425 GCA_050042805.1 Leptolyngbyaceae cyanobacterium
CACCTTAGGCAAAACCTTTGATGCATCCCACGTCATGCTCTATGCCGTCAACTCTGACGAAGCGTCGACGGAGGTAGACAAGTCACTCGGTTTTAGCTTCACAACGTTAAGTGCGGAAGAGGCCACGAGTCTGGAGGGTCATAGCCTGTCGATGAGTGAGTGGGTGCTGCAAACGGGGCAGCTCCAGGTGGATACGGTCGACCACTTCTCGCCCCTCACAACATTGACGCTTCCTCTGCGATATCAACAAACGACGTTAGCGATCGTGACGCTCTATCACCCGGCATTAGCCTCCGACTGGGCCGAAGCAACAACTCAGTTGCTTGACAGTGTCGCTGAACAAATTGCCCTTGCTATCTCCCAGGCCAAACTGAATCAGCGCATTCAAATACAGACTCAGCAGATGCGGGCAGAACAAGAGGTGGCTCGGCAAATTCAAACCAACTTACTGCGCCAAAGTCTGCCCACCATTGACAACATCCGCATTCAAGCTCGGTGCCTACCGGCTCGTGAAGTGGGCGGCGATTTCTATGAAATCTTTTCCCACCCTCAGGGCGATATTTGGCTAGCGGTGGGCGATGTCTCGGGCAAGGGAGTGCCAGCGGCACTGTTCATGGCGAGTGCGATCTCCGTGTTGCGACGCGAATTGTCTCAAGAGCGCTCCCCCTCTCCTGAAAAGGTGATGCAAAATTTAAACCGGAGCCTTTGGAATGACTTAGTCAGCAGTAATTGTTTTGTCACCCTGGCGCTGATCTGCTACAACCCGGCAACGCATCAGCTGCGGTATGCCAACGCCGGACATATCTATCCCCTCGTGTGGTCAACTCAAACCCTCACTGAGCCCTCGGGTAAACCGCTGTATCTCAAAACTCGGGGCGTGCCCCTAGGAATTTTGCCCGATTGGACTGCACCGGCGGGTGAAATTGAGCTGGCTCCCGGCAAAACGCTACTCCTCATCAGTGACGGGCTCACCGAAGCAACGGTAGCCCCAGAGGGGGACTCTGGGGCCGCCGCGATGTTACATCAGGAAGGGCTTTGGCAACTGGTGAAAACCCAGCCACTGCCCTTCGATTTAGACCATCTCTTAACGTCAATTCAGTGGAGCAGCACTGAGCAGGAAGATGACCAAACGGTGCTTTCGCTGGAGGTGGTGAAATGATGAAAACTGAACTCCGCATTCCCAGTGATTTAAGATTTTTGGCCGTAATTGAAACCTGGCTGTTGGGTACTTTGCAGCTAGAGTTGGGCGACTGGCCAGATTGGCCGAAATGGGAGAACCGCTTGCGGCTAGTGATTGTGGAAGCCTATTCCAACGTCGTGCGCCATGCCCACCACGAACAACCCCAACTGCCGGTATTGCTAAAACTAGAAATGCGGGCTGACGTTCTATTTTTAGAGGTGTGGGATCAAGGAGAAGGCTTTGATCTCAGCACCTATTTACCACCAGCACCTGATGTCCATCAAGAGGGCGGCTACGGCTGGTTGATCTTAAACCGGCTAATGGACAAGGTGGAATATCAAGTGAGAGTGCAGGGGAAAAGCAACTGTTTAAAGTTACAGGCCGAGTTGCCGACTGAGAGTACAATTTCGCCGCTCACCAAGCAACAACATTAAGTCGGCGTAGACTGCGACTCATTGGCGCCCATGGCCCATGACTGGCGAGCAGGAAGGCAAACAGAGCAGACACCGACATCCTCGCAAAGCTCTCATTGAGGACGAGACTGTGGTTCAGCACAACCATAGCGAGCGACTGCAGGATGACCAGTTTGCTGGGTGGTGAGCCAAGCCCACAGTTGGTCACCGTTCGAAAAATGCCACCATTCGGCAGGATGTTGCTGAAAATCAGCGGCGGCCATCAGCTGCCGGAGCAGACATCGATGGGCATGAAATTGCGGATTATCTGCAACGTCTGCCTGAAAATAATCAGGATGCGATCGCGCGGAAACCTCATCAATTGGCGACCCCATCGCAACGGGAATCCCCTGTTCATCCACCAATGTGAGGTCAATAGCGGCACCGGTACTGTGGGGCGGGGGCGTTTTCGGGTCATGGCTCGGCAAGGCCCAAAACTGATACACCGTTTCGAGCAGCGCTTGCTGTTGAGCTGCGGCCATCTGCGACCAGTCAAGTCCCTGTTGACGAGCCAGATCTTGGGTGGTGTAGTCCACCATAAACTGCTGCACCGGAATGGGACGGTAGGCATCGAATACTTGCAGACGCCAGCCCGGTTGCTCGGTTTCCAACGCGGCTTGAACATCACGTAACGCATCGACCACTCTCTGCCGGAGCCAATAGGGAGAGCGATCGCCATAGGGAGCGCCTAAGGCCACATAGGGGTGAGGCGTTACCACCGCAAACTCTTGGAGGGGAAGGGGCACCAGAGGTTCGTGGCACTCATCAATGGGCACGTGGTGGTACGGTTTCATCCCAGCTTCCAGATTACGGATTGCGTGCACAGACCTTGGCAGCAGCGATGATAGTTAGCGACCGCAGGCTTGAATGGAGAATGCCAATACGCGCTAGAGGATGCGAGAGCGCACCAAAGTACCCGGCAAGCACATCATTTTCTGTAGCCTCGGGACGTAAGCCCGCTTGGTAAAAACGTCGTAGCCATTTTGCTCAATGACCGTCAGAATCTTGCTGTAAAGCACTTGAGCAGCCCAAACCGGCCAGCGAGCATCAGGGCTCAACCGGCTGATGCCCTGTTCGGCTTCTTGATAAAACTTGCGGGCGCGCTGAATCTCAAACTGCATTAAGGCGCGCCAGCGATCGTCAATCACACCGTTCATCAGATCCGCTTCGGTGTAATCAAACAGGGCCAAATCTTCGAGGGGTAGATAAATGCGACCCCGCCGCGCATCTTCGCCGACGTCACGCAAAATGTTCGTCAGCTGGTTGGCAATGCCCAAGGCGACGGCTTCTTTCATCGGGTTGGGGGCAGGTTCGTACCGCTGCCAAGGTGCCGTTTGCTGCTCCGGATCAAGACCCATCACTGCCGTCGACATCAAACCCACGGTGCCCGCGACCCGATAGCAGTAAAGTTCCAGCTCTTCGAAGGTGTGATAGCGCGATCGATCCAAATCCATCCGTTGCCCTTCAATCATGTCTTTGAAGGGTTGAATCTCTAACGGAAACCGCTGCAGCGTATCTACCAGCGCCACATCAGTATCTTCAACGGGTTGACCTTGAAAGATTGAAGTGAGTTGTTTTTCCCAGCGATCTAAAGTCTCTTCAGTGGTCAGCGCGGCCTGGGGGCCATCGACCAATTCATCGGTGCGACGACACCAAACGTAGATAGCCCAGATTGCCCGACGCTTTTCGGGCGTCATCAGCAAGGTTCCGAGATAAAACGTTTTGGAATATTCCGCTGTAACCTGGCGGCAGGCCTCATAGGCATCCTCCTTGGGAACAAATTCCTTAGACCGCAGCGAGTGAGACAATTGCAGCATCAATCTTTATAGCTGGAAACTCGAAACATATTTAAGATTACAGCGCTCAGAGCCCGCTGACAGCGGACTGGCTTCCTATCACAGAATACGTTAAAGCCAGCCCGATTTAACCGCCGTTTGCGGGATTTTGCCTAAGCAACAGAAGCTGGTTGGCGGTCGGGCTCAGTTTCAGGCAAATTCTCTGAATACTGGCGATTCACGGCTTGCGCCGCTAGCTTACCAGAAAGCACCGCCCCTTCCATGCTGCCTAGGTAACGTTGCATGGTGTAACTGCCCGCCAAAAAGAAGTTAGCGATCGGGGTGATTTGGTTCGGACGACAGGCCTGAGTGCCGGGCCCGGCCGTGTAAACAGATCGCGGCGTTTTGACAATTTTGGACTTCAATAGTGCAGCTCGATTTTCGCCCGTGAGATGATCAGGGAAGAGGCGCTCTAGCTCTGCCATCGTCGCCGCTAGAATATCGGCCTCACTGCGGTCAATCCAGTCTTTAGCGGGGGCGAGCACCAGTTCCATCATTGACTTGTTGGGGTCAGCATATTCACGGCAGGTATTGCTCATGTCGGCATATACGCTGAGCAGATCCGAACGTGAGAACAGCAGCTGATCGATATCGGTCATTTTGCGATCGAACCAGAGGTGAATGTTGATCACCGGCACCCCTTCCAGTTCCTGCATTTTCTGAAAGAAACTGATACCTTTCCACGGTTCCGGCATCAGGACTTTCATCACGTCTACCGAAGTAGCGGAAACGTAGGCATCGGCAGTGATCACTTCATCCTCGGCACCGTTGAGCCCACGCACCAAAAAGCCTTTCACGGTGCTATCAGCGTTCAACAAAATTTGCTTGAGGGGCTTGTTGAGATGCACTTCGCCGCCCTGGGCCGTAACGTGATCGACTATCGGCTGACAGAGACGCTCTGGGGGAGCCCCGTCTAAAAAGGCCACTTTTGAACCGTAGCGCTCTTGCAAAAATCGGTTGAGTGCAGTGAGGGGCACGGTGGCCGAGACATCTTCGGGATTGATAAAGGTCAGTGCCTTCGAGGCGGCGATGAAAATATCGGAGTTAACGCGATCGCTGACGCCCTGCCGCTCCAGCCATTCCAGCAGACTGTACTGATCCATGTTCTCGACATACTGCTGGCCCCGCACGATGGCGGGCGTCAACCCAATCGCAAACCGAATTTTTTGTTCCCACGTCAGCATGTCGTTGTTGCGCAGAATCGACATGATGACATTGAGCGGGGCCGGAATATCCGGCACGTCAAACCGCGACAAAACGCCCGGTTTATCCGGCTGGTTGAAGATCAGGGTGTGCTCTTTCCATTGCAGCCGATCAGAGATACCCAGCTCCTCCATCAGCTGCAGCATGTTGGGATACGCCCCAAAAAACACGTGGAGTCCGGTTTCATACCAATCGCCGTCTTCATCTTGCCAGGCAGCCACTAGTCCCCCAAGGACGTCACGGCTTTCTAACACAATGGGTGTGTGACCGGCATCAACTAAGTATTTGGCACAGGCTAGACCGGCTAACCCGCCCCCGGCGATCGCAACTCGCATGAACCCTTATTCCCCTTGCAAATAATTTGGCTTGGCCTTATCGCTGTCTTAATAGTATATGTTTCATTTCGTTACAAACCCAGGAAGTGCAATTTCTCTCTGAAGGTTTGTGCCTCTGTGATCTCGCGTAACTGTGACAAAGGGTAGTCTGCTGAGGACAAAACCCCTAAGATAATGAATCCAGAGTTGTGGATGTTCTTATTGACAGCATGATTGCCCCGTTGGGTAACTAGGCAACGAAACGAATTCCCGACTTCTCTAGAATACAGAGAACGGGGAGCCCACTCTGGGTCGACTACGCGATGGGCGGCAAAAGTATCGAATCGGTTATTTGGGGTTGAGAGCTGTGACGCAATCAATTTTGGAAATTCTTCAAGATAGTGATCCGTTGGTGGCAGACATCGTGCAGCGCGAGCTGCAGCGCCAGCGCGATCATCTAGAGCTAATCGCGAGTGAAAACTTTGCCTCGCCTGCTGTGATGGCGGCCCAAGGCTCAGCCTTGACGAATAAGTATGCCGAAGGCCTGCCGGGCAAGCGATATTACGGCGGCTGTGAGTTTGTCGATCAGGTGGAGTCTTTGGCGATTGAGCGCATCAAAAAGTTGTTTGGTGCCGCCCATGCGAACGTGCAACCCCACTCGGGTGCTCAGGCCAACTTTGCCGTGTTTTTAGCCCTCCTCAATCCTGGCGACACCATTATGGGGATGGATCTTTCCCATGGTGGGCATTTGACCCATGGGTCACCGGTGAACGTGTCCGGTAAATGGTTCAACGTCGTGCAATATGGCGTCAATCCAGAAACCGAAACGCTCGATTTTGATCAGATTCGTGCCCTGGCGTTAGAACATCGACCGAAGCTGATCATCTGTGGCTATTCAGCCTACCCGCGCGTCATTCCGTTTGAAAAGTTTCGGGCGATCGCCGATGAAGTGGGAGCCTATTTACTCGCCGACATTGCCCACATTGCCGGGCTCGTGGCCGCTGGCGTGCATCCCAATCCGGTGCCACACTGTGATGTAGTGACCACGACGACCCACAAAACGCTGCGGGGGCCGCGCGGTGGCTTGATTTTGACCCGCGATGCCGACCTGGGCAAAAAGTTTGATAAGGCCGTTTTCCCCGGCTCTCAGGGTGGCCCGCTAGAGCACGTGATTGCAGCGAAGGCAGTGGCTTTTGGCGAAGCGCTGCGACCCGAGTTTAAGACTTACTCTCAGCAGGTGATCAAAAACGCGCAAGCAATGGGCGATCGCCTGCAGGCCAGAGGACTCAAGTTGGTTTCCAATGGCACTGACAATCATTTGATCTTGGTCGATCTGCGCTCCGTCAGTCTGACGGGCAAGCAAGCCGACCAGCTGGTGAGCGAGGTCAACATCACAGCCAACAAAAACACCGTGCCCTTTGACCCCGAATCCCCCTTTGTCACCAGTGGTTTACGGCTCGGTTCTCCCGCCATGACCACTCGCGGCATGGGGATTCCCGAATTCACCGAGATTGCTGACATCGTGGCGGATCGACTGACCAATCCTGAGAGCGAAGACGTACGCGACAATTGTCGTCGTCGGGTGGCCGCGCTGTGCGATCGTTTTCCGCTCTATCCTTACCTGAGTCTGCCCAAGCCCGTAATGGCTTAGCCTCGGCTGATCATCTTCAATTTAGGACTGCCGCAATAGCCTTCTGAATCCTCCAAATCTGGAGAAGGTTGAATCGGTCTCCGGCAAATTTTGGGGGGTCGGGGGGCCGCAACCAGATTCACCTACGTAAGTCCTGAAATTAATTCGCAGCTTGATCCCAGCGCTATGGGGATATGACAGTAGACAACCGGTTTGATCTGTCATATCCTTCATGGAGCTTTATAGTAGTGGCTAGATTCTAAAGATTATTAAGAGAATCAACTATCTTCGATAAGTAAGTTTGAACTTGCGCTGTCGGCTTTAGTATTAATCGCGAATCTTTTCATCTAAGCTGATTGCTAAACTTCAACGCTGTTGAAGCCATTCCTATGCCTTTTCAGCTCTATCACTTATTGGCCTTTGTGATTTCTGGCGCGGTTGTGCTGGTATCAACTCCCATCGTGCGGCAAATCGGCTTGCGATCGGGACGGGTTGATCAGCCCGGCGGCCGCAAAGTTCACACTCAGCCGATGGTGCGCCTCGGGGGCATCTCGATTTTCCTGGGCACATTGATTTCGCTCTTGTTCATCTGGTGGTCAGGCGGTTTTATCGACGCTTCGGGCACTCACCTCAGCCCCACCGACGAATATGAAATCTGGGGCGTCACGCTGGGCGGATTCGCCTTCTTCTTAATCGGTTTGCTGGATGACCTCTTTGGCTTGTCGGCCTCTAGCCGCTTGCTCATGCAGGCGCTGATTGCAGGAATCGCCTGGCATGTGGGAGTCAGCATCGATTTTCTGAGTATTCCTTTCGTCGGGCTGGTGTCACTGCCCGTGTGGATTAGTCTGCCCGTCACCATCATTTGGCTAGTGGGTATGACCAACGCTATCAACTGGATTGATGGGTTAGATGGACTCGCTGCAGGCGTCTGTGGCATCGCGGCCCTGATCATGCTGGTGGTGAGTCTATTTATGGCTCAGCCGGCGGCGGCGCTAATCGCGGCGGCATTAGCGGGCGGCTCTCTATGCTTTCTGCGGTACAACTTCAATCCAGCCAAAATCTTTATGGGCGATGGCGGTTCATACTTTATTGGGTTTACCCTAGCCGGGGTCGGCGTCATTGGGCTGATTAAGAGTGTGACCACGGTGGCAGTCCTGCTCCCCTATCTCATTCTGGCCGTCCCGATCTTAGATATGTCCGCCGTCATTCTGGATCGCATTCGCTGTGGCAGTTCTCCCTTTGTCGCCGACAAACGACATCTACATCACCGTTTGCTAAAGGCAGGCCTATCGCATCGCTGGGCCGTTTTATTTATCTATGCTTTAACCCTATGGGCAGGTAGTTTAGCCATCGCCTTTGCAGGCATTCCCAGTGGCTTTGCCTACGCGGCAGGAGCCACCGGCTTGCTGACCTATACGGGCTGGCGAGTCAAGCAACTATCTCGCTAGTCCGTGCTCAAAAAATCCTGATAAGATGAAGCAACTCCTCGCTTATTGGGATCGAGAAGCGAGGAGTTGTTTCTCATACAATGCGGATGAAAGGACTTGAACCTTCACGTCGCGAGGACACTAGAACCTAAATCTAGCGCGTCTACCAATTCCGCCACATCCGCGTGCTTATTTATAGTATCTGACAGCCATCCGATTGAATAGCCCCAAACGTCATGGGACAAGATGGGCTGATTATTTGCCAAAATGCCCGCTGCAACTTTCGCGAGAACGTCAGGACAGCAACCTGGTTTCTGGGGCAAACAGGAACTCATGCCATCCTGCCTGACACGAGAAACCGGGTTTCTTGCAATACTGTATCGGTGCTCTAGGCGATCGCTCGCCTCAATTTAGCGGCGATCGCGAATTTCCTGATGACTGCTGCAGCCAGCGACTCTACATATTGGCTCGGGCATCCCGTACAGCCGCATAGAAGAACACCCCAACCAGTGGCACCGCCACCCCAATCAACAGGCTTGTCGGCCCCGTGCCCCAGTCGGGCTGCCCGGTGGATAGCTCAAAAATCGCCGCCACTGCCGAAATGGCAGCGAGACAAGAACACAGTAATAGCAAGCCGCTTTTTGGCGTCCACACAGTAACCAACCCTCACAACATCAAAGTGTCTTTTATCTAACGCAGACTGAGGACACAGCGCAAGGGCTAACCCGCGATCGCCTTGACATCCTTGGCCGAAAAGCCATTCTTCTGCAGCTCTTGAGTCAATGCCAATTGGTTATTGACGCGGTCAACGAACATCACGCCCGTCAGGTGATCCATTTCGTGCAAAATGCAGCGAGCTAGTAGATTAGCGGCCTGGATCCTTTGAGGGCGACCGTTTTCGTCTTTGAAGCTCACTTCGATCGCCGTCGGCCGCACCACATCTAGATAAACGCCCGGAATGCTCAGACAGCCCTCTTGGTCAGTACACTGCTCTTTGCTCGTACGAATCACTTTGGGATTCACCAAAATCAGGGGGGGAGCCGCCGCGTTTTCCGGATCGGTATCCACAACGATGAGCTGCTTATTCACCGCCACTTGAGGCGCAGCCAGCCCAATGCCATCGGAGCTGTACATGGTTTTGAGCATGTCATAGGCCAACTCTCGCAGCGCATTATCCACTTTGGCGACGCGCTTAGCGGGCTGACGCAACACGCGATCGCCCAGGGTATGAATGTCTAGTGGCGGATTCTTGAGCTTAGTTTTTTCGACCTGAATGGTAGCAGTCATAAATTCTGAAATTGAATAATGTCGTTTTGAAATGCTGAATGAAAGGCGATTTGAGTCGGTTGGCAGTGATGCGGCGAGGGAACAACAGCAGTTACATCGCCCGTCAGTTCCCCTTACGGAGAGGTGCAATGCTGCTACATCATCCAGTTAGCAAAGCATCTAACGTTGCTGAGTCAGCGGCAAAGGGCAATTGCCAATACTGTTTGACCCAATCCCTAAACAATACCCGAATCCATCCTAGCAAGGGGATTGCCTATCGTTGTAGGGGGAGAGGGCAAAATTTTGGGGTCAGCGATCCCCGCGCCACTCTTGATATCAGCGACCGCCGGACGACAAGCGGCCAGCAAGGGACGCATGTTGACCACCGCACCAATGACGGCAATAGCTGGGGCCGCAAACCCGGTCGCCCGCATCTCCGCTTCTATCGTCGCCAGGGTCGCGATCAGCTCATCCTGCTCAGGGCGAGTGCCCCAGCGAATCAACGCCACGGGGGTTTCGCTGCTCAAACCACCATCGGTCAATGCCTTCACAATGTTCGGCAGATTATGCACCCCCATATAAATGACAATGGTTTCCGAACCTTGGGCGATCGCCCGCCAGTCCACCTCAGGACGATATTTACCCGCCGCCTCATGCCCCGTCACAAAGGTGACGCTAGAGCTCAGGCTGCGGTGGGTCACCGGGATACCCGCATAGGCCGGAACCGCGACGCCAGCGGTGATGCCGGGCACGACTTCGACGTCAATTCCCGCTTCGATGAGATCCGCCATTTCTTCACCGCCCCGGCCAAACACAAAGGGATCGCCCCCTTTGAGACGCACGACGATGGCATGTTGTTGAGCTAACTCATGCAGCAGCTGGGTGATTTCTGGTTGAGATAAGGAATGATAGCCCCGGCGTTTGCCAGCCGACAGCAGCCGCGCGTGGGGATTCACCATGCTGAGAATCGGCGGACTGACCAGCGCATCGTAAACGACTACGTCAGCAACTTCTAACAAGGCTTTGCCCTTGAGGGTAAAGAGCCCCGGATCGCCTGGCCCCGCTCCGACTAGATAAACCTTTCCCAAAGGGCGATTGCCTTCAATATGTGCATGAGCGTTTGTCACACCAGCACTCCTTCTCTGCCAACAGACTGTACGTTAGGTCGTCAAATTAGTATGACCTAACTCTCTGAAAGTATGCAGGAATACTAAGCGGTGATAGTATTTTTGGCTACCGAGTGAGCCGCACCCTGAGGCCAGCGCCCTTTGGCGGCCCCTAGAGCCGTGTGCAACGCCAGTTCAGCGACCACTTTACCCAAGTCAGCACTGGTACCTAGGGGACTGAGCAATCGCAAAGAAAGCTTGGGAAAGGCTTCGGCCAGCGCTTCGGTGCGACGCGTGATGACGTCAGTAATGCTGCCTGGAAAGAGGAAAAACGGCGCGATCGCGATGCGTCGGTAACCCCGCTGCATCAAATTAGCCACTTGCGTTTCGAGATCAGGCGGCACCGACCAAAACGCGACATCGGTGTTGAGCATCGTACCGAGCTTTTGAATAGCGCGGTTACCCGCAGGGCGACGGCTGCCATGAGCTAACAAAATGCACTGATCGGCCTCAACCCGAGCGAGCCGTTGGCTGACATAGTTATTAAAATCGCCCTGCCCTCCCAGATAAGGAGCGCAGGTGAGCCGTAGACGAGCAGGCAGCTGGGCTTCAGCGGCGGCAATTTCTTGAGGCAGATCTTCTTTAACATGAATGCCCGCCAGTAAAAACAGCGGCACGATGACCACCTGCCGAATCCCTTGAGCCCAAACGTTTTGGGCAAAGACTGCGATTTGCTGAGCCAGCGATACTTTGTGAGCCTCTAAGGTAGCGACACCAATAATCGGCGCAGCTTGAGAGGCTGCAGTCGACTTCAGGGACGATGATTCCAACGGATCAAGCGGCCAGGTTGAATTTAAGCCCGACTGACCGCGCAAAACTGTCGCTACGGAGGGGGGCTCGACTTCGACAGGGCAAGTCAGATACGGTCGGGTCACTTGGGCTAGGCGATTGAGTCCCGCCTGATGACGCGGGTCAGAACTACCATGAGACACCAATAGATATGCAGTACGCATTTCTCTTACCCTGAATTCACAACTAGTGCACCGTATTCTCGCGGGTGTGTCGATGCTCCTGATGCTTCGCTTCGCCACTTCGAGGGGATATCGAAAGTCCACCCATCGCTCAGAAACCCAGCTGAACAGTGACAAAGCAAAAGATGTCTAGACCAAAACTGATCCAGACAAGACTGGGGTAGAGAAGATAATCCTCTCCACCCCAGCTGTCATTAGCTCACATTATAGGGGATGCTTCCCAAGGGTTGTATCAGAGAACGCTTTTGGCGAAGTTCGGACGATCGCGGTGATCCCGACTGCGATAACTACACGTTGGCACTCATACAGAACGAGCGGTGCGATCGCTCATCCATCGTTCCTTCAAGCATCGTTCCTTCAAGCCGATGGCGCTGATACTAATTGAGCTAGTTCCCGAGCCTGACTTTCCAAAGCCTCGATGCGGGCAGCAGTATCCGGATGAGTAGCAAACAGATTACTCAACCCCTGTTTCGAAAAGGCATTGACAATCAGCAGCGGCTCAAAGGCTGGATTGCCTGGCATCGGGGCCTTTTGTGCACTGCCCTCCAGCTTGCGTAGGGCATTGGCCAAAGCCCGTGGATTCTTCGTTAACTGACCGGCTCCGGCATCGGCGGCAAATTCGCGCGTTCGAGAAATACTCATCTGAATCAAGGTGGCCGCTAGGGGGGCCACAAACACCGCTAGCAAAAGACCGATGGGGTTGCTGCCGCGACGCCCTTGGCCGTCACTGCTGCTATAGCTCGCCCATTGAGCAAAGTAGGCGAGGGAAGAGATGGCTCCCCCGACGGTGGCAGCGACCGCTTGCGTCAGCGTGTCGCGATTGAGAATGTGAGACAGCTCGTGGGCCAGCACCCCTTCCAGTTCTTCCTGACTCAGGAGAGCCATAATGCCTTCGGTGACAGCGACTGCAGCATGGCTGGGATCACGCCCCGTGGCAAACGCGTTAGCCGCCTGAGTCGGGATCACATAAACTCGCGGCATCGGAATTTCGGCCTCTTGGCTCAGCTTTTCAACGCTGGCGTAGAGCTGAGGGGCGGCTTCGGGCGTGACCGGCTGGGCTTTGTAAGCATTCAGGGCGATCTTGTCAGAAAAATACCAAGAACCCAGGTTACTGACAGCGGCCATCCCTACACCCACCAAAATGCCGGTGAGGCCACCAATCACGAGGTAGCCAATGCCGACTAACAGGCCCGACAAGAGGGCTAATAAAGCTAAGGTTTTAAAGTGATTCATAGCGATGTTTGCCTTTGAGAACAACGACCTAATATCGGGTTAACAGCGGGATTCGGTAGCTCTGACAGCAAGGCTCCTTGCCCTGAAAATAACCCCGCGTAGGGTGGGTCAATTCCCTCACAGTCTGCTCAAAACTCCCCACCAGTCAGCCGTTTGGCCCACCACTCCAAACCCGCAACGGACAACCGCATTTTCATCTTTTGGAGCGCCGCGCCCGCGTCATGAGCCATTGCCCTGAAGAAGCCTGACTAGAGTTCCGCCACTGATCGCTCAATGAGGCGACGCGCCAGGGTTTGCACGCCCGTGTGCTCGTAGTATTTCACCGACACATCGAGGAAGGCTCCTAGGTAGTCAAGCTTGCTTTTCGAGCCTTCTACGAAGCCAGACAGGTTGTCCACCACGTTGCCTTGGGTAATCCCTTTATCGCTGACGAACTTGTCCATCCAGCCCTTGGTAGATTCAAAGCTTTCGGTCATAAAGGACAACTTGCCCTTCGCATTGTTGCCCGGAATCTCTTCCTTAACGCCTTTGAATGTCGGATTATTATCCAAGTCAGAAGGCCCCATGCCCTTAATCAGCTTGAGCGCTTTGCCGCTGAAATCAGCTCCCAGGGGAATCACCCCATCAAAAGATACCAGCGCCGCCATCCGCATCAACGACTCGCCACCATAGTCACCCAAGGCAGCCAAAAAGTCGCCCAAGCTATCACCTGGGATGCCGTTGATATGACAGAACGCCACCACCTCTGTGACCAGCTTGACGACGAGATCAACCGTCTGCGCCTTTTCTGGTTTGGGCGAGATATTCTTCAAAAAGCCGAGAAAGGTATCCTGACCGATGCGGTTGGCCATGGCTGCGGCCCCCAGCAAACCTGAGGCGGAGTCTACCGATTCATACATCCACAGGGCGCGCTGATACCCCTGTGATTTGTCGTTGAACAGGGCGATCGCCCGCTCCCCGCTCGCCTGCACCATGGCCTCATCGGTTTCGCCGGTCACCTGCTTGATGGTGTGGTCAAATCCGACCAGGTTTTCCCACTGTCCTGGCACAAACTTATCCAGACTGTTGAGAGCCATGACCGTTAGGCCACCCTTGGGCAACTTGTCGACTTTCTCGTAAATTTTCTTGCTCACAATGCGCTCCTACAACATGATTACTACTGAGACAGACGGTCATTAGCCTGCTGGCTGGGGCACCAATGTCGGTGCTGTCTTGGGTTCAGAATTTTGTGGGGCAGTCCGGATATCAGGCGTAGCGGTTTTTTGAGCCTTCCGAAAAGCTTTGGTATCCGCTTCTAACTGAGATAATCCCTGCAGGTCAAACTTCTCTAGCCAAGCCGCTCGATCCGCTTCGGTAAAAGAGGCATCTCGGGAAAGCACCTTCACCTGGTAGCGATCGTTGACCAATAGTCCGGTAGCAGTACTGCCCTGAACCACAGACGGGAAGCCAGCGACCATCGTCGTAGCGTTTTCATATTTAGCGGCGGCGGCTGGCAAACTAATAGTGTCGTTGATACTCAGCATGGCCACGGTTTCACCACCGCGCTTCAGCTTATATTCGGCAAAACCCTGCTTCTCTTGGGAGGGAACTACGGTGTAATCGCCTTCCGCCTCGGGAAAGAATTGGTTGAACGTACCGCCTTTTTCCGCTGTCTTGTCTACCGCTGCCGGAGCGCTAAAACCTGTCGTGTCTTCTTGAACTTGATCGTATTTAGAGGGGGCTGAGCTACAGGCAGTGAGCGTAATGACGAGGACGAGAACGAGAGGAACCAATCGTTTGAGGGAGCGAACCAAATGCATGACAATGCCTTTCATTTCAAAGTTTAAAGAAAAGAGATGCAGAGGAATAAACCAGCAGGCCAGTTTCAAAAGCCTTTGAAGATTTTAGAAAATTAGCGATCGCTGACTTATACAAACTTACAGTGCGGCTTGAGGACAACTTTTTTATCCCGACAAACTTTATTCTTGTCCACCGTGACCTAATGAACTTGGGCTAATTACATCACCGCCGAGGTCACTCAGGCTAGGCAAGTCCGAGGGCAGATTTCAACTTAGTCAAGGTCGCTGCTTCGGCTTCGCTAACTTTGGCTCCTGTGCCAAACAGGCCGCTGCCTGCAGCTCTAGCAACCGCATCACCACAGTCATAAACAAACTGCTTGTATTCGACAATTTCGGTTTCGGTAGCTCGACCTTTGAGCATCTCAGCAACCGTACTCACCTGAGTCACTGCTTGCGTGACGAAGGCCCCTGATTTGATATCTTCAGGCTGAACTTTGGGCTTTTGAATATCTATTTTTCTAAGTGATTCCGTTGAAAAAGCAGCCTGAATAACCGAATTACCAGGATATTTTTCAGCAGCTCCGGTGATTTGGTTGGTAATGGCAGCAGCTTCGATCGCGGTCGAGACAATACCCATGTCAACCATGGCAACAGCCATGCCCACATTCATAGCAGCTGACACAATCGACTGGATTTCTGTTGGGGTGTAAACGCTCATAAAAGAAACCTTAAAAGAGAATCACAGACATCAACCTGTTTCCGAGCTCAGTGAAAGAAAGACTTTCAGCATTAAAGCTTCCCGCCCTTGAACACGCCATCATGCGTCATCGTAAAATATAGCCGAATTACCGCACGTGGAACTGCAGGAGTGACCCGATAATATGACGAGGCTGACCCACGCCCATCTATCATAGGACGTAGACATTTAGGTAGGATTTACCTTGTCTCCCATGGCGCAGTTAGCATCCTCAGGGCATCAGCGAGCAATCGATTTCACAGCCTCTGTTACCGCTGTCGACCTAGATGTACTGTGCTTTGGGGAAGAGCATTCTGATCGGATGACCTCACCGATATCGTTTAGACAGAGGAATTTCTTACTGGCTAGATACATTGGCGGCAAGTCCTGGAGTGAGCAGCCTAGGAGGCCAACAATACGGCTTGTCCCCCTAAGATTGGTTAGTTTTCTGCACTGTTGCTAACGAATTGCTTTGAGGATAATGAAAATCGAAGCTTAGTGGATATCAGCGGCATGGAAAATTTTGCTCAGTCTTTTTACACCTGGTATAAGCAAACAATGCGCCATCCGAAATACCGATGGCTGCTGATTGGTGGAACATTACTTTACCTGATTTCGCCCATCGATATTGCACCGGACTTTATTCCCATCATTGGCTGGATTGACGATGCCGCGATTGCGACACTGCTAGTCGCTGAGCTTTCTCAAGTTTTCTTGGGATACTTAAATCAGCGAGGAAATACCGTCAACAGTGACGTTCAGGATCCCAACAACATCGACGTGAGAACGATTGATGTCGAGTCATAGATTTCGCTGAATTGCTAAACTCTAAATTTCAAAAAAGGGGACATTCGACCAGGTTGAATGCCCTTTTTTAGTGAAAGTATTAGGCAAACGGATTGAGGATCTGGGAACTGACGCTGACTATCCCAATTGAGCGTGTTGCTCAATGATAGGACGCAGCCGATCCAGGTTGTATCCCTGCTGTGCAGTGAGGCTCATCAGATCGTCTAACGAAGTAGTGGGTTGTCGCGCCGTAGCGATCGCCCATAAAATGCAGCTGCGAGTACCCGACTTGCAATGAGCCAGCACGGGGCCAGAACCTTCCTGTAGAGCAGTCTCAAACTGGTCGATTGTGGCAGCTGTGAGTTCCGGCATGGTGACCGGAATATGGACATAATTGAGGCCATGCTGCTCAGCCAGTTGTCGGGCTGCCGCTGCGGTGAGTTGTCCCGCCTCTTCGCCATCGGGTCGATTATTGATGATGGTTTTATAACCGGCAGCGGCGAGTGCGGGAAAGTCTGCAGCTGTAATCTGAGTTGAAACTGCGAATTCTGGAGTTAACGAGATAGGCACAGCCATAGCGGTTGTTCTGTAAGGCTCATTTGTGATTAAGGGCCATCTTAGGGGATTGCGATCGCCATTAGTTGGCAGCATCCCAACATCTTGAGCTGCCCTCAGGCTAATCCCGAGGAACAGCCCCGAGAGGAGTAGGGGGGCGAGGGGGCTCAGCTTCTGCTGCCATGATGACAAAGCCGTCACCTGTGGGCGAGATGATGCGGTCAACAATCGGCACCAGGCCGAAGCGGAGTACCGTCGACGATAGGGTCACGATCACTAAGGCAGTCAGTCGATGCATCACCATGGGCACCCCCCTTACAGTCATGGCTAATGGTTGACGTCAATTGTGGCCGTTTTCCCTGAAAGAGATCTGAGAAAGCGCTAAAGATAGCGCGGGTTGTCAGCTCCTGACACAAATACAGTCCACCGCTGAGTTTGGGGGACTGATGCACCTGATGCTCAGCGGTCAACAGTATGTGGTCAAAGCGAAAACGGTCAGCGTCGCGATGATGATGCTTTGATAAGAAGGCCGATGGCGCGCGATTGTTCCCGCTGGGAGCGATCGCCTGTTAATCTACGGCGTTATTTTACCCACCATTCCGATAGCAGGGACGCATTGGGGGCAGGGGAGCAGAGAACCTGGAAAGGTACAGCAGAATGCGGAATGAAGAAGTCGGAAGTCAGAATTCAAAAGCTTATTTGATGGTGATTTCAGGCATTGGAGGTAACCTGATCAAACTGCGGCTTGCTATAGTTTCATTTCTGCCGCAGCGGACTCGCAGTGTTTAGGAGATTTCTGAGAAAGAATATACCGTTATGGTAGGGGCGGGTTTAGCGAGAAACCTTGTGGCATCGCGACCAGGCATCCACAAAACCTGCCCCTACGGGTATCGTTTTTGGTAGAACTCTTCTTAGTAGCGAGGCACGGTCGGATCAACGGCCATTGAATAGGCGTCGATACCACCAGCCAAATTTTTGACCTGGGTAAACCCTTGACCCCGCAGCCACTGACACATCTGAGCTGAACGAATACCGTGGTGACACATCACAATCGTCTCCGTCTCCAGATCAAACTGTTGATAAATCTGAGTTTCCCAATTGGCAAACTCACTGAGGGGCAAATTCGCAAATCCCTCAATGGCGGCGGTTTCCACCTCCCAAGGTTCACGCACATCAATGAGCTGTAGGTCAGGCGGAGCGGCTTGCAGGATTTGCGCCAAGGTCTGAACGGTGATTTCTTGGGGGGCTGATTCAGGAGTAGGCATGGCAGTTTGAGGGCGATAAAGACCAATCTCTCAACAGCTAGAATATTCAATACTTCAGCGGTTGAGGCACTTCGTTGCCATCATCTCACGCAGAGCTAGAGTCAGAAGTGCCTACCGATTGCCGACGCAGCGATCGCACTCGCATCACTAACACCACCAGAACACTAATCACGACAATCACGACGGCAATCACAAACAACGGCGTCGTCAAGGCCAAAACGGACAGGCTAACGGCACCCGTCAGTTCGGCGATCGCCACCACAAAGTTGGTGAGCCCGCCCGTGGTCGCGGTTGAGAACAGCCGGGTCAAACTAGAGAGTCCCCTGGTCGTAGCCGCCGTGCCGCCCCCCGCAATAATTGCCAAGCTCCACTGCAAAAGCGGATCGTACTGGCTAACCGCTAGCGCCATGAGCAGCGTGCCCGCGACGGCAGCAATGGGTAGCGAGATCGCATCCAAGGCCGTATCCAGCCAGGGAATCGAATAGGCCAGCACTTCAATCAGCAGAGCGATCGCCAAACTAATAAAAGCCGGATAGGTGCCTAACCAGGTCATGTTGTCTGCCAGTGGCAGATGGCCGAACAGAGCGGCGGCACTTAACACCCAAAACGGCACTAGGGTTCTGAATCCGGCAGCGGCCCCAAGACCCAGCCCAATGCCAATGCTTTCCACAATATCCATACTTGATTCAGCCACCTACGTGTTTGATCGCCTCTTCTTACTAACACTGGTTGAAAGGGCGCTGTCAGTGCTGTCGATTACGCTTGGGGGTGAAAAGCCGCTATCTATCGTCCTGATTTGGCTAGATGGTCACTCGCCACCCCTTAAAACGGCTCAGAGTGCGATGAAACATGCCCCAGCCTTTCACCTCCTCTGATGTGATCGACGAGGAATTCGCTAACTGCTTGCCGAAAAACCGGAATCTTCAAGATTTGTTCTGTATTTCTTGATACAAAAACAGATTACGATAGAAATTCAAGCAGTGGGGGTTCTATGGCTCAGTTAGACGTTTCTAGAGTTTTAGCCAAAGTTGAAGCTGGGCAGTCATTGGCCCAGGCTGAACTGAGCAATCTTGACCTGAGTCATCGTCGCCTAGATCGCGGCGATTTTTCGTCAGCGTATTTACGTCTCTCCCAACTGCAGCACACATCATGCCGAGCAGCGAATTTTGCTCACGCGACCCTAGTATTAGCCGATTTGACCGGTAGCTGCTTAGAGTCAGCGGCTTTGACTGAAGCCGTATTGACACAAGCTTGTTTAGATACGGTTGATTTGCGCTGGGCGATCGCGACATCAGCCCAGTTTTATGGCGCGTCACTGTCGCAAGTGGATGCTTCCCACGCCTGCTTTGACCAAGCCAACTTGCAAAACGTCAGTGGCCCCCAGTCTCGTTTTAAGCAAGCCAGTCTAGTCCAAGCTCGGTTAGATGAGGCCAACTTCAGTCAATCCAGCTTTGAGGGGGCACAACTCAGCCGATCTTCCTGGCAAGGCGCAATCCTCGCGGGCGTTTCCTTCGCGACGGCAACCTTAACTCAAGCAAATTTGCAGGAGACAATTCTCATCGGGGCCAACCTATCAGAAGCCGATGCCCTGAGCTGTTCATTCCAGGGAGCCGATCTGACGGCAGCGGTGCTGCAATCGGCGCAGCTAGATTGGGCTGACTTTTGGAATGCCAGCTTGATGAAGGCTGACCTCAGTCAGACGTCGCTCTACGGCGCCACGTTGGAATATGCCAATCTCAGCGGTGCTGACCTGCGCGGTGCTGACCTGCGCGCCGCCAATTTAGAAAACGCCCAGCTCACGGATGTGCAGTGGCAGGGAGCCTACGTACGAGGCGCTTTATTCACAGATGCCTCAGGCTTGTCTGCTGAACAAAAACAGTGGCTGCGGCGACATGGCGCCTTGAATGTTGCTTAACGCCTTCAGAATTCGAGATTAGACAGCTTCTGGCAATGAAAGAACCTCGTGAAAGGTGCATTACGCTTAGCGAATGCACCTTTCAGAAAGCGTGCTGGCAGAAGATCCTCTGAGGACAATCACGTCCCCAGCATACAAGCACTGTCGGCCAGGGTTTATACCAACTCTCAGTCATCGGACTCCCGATGTCATCTTGGCAACGCAGGGGAGCCTAGGGGCAGGGGAGCCAGAGCCGTAGCCATGTTTCAGAGAATCGGTTTTAACAGGGCTAAATCCTAGCGATCGCGATGCCTTTTGGCACACGCCCCTTATTTCAGGGCCGTCATGACGTCGTTGTGAATGGTGCCGTTACTAACCACAACGCCTCGGTTGTTCATCATTTTGACTGCCGTGTAGAAATCCAGGGGCTTGCCGTGCATATCGGTAACCCGACCACCGGCCTCTTCTACCACGATCGCCCCCGCCGCATGATCCCAAATCTTTTCGCGATAGTCGGGATATTTAGGAGATGGTAGACGAAGATACAGAGCGGCTTCACCAGCGGCAACTGCACCATATTTCGCTTGGCTATCCATTCGCACTGACGACTGGGTAATGCCCACGGCAGCAGCAACTGCTTCTTGCTCCGCCTGGTTGCCATGGCTGGCTTCAACACTTTCGACAAAGCGCAGGCGATCGCCATCACCGGGTTGCACGACCTGTACCTGTTTGGCCTCGCCTCCCGCAATTGGCTGCATCCAGGTGCCGCCCCCGCGCACTGCAGTGAACAACAATCCGGGATTTCCCTGGTTCAGACTGAGGGCCGGACAGCCCAACACCCCCACCTTGAGGTCACCGTCTTCAATCAGCGCCAGGGCGATCGCATATTGATCGCCCCGCAAAAAACCCTTGGTACCATCAATCGGATCCAACGTCCAAAAGCGGCGAGCCGGCGCACCGTTGCCGTGATCAATCCACTGCGCCACTTGATCCGGGGTGGTGGAACCGAGCACCGTGGTGACAAATCCGGTCACTTGCTTGAGGCGATCGGCCATCGCCGGCGATCGCAGCGCAGCCGCATCTTCTTCGCCCACCACTGGGTCAGCGGGAAACGCCTCCGATAGCGCCCGACAAATAATTGCCTGCGCCCCATAATCCGCGACCGTCACCGGACTTTTGTCAGCTTTTTCGATCGCTTCCGGCACCATGTCACGGCGCACCGCCTCACACAGTTGAGCCGCTGCGATCACCGCTGCCTGCGCCACTGCTAGCTCTTGTTCATACCCCATGGCCTCATCCTCCCCAGCAATTAACTGCAAAATTCAGCCTTAGTCTACCCAGGACATCAGCCCCGATGAGGATTGCACTGAGGCGATTAATCGGGCGACAGCAGAGCCAGCGGCAACTGGTCGATCCAGCGGCGAGTGCCCCATGACTGGCAAGCGAGGGTGGCGACTGCCGCACTTTGGTGCAGCGCCGTGACAAAATCAGCCTTGTGGGTCGCGTAATAACAAAACGCACCGTGAAAAATATCGCCCGCTCCTAACGTGTCAACGGGTTGGATGACAAGTACAGGTAAGGTGCCCGATTGACTACCAGCAGGAGACTCAGCCTGATAGAGCAGCGCCTCACCACCTCGCGTCACGGCGATTTGAGGCACGTTGAGCGATCTCAGATAGGCGATCGCGGCCACCTCAGCTCCAGCTCCGGGAGGACAAAAATTCGCTGAAGCAATCACCGTCGTCGCCAGCGGCAGCAACTGGTCAAAGCCCGGTTTCCAGCTACCGGCATCAACCACGACCGGCAATTGTTGGGAGCGGGCGAGTTGGGCCAGATGACACCCCAACCCCATTTGGTGTCCGTCAAGCAGGAGACAGTCAGCCTGATCCAGCAGGGTGTTGGGAAACGGGGCGTGAGGCGTTGGTCGGTCAGCCGCATTCCGCGAAATGACCGCGCGATCGCCCGTCTCCACATTCACCACAATGGAGGAAAACGGCGGCGGTTCGGTGGCCGTAGGCGTCAGATCAATCAACTCCACCCCCTGTTGGGCCAAATCATCACGAATAACGGTGGTGAGCGGATGCTGTCCTAAAGCGCCCACTAAACGCGCCTGCCCGCCCAACGCCTGAAAAGCGATCGCGGCGTTCGTCGCTGGCCCGCCCGCCGCTAACAGCATGGCCTCAGCTACTTGTTTTTCATTGGGCTGCAGCGATCGCCGGATTTGATAAATACAGTCTAAAGTGATGAGCCCGACAAAGACCCCGGTTTTCATTCGAGTCTCCATTCGTCAGCGCCTCAGTTTATCCTGAAGCACAGCCCCCACAACGAGACTCTGGTGACAGACATCAACGGCCCCGGCACCCTCTACATCGTGGGCACCCCCATTGGCAATTTAGGCGATATGACCTTTCGCGCCATCGACACGCTACAGCAGGTGGATGTAATTGCCGCCGAAGACACACGCCATACCGGCAAGCTGCTGCATCACTTTCAGATCGCTACACCCCAAACGAGCTACCACACTCATAACTGGCGCAAACGCCTGCCCGAACTCCTCGATCGCCTGCAAGCCGGTAATGACGTCGCTCTGGTGAGTGATGCGGGGATGCCCGGCATTTCTGACCCGGGCTATGAACTGGTCGAAGCCTGTGCCGCAGCGAATATTCGAGTGGTCGCCATTCCGGGGGCGACAGCGGCCATTACGGCTCTGTGCGTCTCAGCATTGCCCCCGCAGCCCTTTGTCTTTGAGGGCTTTTTGCCGACCAAGGGCCGCGATCGCCGCGAACACATTGAGCAATTGGCCACGGAGCATCGCACCCTCGTGCTGTACGAAGCCCCCCACCGGTTGCTCACTACCCTGCAAGATCTCCACACGGCCATCGAGGGCAGTCGCCCCATCGCCGTCACCCGCGAACTGACCAAACAGTTTGAAGAAGTCTGGCGAGGCACCTTGGCGGCGGCGATCGCCCATTTCACGACGACTACGCCGAAGGGGGAGTTCACCCTGGTACTAGCGGGCAAGGCAGTAGAGCCCGAACGCCCGCTCTCAACAGCAGAGATCGAACAGCGTCTGACCACCTTGATCGCAGCCGGTCTATCGAGATCGCAGGCCAGTCGCCAACTGGCTCAAGAAACTCCCCACACCAAGCGAGAGCTGTATCAAATTGCGATCGGCCTGCCCGATCCCCCAAACGCTTGATAGCTCTAGCGACTGCATTCGGCTTGTAAGACACACCTTAAGTTTTAATTCTGCAAGTTACGCACAATTACGTAAAAATCCGCTAAGCTCCATCATGAGCACGCGCCCGACGGATGTCCTTCATTAAAAAACTGGGTCATGCTATCAAACTTATTTAGCTCCATCGTTCCGGAGGATGCACTCCTGAGCATCGTTCCTGACAGCGATTTTTTTGACACCACCTCGGTGCTTGAACTCGTCTCAACCGTCAGCGAAGAGGCTGAGGCGTTTTTGCTCGACGGGTTGGAAACGCTGGAAACGGCTGTAGGAGAAATCTCCATTAACGCGGGCGTCTTCGACGGCATCCTCACAACGGCCACCGATACCTTCTCAGCGATCTTCGACGGCCCCGAGTTCCTCACCGAAGCGATCGAATTTCTCGCCGACACCACCGGTACGCTGTCCCTCGTTGATGGCATTGTGAATGCCACATTGCAGGTTGAAAATGAACTCTTTGAGGTCATCGACTTCGATTTAGCGACGTTTGCCGCTGATGGGTTTAGCGTTTTGCTGTCCTCGGTAGACACCGCCCTACCGATTGAAAATGGAGCACTGCTGATCGATGTCGAGACGGAGCTTGGTCCCATCAGCGGCATCATTGATGTTGCCAATGGAGCCTTGGACGTTGATTTGGACACGCCCATCGGTGCCCTTGATTTCACCACCGACTTCGGCCCAGAAGCGGTGTACACCTTTGAGGTGCCGACAGCTTTAGGCAGCATTGATGCGACGCTCAACCTCGACACTGGCAATCTCGAAGTGCCACTGTTTATCGGTTCCCCCATCATCGTGCCACTGTCGTCCCTATCGGGCGATCTCACGCTAGACGACGGTACCGCGACATTGGCAATTGACAGTCAGTTTGGCCCAATCTCAACCAGCTTTGAAGTTGATGAGCTGGTCAGCAATTTAGTCATCGACACCCTCACCGGCCTATCGATAGACGCGGCGTTGACACCCGATGGTTTACTCGATGTGCTGGCCACCTCGGGAACAGAGATCTTTGAAACGACGGTGGATTTGGCTGATCTAGGAGCTCAAGCCGTGAGCCTGCTGGAGCAAACGAGTGGTGACATCAGGCTCAATGAAGGACTGATTAGCGGCATCCTTTCAGTGGGCGAAGATTCTTTTGAGATTGCTGAAACGGTCGCCGACTTAGCCACTCTGCTCACCAATCCCATCGGTGATCTGTTCACGTTACCCGCAACAGCGGTCTAACTAGGATGATCTGATGGCATCGAGCGATCGCGCTCCTTGATACCCCGATCGCACCGTGGCCACGAGTCTGCAACTCTATGGTGCGATCGGCTTTTCCATCAGCTCAGAACAGTAGCTGGCTGCAAACTGATTGACTCTGCCGTAATGATAATTTGGCTGTCAAAACCAAATTAACTTGACCTTAAACGAGTCAAAACAAATCTGCTGCAAAGCCTGAAATTCAACGGAGAGGGAGGGATTCGAACCCTCGGAAGGTGTGACCCTTCAATAGATTTCGAGTCTACCGCATTCGACCACTCTGCCACCTCTCCAGGTGACTGTATTCTACCCTCTGTCGGAGCGATCACTTAAGCCCAAGGGCGGGCATTCCGGTGTTTTGTTTCAAGATAGGCGTGAAATCCGCGCTGATGATGCCAGGTAACAGCTCCATCACGATGAGTCCAGAATACCTGTCGGCCTGATTGCTGCAGGCGGCGCTCGATGGATTCTGACAAGTTGCGACCATAACAAATCACCACTTGGGGGTTGACAGCAGCCAACAGTTCGTCACTGATGGCCCCACCTGACCACACCAGCACATCACTCTCTAAAGCCGTACTTGATTGGGCCAGATACGCTTGTAGTTCCAAAGACAGCGGCGGGAGCAGTAGCCAACTTTGAGGGGCTGTCACCCTTAAAATGGGATTTTCTATCCCCAACAGTTGCATCGTTTGCTGGCCAATCTTTTGACTATGACCAGGCTGCAGTGAATGAAATTCCTGGGTCAAGTCCGCGAGGGCGGAAAGTTCACCCGTGCTATACAGATGGCGACTGGGCGATCGCTGCAGCAAGGTGCGCCACCCAAAGACGTGTTCGAGATCAGCGGGCAGCGCGATCGCCTGATCAATCTGGTTCACGCCTGCCTGTTTCAAAAAAGGCTCAACGGTATAAAAAGCCGTGTTTTCATCTCCACTATTAATCAGCGTAATTTGACCGTGCACCTGCCGGATCCAAATCAGTTCGTCGTCGGCTGCCAGTACAGTAATTTGGTTTTGAGTGAGGGACTGCCATCCCATCGGCACTAGCAACAATCCGCCAAAGACAATGGGTAACAAAGGCTTGAGTCTGGCTATTCGAAAACTGAAAGGACAAAGACCGAGTAGCAGAACCCCATAGAGTCCAGTCAGCTGCCAAAGCGAAATTTGACCGATCACCACTGCACTGCCCGGCAGATGACTACTCGTTTGCGCTAACCACACCAGACCCTGAGTCGGGTAATAAAGCAGTTGGGCCATCAGTTGACCCAGAGTTGGCACCAATAAAGCCAAGGCGCTGCTAGCAATGCCGCCCAAACTGATCACGGTGACGAGGGGCGTCGCAACGACATTCAGCAGAATGCTGACACCAGAAATCACATTGAAGTGATACAGCATCAGTGGCAACGTCCACAGCGTTGCCGCCACCGGCACTGCCACAAGTGACGCCACAGTCACGGGCATCCACCTCAAGCGCCGGACGATTGCAGGCACGGTGACGATGAGGCCCCAGGTGGCCATCACACTGAGCTGAAAGCCGACATCCCAAAGCCATTGCGGAGACACCAACAGCATGACCGTCGCCGCGAGCAACAAGGCCCCGCTGGGAATCACTGGGCGATCGGTTCCTACACCAGCTAAGGTTGCCGCGCCCATAATGGCCGCCCGAATGACACTGGCTTGCCAGCCGGTCAAGGTCACGTAACCAACTAAAACCATAGCGCCTACACTCACCTGTAAACGAGCGGCCCGCGATCGCAACAGCGCCAGTACACTACCCAACAGCAGCGATACATGAAATCCGGAAGCGGCGATCGTGTGCGCTAAGCCCACCTGGGCAAACAACGCTTGGATGTTTTCGGGCAAGTCAACTGCTTTGCGGCCCAGCGCCATGGCACTGACCAATTGCCCCAAAGGACTACCCAACGCTCGCAGGTGAGTCCGCACGATGCGCTGCCGCACGCGCCATAAGCCCCACCTTGGGGTTGTTTGAAACTGCAAGTCAGTCGCCACGAATCCGGCAAAGATACTCCGTTGCTTGAGATACGAGGCAAAGTCGAAACCGCCTGGGTTCTTAGCGGCTTGGGGGCGATAGAGACGTCCTGTGGCTGTGACCAACTGTCCGCGATGTAATCCGGTCACCTGCAATAGCGGGGCCGTCACATACAGTCGTCCCTGAGTTGCCATCTGAAAGGTGATCTCACCCTCAGCATTCTGAATCTGCAGCCGCTCTGTCTGCAAAGCAAATCGCCCTTTTAAGGCTCGATTCAGCCTGGGTTCTTCAATGACCCGGCCTGAAATGACGTGAGTCGGCGCAATTGATTCAGCCCGTTCAACATAAACACTGATATCACCAGATCCGGCAACCGGTGATCGCACCGTCATATATCCCGACGCCAGCAAAAATACACAGGCTAGCGCTGCCCAAATTTGAGGCCGCCAGCCGACCGCACGATATCGGGGAGAGATCGCGGCCACCCCGAGCAAGCACAGACCACCGATAACGCCAGCTCTAGATATCGCTAAAGTACCAACGGTGAAATAACCCGCCGCCGAGCTGAGCAATAAACCTGCTACGTAGGCCAAACAAAATGCGAGCCCGACCGAAATATTCATCGTGATGAGTAGATAGATGCTTCTGTCTTTTAGAAAACCCATCTCAGCGATCGCATTATCAATCCAATGCATTGACAACGTGCCGCGATCAACAGACCACTGAACTTAAATATCAGCTCAAATTTCCGGATCTAAAAACGCTTCCGTAAAAGCACTCAGTCACCTCCGAGCAATTTCGGAAACTCCAGAATGGGAACGACTCCGTAGTCTCTAAGTGATCCCAAAACGACCTGTCAGCAAGGCATACAGCGTTAAAGCCCGAGACTACTCCAGCTATCGTCACGGTTAAAAAGCAGGCCTTTTCATCAATTCACCCTGAAACAGAGTGGCCACGAGGCATTTGCGAAGAAACCATAAAGTCTGCCCCTTTTTATTTTGGGTGCCATCGCTGTCGTTGCCTCGATTTGCCCTGGTTACCTTTGAAACGTGACAGTCCTACTTTGGTGGCAACCATGACCTTATCCTTATCCAAACTAGCGGTGGCAACTGGTATTGCCACAGGTGCTCTACTCTCTCTGACCGGCAACGCCAATGCCCAGAGTTTCGGTTTTGAATTTGATACAACTTATTCCGTTAACAACGCGCCTAAAGGCGACATCTTGCTAGAGTCAGTCAAAATTGGCAACGAGATTATTGACGACTTTTCCTACGTCTCTACCGTTGAAATTGTGGCTAACGATCCCTTTGCTGGAGGCAACACTGGCGCGGCGAGTGCCGATACTGGTGACAATGCGACCGGTGGCGTTCGCGCTCAAGATGCTACAGCAGAAGATATCGCAACCAACCTAGGCACTAACAACCTCAACCACATCATCGATACTGAAGACAATGGTTCTTTTATTATTGACCTCAAGTTCGACAAGGTGATTGACAATCTCTTGATTTGGGAGCGAGGCATGAACAGCGACCTCGCTATTCAAGCAGTGGATGCCAATGGTGATCTCATCGGTACTCGCCTACTCATCGAAGAGGAAATGTGGTTTGATGCCGGTTACGCGATTGACACCAGTGAAATCACCAATGGTGCTCAAGACGTTGGCTCCTTAGGCATCAATATCTTCGCTGACTTGGGTGTTGAGAGTGCTTCCGTCGATACGATTCGCTTTATCAGCCAGAGCGAGTTCAACGGCCCCGACTGGAAGTTTGTCGGTACTGATGCCGCTCGTGATGTACCCGAACCGGCTCTGGCTTTGGGCTTGGGGATTTTCGGTGGCGTCATGGCGCTCAAAAAGCGGGCGAAGCTGGCTTAGCAAGCCTTGTTGAACGGGCTTTGAACTGCATAGCCGTTTAAATCAAAGACGGGAGGGGCGATCGCCCCTCCCGTCTTTCGTTGTTTACCCTCATCACCCATTAGCCCCGCAGAGCAAGCTCAGGTTTTCGTTGCTTTTGGCGCTCACTCACCTCAGAGCTTGACGCCTCACTCACCTCACCAGAACAGAGAACTTTTCTGTCGGAGGTTGCCATTGTCAAGTCTCGGCCAGCGAGATGCTATTGGTGAACAACGCTTTAAGCGCTGAACTTATCGATAATGCGCTGCATGGCTTGCTCAACGTTATCGCGGGTATTAAACGCCGAAATGCGGAAGTAGCCTTCGCCAGCGGCACCAAAACCAGACCCCGGTGTCCCGACGACGTTGCAGGTATGCAGCAACTTATCAAAAAACTCCCAACTTGATAGACCGGGGGAGTTTTGACCCACACATAGGGAGCATTCACCCCACCAAAAGTCTGAATACCTGCCTCTGAGAGCTTTTCACGAATGATGCGAGCATTTTCCAAATAAAAGCGGATGAGTTGGCGCACCTGCTTTTGGCCTTCGTCGCTGTAGACCGCCGCTGCCCCGCGCTGCACGATGTAGGAAACTCCATTGAATTTAGTGGATTGACGGCGGTTCCACAACCGATGTAAATCCACGTCAGTCCCATCGGAAGCCTTGACCTTAAGGGTTTTAGGAACCACCGTAAAGGCGCAGCGAGTGCCAGTAAAGCCAGCATTTTTGGAGAACGAGCGGAACTCGATCGCACAGTCACGCGCGCCCGGAATTTCATAGATCGAATGGGGAATCTCTGGATCGGTAATGAACGCTTCGTAGGCGGCGTCAAACAACAGCAAGGAACCGTACTGACGGGCATAGTTGACCCAGTCTTGTAAGTGAGCGTGTGTAGCGGCGGCTCCCGTTGGGTTATTGGGAAAGCAGAGGTACACCAGATCGATTTTTTGGTCGGGGATTTGCGCAGTAAAGTTGTTGTCAGCAGTGATGGGCAAGTAGATCAGCCCTTCGTAGGTGCCGTCATCGCGTGCTGGCCCGGTATGCCCTGCCATAACGTTGGTGTCGACATACACCGGGTAAACGGGGTCGGTGACAGCGATGCTATTGTCATCCCCAAAAATGTCCAAAATGTTGCCACAGTCGCACTTAGAGCCATCAGAGATAAAAATTTCGTCAGCAGTAATATCGCAGCCGCGCGATTGGAAATCGTGACGCACAATTTTCTCGCGCAGAAACTCGTATCCCTGCTCAGGGCCGTAGCCTTTAAAGGATTCGCGATCGCCCATTTCTTCAACGGCTTTGATCATCGCCGTGCGGCAGGCTTCGGGCAGGGGCTCAGTGACGTCACCAATACCGAGTTTGATAATGGGGGCATTGGGATTGGCATCGGCAAATGCTTTAACGCGACGGGCGATTTCTGGAAAGAGGTAGCCCGCTTTGAGCTTCAAATAATTTTCGTTGATTGTGACCATGGCAGAAAGAAACTCGGTTGCACTGTCGTAGAACTGTCTTAGATTCAGCTTACTGCGATCTGGGTTTTCCGCAGTCAGCGAGTCGATGGTCGGGTCCATCGAGCAGCGATGGAGAGAATTTATTGGCCGATCGCTGGCCGCCCTAAGGTCGTGATGTACAAAACCGCTTCATCGTCAGGAATCCCAAGCACATCATTGACTTGGTCATCGAAAAAGCCGCCGATGCCGCTGACGCCTAAGCCCAGTCGAATGGCAGCCAGATTAATCCGCTGCCCCAAATGCCCCGCGTCAAGATGTAAGTAGCGATAGGCGCGATCGCCGTAGCGAGCGATCGCCGCCTTTAAATCAGCGGTATGAAAAATGACGGCCCCGGCATCGTGGCCCAGCGCTTGCCCCAGGCAGAGATAACCCAATTCCTGTCGGAAATTTTTAAAGCGAATTTGTCGAAGCTCTTGTCTCTGCGGCGCGTAGTAATAGCACCCCGCCTCCAAACTATCCACCCCAGATGCAGCCACAAAGGTCTGAATCAGACTCAGGTCAAAATAATCTGGATCGCTGTCGAGTCCCTGTTCGACATAGTGATGAGGCTGATAGACGAAATCCAACACGGTGTTGAGTTCATCCAAGGTCAACGACGCCCCACTGAACTTTCGGGTAGAGCGCCGCCGAAGAATCGTTTTTTCCAGCCCTTGCAGGCGATCGTCCCAGTGAATCGGCGAGGTCACCGTCGACACTTTTACGCCAAAGGGAAAATTGTATTTGTCATCGGGCTGAGCAACGGCCTCTGAGTCCATCGGTTCAGCGACGCTACGCGTTCGGGTCTGCCAGCGAAAATCGTCATCCCGCTCAATCTGAGTCGCCTGATGTAGAGAGGGCAATAGCTCATCATCCGCCAGGCGAAGAACCTCTGTTTGGCGCGGGGCAGGCTGAGTGGTGTTCAGTCGCGGCAAGTTTTGGTCAACCTGTAGCAGATCGGCGAGGGCGGCGACCACCAGCGTGCTTTCAGCCGTCTCATCGAGGTAGAGCAGCTGGTTAATCGCTGAGTCAATAAAGCCCCCAATCAGATGCGGTCGGTAATCAACCAGGGTTCCGGCTAGTTCTAAGTTCCCTAAAGCATGACCCGCATCTAAACAAATGCGCCGATAGGCCCGCGCCTGATATCGCCAAGCCGACCGATAGAACACGGTGGTCAACACGACGGCCAGCTGAGTATGTTCCAAGGCTGGGTGCCAAAAACACCCGGCTTGCAAAGCCTGCCACACATGGTCGTCCCAAAATCGCCAGAGACTATGGGTCCGCGCCTGATAGTTGTAAAGGCCAGCTGGCAGCAACGAGTGCCCGCGCGAGACGAGATACAGTTCAGTCGGGTACAATCCGCCTGCCGATGGCGCTGCTCTGAGGTAAAACGTCTGCCCCGATAGCATGTTGACTTGGGCCGTCAAGCCATAGACGTTGATCAAAAAATGGGAGAGGCGAGCCCAAGCTCGATCAGTCTGGGACGCCTGCGCCGACACTTTAGACTCGTCCAAGAAGGGCTTCAAGTCGACTTCTGTGCCCAGCTGATAGGTTTTAAACGGCTCTGGCTGTGGCCCTTGCATGGCCCCCGCCGCCGTTGCCAGGGTGTCTGGGCTGTACTTCGTGCGATCGTGAAAGTGCTCCGCAATCGAATCTTGATAGCTCATAACTTGCTTTAGAAACGGGGGGCTCACCCCGCCTTGACTTCAAAATACCGCCTTCCCACTATTGTGCGGCGATCGCTGCCAGCCCGCTAGCCATTGGCAATCATCACCTGAGACTGCACCAATGTTGAGCAACGTTAGAATAAACAACCTGACACGCAACGACCTAAACCGATTTAACCGCAGCGGCATCACTCCTTTGGCATTTCGCTGCCGTCTCCCCAGCACCCGGACAAGTGACCTGGGATGCTGTCGTGGCAAACGGCAGAACCAGATCTGGAGTTCAACCACAGCGACTGCGTCACCAGTCTCGGCAAACCTATCCACTTGCTCGCTGACAAAACCTAGCACTTCAAGTTAAGTCACACGTTAGCCTTGGCCGATCACCCAAAGGCCCGGAGACTTGACTGAGTTTAGACCAACGAAAACCGCATTAAGCTTGACCCGCTTCTTTATCTTTGGATGGTCGCGATCGCGGCTAGCAATACCCCTCATCCATGAATTAACCAAGATAATTGCCTCGAAAAGTTTAACTAATCACAGACAAACAGCACTTTCGTAAAGTGTGATCGGCGCAACAAATCCAAAAACATCTTTAAGGCTGTTCTTGTTTGCGAATCCTCGCTGTAAGTTGACAAGTGTTTACAAAAGTTCGTGAAGATATTTTGCAGCCGAAGACAATTCGCGTTGCAGTTCTTTAACTTTGCCCATGAGCAGTGCTGGCAGTTTTTTCTTTCCGGCAATTGCAACTTGATGAGCTTGTCAGTTGGGAGATTTTGATCAGCCCAGCGCAAATCGAGGGGCAGTTTCCTGACTTATAAGGATGTCTCGTTGACAGCATTGCCCCCTGATTCAACTGGCTCACAATATCTTCTGAATTTGTTGATGTGCCCTGTGAGTTTGCAGAGTATTTGTAACCTGATGCTAACTTTGGATTTTCCAGATTTGCTTGATCGCTATGGCTTGGGCGAACGTCAATTTCAGCAGGTTTTTCTGAAGTTTGCTGACGGCTTTGACTGTGATCTGCGAGAGATTGATTTGACTGCCGCCGTAATCGATAAGGCATATTTGCCCTACAGCAATTTAAGTCAGGCGAAGCTTTGCGGTGTCGTGATCAAAGCCGGTAATTTGGGCGATGCCAAGTTGCTATCCGCTGATTTAACCCAGGCGCGTCTCAATACGGTTAACTTGTCTCGGGCAGATCTGCGATATTCCTGCTTGATCGGGGCAGATTTACGCGGCTGCAATTTGAGTAGAGCCGATTTGCAGGGCGCGAATCTGCAGGGCGCTGACCTAACTGGGGCGGACTTGACCGGAGCCAATTTATCTCAAGCAAAATTGAAACAGGCTTGCTTTAACGGAGCGACGCTCTTTCGGGCGGCGGCAGTCAACCTGAACACGGCAGAATGCGATCGCACCACGATTTTACCGAATGGTCATTACTATAGTGATTCCAATTAAGAATGCGAAGCTGAGCCGGGTGAAACGCTTATTCTATGGCATGTTCGTTTCTCAACCTTATGTCGAATCACGATACCAATGAGGTCACGGGATTGAACGCTCTCCCTGCACCGTTCACAGCACTGCCCAGCCGTCGCCGTCCGACACGACAGATACCCTACTCAGTGATCAGACTGCCAATGCCATCGTGGCAAGGCCGGAGAGGAGCAGATTTGTCGTCTTTTTGAGAGAACCAGGATCATATCTCTGGCTCCCTGAACTGAAGGAAAACGCTACTGGGCAAAGCTTCAAGGTATGCTAGGCGTATTCTTGACGGGGCTTTTAGCTATGCTTAGGGCTGAGCGCCATTTCCTCTATTGAGTGTGATCGCAAGACCAATGCGGCATCGTTTCTTTTCCCTTTCAACGCGTGGGTGGCAGAGTGGCTGGCTGGTGTTGCTTTGCTTATTGAGCAGCGGGCCTGGGCTCGCCGCTCCGGCCCTCTCCGAAACACGCCCGATCTTAGCCCAATCGCTCACCGTTCAAGACCAAGAAGATCTTGAACGTCTCCAACAAGAAGCCAATCTCGCTTTTACCCGCGCTACCACCCTCGTCTCAATTTTGTTGGCGGCGCTGGCGCTCCTGATTGTGCTCGGGGTTGTCATGCTGTGGTTTTTGCGGCGTTCCGTCGTGCAAGAGGTGGCCACGGTGGTACGAGGTCAGCTCAATCAAATGACCGATCTGGAACACAAGATCCGGACGGCCAGCCGAGAACTGAACAGCGTGCTGAAAGATGCCGAAGCGATCGCCGATGACATTGAGCAAGAAGCCGAAGGGTTTAAAGACACGCTGGCCGAAAAGCGCCACGCCTTGACCCAGGCGATTGAAGACATCAACAGTTCAAAGGTGCGCACGCTGAAAGACTGGGAAGATCAGGTAGCCACCCTGCAGCAGACGCTCAATGAGCTAGACACGAACGTGACCGAACAGGCTGCCGCCGTCAAAACGCAAATGCAGGAGCGCGCCGCTGGATTTGAGGCCGACGCCACGACGCAAACGGCTGAGATACTGGCCTCTGTGCAAACCACGACTCAATCCTTTCAGCAGGAGCTGGCGGCGCTCGCCGATCAGGTCAATGACCACAAACAACAAACGCTGGGGGGCATTGATGCCTCATCCACAGACTTTGCCAATCGCCTGCAAGACTTGACTACCGGTGTTGAAGCCATCCGCGATCGCGCCTTGGCCGACCTGGAACAACTGCAGGAAGGGTTTGCCCCTTACTTTGAATCGCTGCGAGACAATTTAGAGTCGCAGCTAGAGCAGTACCAGCAGCGCGTCATGGATGCCATGACCAACCGTCAGCAGATCGTCGATCAGCAGTTGGATGAGGTGCAGGCCAGCGCCTTGGGGCATCGCGATCTCGCTTTGCAAACCATGGAGCGATCGACGCAGGATTTTGCCGAACAGTTTCGCCAGATTAAGGATGAGGTCCTGGCTCAACGCGCCAGTGTGTTAGCCGATTTAAGACGCTCTTTAGATGACTTTTTGGGCCAGTTCAGCGGCTACCAAGGCGAAATTGATGCTGGCAAAGCCCAAACCCTGGCCGATATGCAGCAGTCAGCCAATGACTTTGTGGCCCAGTTTGCCGCGCTGCAGAGTGCGGTCGATGAACAGCAAGGGGCGACGCTGAATCAGCTGGAAGCTAGTGCTGGCGACTTCCAGCAGCAACTGACTCAGATGATCGACGATTTGGAGACGCGCAAAACGGTCACGTGGGAAGACGTGCAACGCAGCGCCAGCGAATTTGCCGAAACGATTCAGCAGTTGCAGGGCGAGAGCCGCGATCGCGCAACGGCGACCCTGGACGCCCTCAATCGTTTAGAAACTGAACTCAGCCGTCAGCTGGGTGAAGTGCGCGCCGTCGTCTTTGACCGCCGCGCTCGCATGTTGGGCAAGCTCGATGACTTCGACCAGCGGCTGACCGAGCATGTCGGCTCATTAGAACAGGAAAGCGCGGAACGGCAGCAGCAAGCTCAACAACGCTTAGAAACAGTGGAAACTGAGTTTGCCGATCAGCTCACGGAACTGCAAAAAGACATTGCCTCGGGTCGCACCGACGTCATTGCGGATCTTGAGGCGGTCAAACGCACAGTGCAAGAGCGGCTGATCACCCTACAAGCCGAGGCCCAGGGCGAAAAAGAAGCGATCATGCGGCGTTTAGGCGAGGTCGCGCCCGAGTATGTCGCCAATACCTTTATCGCCAATACGCAGCAGCAACTCGAAAACGTCACCGGTCTATTAGCCCGTCTACAGGCCAACCGACCCACCCTCTTTATGTCCGCTGAGGAGCGCATTACCGCCGCTGATCAGTTACTGGCGGACGGCAACACCGCCGCCGCTTTAGAGCAATACACCGAAGCGCTAGAGATTCAACCTGACAATGTGGAAGTTTGGCTCAAACAGGCCCAAGCGTTAGTCGAACTGGAGCGGTCAGCAGACGCGATCGCTGCCTTTGACACTGCGCTTGAACTGGCCCCCGATAATGTCACTGCTCACTTTGAGCGGGGGCTCGCCCTGCGCACACTCAAGCGCTACGAAGAGGCGCTGGAAGCCTTCGATCGCGTGTTGATGCTAGACGCTGAAGATTCTAAAGCCTGGGTCAACCGGGGAATGGTGTTGGGCCGACTGCGGCGGCGCGAAGAGGCGCTCGCGGCGTTTGACAAAGCCCTGGCCATTCAACCAGACTACCAAGAAGCCTGGGTCAATCGGGGAGTTTCCTTCGGGGTTTTGCAGCAGCATCGAGAAGCGTTTCAGTCGTTTGATAAAGCGATCGAGATTCAGGCCAATGATGCGGTGGCCTGGCTGAATCGGGGCTTGGCGGCCTTGGAGTTGGAGCGCTTTGAGGAGGCGCTGTCATCGTTTGATAAGGCGACTCGATTTAACCCCAATGCCACGAAAGCGTGGGATAACCAAGGGCTCGCCTTGATGAAACTGGGTCGCGACGAAGAAGCCTTGACCAGCTTCAACAAAGCCTTAGCAATTGACCCTGACTATGCCAAAGCGCTTTACCACAAAGCCCTGTACTATAGCCTGCAGTGAGAATATGATATTGCCCTCGAAAACCTCCAACTAGCAGTCAGGCTCGATCCCAATCTGCGCTCCGATGCCCAAAGCGAGGCAGCTTTCAACGATTTACGCAATGACGATTGGTTTCGTGAGCTAGTGGGTTTGTAGTCCCAGCAGTCGAGATTCCATAGATAGGTTGCCTCACTGGCCAATCGCCATGCTGCGCGTCAACCTCGTGGTCGATAGCAGGCTTCAGTGCAGTTCTATCGCAGAAGTCGGCATGCAGAGGTCGAAAGTCGGCATTAAAAAGCAGCGCTGCTAAATTACGGTATGAGTTTGCCCCCAGCCCCCAATTCTGGGGGAGCCGGATTTCTCAAAGTCCCCCAGAACATAGCCCTCCAGACATTCAAGAAAGGGGGCTTAAAGCCCTCCGGGCATACAAGAAAAGGGGGCGAGATCACTGGCAGCTCAGATTGATCCATACTTTGATTCAGCAACGCCTAAAAAGCTTGTCTGATAGTAATTTCAGGCATTGGGGGTTGACCTGATCAAACTGCGGTTTGCGATATAGCGGAATGCGGAATGAAGAAGTCGGAAGTCGGAGTTAAAAAGCCTATCAGATGGTGATTTAATTCATCTGGGGTGACCTGATCAAACTGCGGCTTGCTATATCATCAATCGTGCCACCATGAGCAGGCAAGGCTCGGATGTCAGGCGCGACAAAAGTCTGTCTCGCCAGTGGCGTAAAGAGTTGTTCTGGCGAGTAGTATCGCCGCAAATAGGATTTGTCGAGGAGCTCGGGTCTGGGAGCAATAAAGACTGCAAAGGTGGCCTGACCACCCTCGGCAGCGGCGGCAGCGGCAAGCACCCGCGCCCACGCAACGGTCAACGTTTCATGAAAGCCAGAGAACTCGGTCTCGACTCTGCCATGAGCTTGATTGAGGCGCTGAATACCGATGCGCATTTGGGCGATCGCCTCATCAAAGCTACCGGCTTGAATATACAGGTAGGCCATCCGCAGGTGAGCATAGTGATTCCACTGCTCAGGGGTTAGAGTTGCCGATTCAAAGGCATCGAGAAAGGCGGCATCATCCATCACTATTTTCTGCCAGAACTGTGAACAACTTCACTGTCTAGCAGCGCCTTTACGAACGGTGCGATCGCGGCTCTTTAATCCAGTGCCTCTAACGGGCGTCATCAACAGGCATGATCGTTCATCGAGATTGCCAAAGACCTTCACCCCCCAAGGGCAAAAAACTCTGAAATTTCTCGGCAGGGGGGGTAGAGGTTCAACTTACGGGCCGGTGCTCCCGTTATCCTCTGAAGCCAGGGGCGGGCTTTCTCAGCTCCACAGATCTTGACAGTTTTAATACATCATTACTATAAAATCAAAACTACGTTCAAACTAACCACTCAGCAGTGATACCGATGCTCTGAAACAAGACTATCGATCTGACCCCTGCCCCTCGGCTCCCCGGCGTTGCCAAGATGGCATCGAGAGTCCGATTACTGAGGGTTAGTATTATGGCCACTCACCATTATTTGTCCCCAGTAGTCGCCCAACCAATGTCGCCAATTGCCTCTCGCCTCTCTGATACCGAATTGAGCCAGCGCATTCTCGCAATGGCAAAAACTGGCGTCTATCGAGAGTCGATCTTTGAGGCGTTTCGATCGCTAGCGACCAAACAGCAGATCCGCCGGGCGATCGCCCACACTAAGCAGTTTGGCCTATACTCCGTCAAAGAGCTGAGAGATGCGGAACTCGGCACCTACTATCAGATTGATCTCGCCAAATATGAGTCCTTTGAAGCGGCGCTGCAAGCCTCAGTACCGATGCCAGTGGGCAATGATTTAGCGGCTCAGCTGTTGGCGAGTACGCAGGCGATTCGAGCGATGTTGGCGATCGCGGGTAGCGGCAGCTTGATATTTTTTGTCGGTGGCAGCGTTTGCTTGCTCACCGGGCATTTGCAAAGTGGTCGCCTAGCCTGGGCCAGCGCGGCCAGTATGGGTGGGCTCTGGCTGTTGCAACACAAGCTGGCAAACTCTCAGGGGCACGGGCGTTAATGCGTGCAGTCAACTTCATCCGTTGCAGGGCGCATTGTCAATTAATGGATAACCCTTCTGGCCGCGCCCGCCCTCCGCTATCAGCTCAGGAGATTTCCTAGAAAGAATATACCGGTACTGTCAGGGCGGGTTTAGCTAGAAACCTTGATTCCATAGCAATCAAGCATTCACAAAACCCGCCCCTACGGGTATCGTCTTTACCGAAAATCTCCTAAGACCTGTCATCCCTGTTAGGCAGGCAATCATCGCCGCAAGGATAACCAGCCTTAGCCATGGGGCAAACGAGGGGCGCAGACTATTCATTGACTTCAGAGTCATGAAGGGGCGATCGTCAGGCTTTCCCTCATTCCCGATCCCTCGCCGCCAGGACTATTTGCGTCCATCAACAAGCAATCATAAAGGCATCGCGAGATGGATTGCGGGAATCTACGTAAGGCTGAACATCCGTATTTTCAACGATTTATTCCCCTCACTTGACTGGACTACAGGGCAGAATGAGCCCAGTTTGGATGACTCTTCACACACTTTACGGGGATCGCGATTCGCCATGAAGTTTTTATGAACCTTGTCCTCAGGGCTTTACGGATATAGGGACTAGGCATACGCTGGAGATGTTCAAAGGGGTAATCAAGGAGTTGAGTTTCTGTGGTCAACAT
>JBHJJI010000275.1:0-3782 GCA_050042805.1 Leptolyngbyaceae cyanobacterium
AATCCGGCTAAAAACCACACGAGAAATAAGTTGGGCAGGCCCCGAAGAAAGCGGAATTCCCGATCAAAGAGATAAGGGGAAACCCAATAAACCCAGGTAACGCCACCGAACCAGGCCAAAATCAACAGCCAAAACAGCAACCATTGCACTAGATCGAGCGCCGCCAATTGCCGATCGAGGCTAAACACCTGCTGCAGCGATTGCAAAAAGCTGGCTCGGGCTTGCGTCATTTGGTCAGGCGTAACAGCAGCCGATACTTCCGGATGGTCGGGGTCAGATAGCACCTCAGAGGCAGTCGTGCTAATCGCCCGCTTCTGCTGTCGCAGCTGCTTTTGACGTCGATATAAGCCGTACTTTAAAGCGGTGAGAATTAGCGTCAGCAGTAGCAGCCCACTCACAATTTGCCACACTCGCTGTTGGTCGCGGGGCAGCTTTTGCAGGCCCTGACGAAGTTCTTGTTCCAGAGTGTCGCGCCAATTGACTGCCAGTTGATCAATCGGTTGACCGTTAAAATCAGCATCAAACCGGGTTACAGACACTAAAACTAAGGGCCGAGGATATTGCGCATCTCTCACGTCAACCACGGTGACGTTATTCAGCTGTGAGACTGCAAATTCCATCGTCTCTGGATCCATCGGGCGGCTGAGCAAGAGCAACAGCTTGGCGCGGATTTCTTGAGCCCGCTGCTCGACGGGGAACTGATCGCCAATCGCGGCAGGGGTGCGATCATAAACGGTCGGCGCGGCAATCGTGAACAAAGTGTTGATGCTCAAGGGCGATTGCACCGTGACGGCTTCTAAATTCCCATAACGGGTCACATCACTAGGCGGCCCTGCTGGCTCTGCTTGGCCAAACCCGTCAGGCAGGGAAAACTGGGCGGAGCTGGGTTGACCCAGCCATAGGGTGGCACTGAGCGCCAGCAAAAAGGCTATGCCCCAGGCAATCCACCGATGGCGATAACCGCAGGTCGGCAATGAGAAGGCTTTCAATCGCATGGGTTCTCTAGCAAATAATTTCAATCATGGGGGGCGGTGTTTGGCGGTTCTAGCGCTGCTCTTTAGCGGTTAACGGACAGTATTGCTTACGTCAATCGTTTGGCTAAAACCTCGATCACTTTGGGGCCATCAACCTCGGTCACCGTCCACTCAAACCCGTTATAGGAGACGCGATCGCCGATGATGGGTATCTTTTGTAACCGATGAATGAGAAAGCCCGCTAGGGTTTGATAATCCTCTTCGAGCGGTAGGTCAACCTCTAACAACTCATTGATTTCTTCGATGTAGGTTTGCGCCCGCACGCGATAGGACTGGTCATCTAACATGCTGACCAGCACCTCGACATCTTCCTCTGGTTCGTTGCTATCACCGATGATTTCGCCCGTGATGTCGGCCAGCGTCACGAGCCCCGCCGTCCCCCCAAACTCATCCACCACCATCACCATCGACTTGCCCGACTTTTGCATAATCTGCAGCAGGTCGCGTAGCTGCGTATACTCCGGCACAAAGCGGGCTGGGCGAATCCAGTCATCGATATCGCTATCGGAGGTCACTTCGTGGCGGGCTAGCGGGCCAATTAAATCCTTGAGCGACAAAATGCCTGAGACATCGTCTAACGATTCCCCGACGACCGGAAACTGCGAGTGGCCGGTCTCCGCAATCGTGTCTAAGGCCTGCTGCAGCGTCGCCGTGCAGGGCAGGGCGGTGATCTGAGTACGAGGAATCATCACGTCTTCGGCGACGACGTCGCGAAACTCGAACACGTTGTTCAGCAGTTCGCGCTCTTCTTCATCTAAGCCCTGAGATTCGGTCGAGGTGCTAATAATCAGCTGTAGTTCTTCTGACGTGATGCGGCTATACCAACTCTGACTGCCGGTATATTGCGTGCCAAATAGTCGCAGCAGCCAGCGGGTGGACTGATTGAGCGCCCACACGAATGGCATAAAGAGTCGAGAAATGGTGAGGCTCGGGGGACCAAATAACCGCGCGAGCCGTTCTGGATACAGCATGGCCACGGCCTTGGGGGTGAGCTCGCCAAGCACGATTTGCAAATAGGCAATCAGAAAAAATGCCAGGGGAATAGCGATGGAATGGGCGATCGCCCCAACGTAGGGCACCGCGATCGCCAACTGATTTAACAGCTGCAGCAAAACCGTGGCGATGGTGGATTCCCCAATCCACCCCAGGGCCAGACTAGACAGGGTAATGCCAATTTGCGTCGTTGACAGTAGCTGATCGAGACTGCGTTGAAAGCTTTGTACCGTGCGGGCTTGAATGTCACCCGCAGCGGCCAGTTGATTAATGCGCGATCGCCGCACCGACACGATCGAAAATTCGACGGCCACAAAGAAGGCATTGATGCCAATCAGGGCGAGTACCGACAATACCCTCACCGCGATCTCCACCCCGGTCAAGGCTGGGGCAGCAACGAGCAGCGGCACATCCGTCTGAGCAAGCATTATAGGTTTGAAAAAGATGAGCTTGAAGAGAAGACGGGAACAGTCGATAAGACGTGGACTAAGCTTAGCCCTGCAGCCGTTAGGGGTTGCCTGCTGTGCCGCTGCGCGCTAGCGCGCGCTCGATCAATCGGCGCGATCACCAGCCCTAAAAACAGCTCAGCAACCCTGGCCACGAGCCTTGCCGCAGCACCACCACAGGAACAGACAGGCTCTGCGAGTAAATCACGGGACAAACTATTCGCCACCATCAACCGAGCCGCCTGACATGCGCAACTGGACTTCGCGAATAATTTCTTGCTCATCCTGCAGCATCGAGCCATCACCCGAAGCCGGAGATGCCTGATTCGACGCTGCACTGCTGGCCGGTCGGGCATCGGGCTGGCGCACCCCGGTTAGTGCTTGCCGCCCTAGGGCATAGCCCCACGAAGAACTCACCACGCCCGCCCCCACCATCAGCGCTAACAAAATTGTTGTAAAGGCAACCGCAGGACTGATTCCCATCCCAGCAAACGCTCCGAATAATTATGTCCACATATCATATTAGGTCTTGTGAATTGCGACCCATGATTATTAGACTTCGCAACAGCCACCAGCGGCAGCGTTGATGTTCGTTTGAGGCGCTAAGCTGCCTGGGCGGCGTCGGCATAGTGCCAATAGGGGAGGCCGTCGCGGGTTTCGGAGATAACGAGGCCGAACCATTCGAGGCGATCGAGGTTTTCGGTAATGGCGTCGAGTTTCTTTTGGGTGGTGCGGCCTTTGAATTGGGCGGCGATTTGTTTGACGGTCCAGTCGCCGGGGGTAGTGCGGAGTAGATCGCGGATGGCGGCGAGCTGGGCTTTGGGCTGGGCGGGCCACTTTTTCTGCTCGACAGGTTCGACGATCGCTTCTTCGGGTTCGACGATGCCTGCGAGGGTCGTCTGCTGGGGCTGTACCTGGTCGGGGGCCTGATATTCGGGACGGAGCCAGCGGATCAGGCCGTTGCGTTCTTCTTCGGCGCGTTGGGCGTTGAGGGCGACGAGGCGTTCGAGGAGGATGTCGTCGAGGCTTTGAGGGGTGGCAGATCCCCCCTCAGTCCCCCCTTGAGAAAGCTATCCATTACGCATAAGTATGTAGAAAGATTGCTGTGAGGGCGTTTCGAGCTCAAATTGCGCGAAGGTTTCACTATTGAGTTTCCCACTAGAGTGAACCCCCTCATGCAAGATTGGATTAGCTAAGAAATCAATCCGATTTACTTCCAGGATTTACGACATGCTAAGCGCCTGCATCAGCTGATAAAGGCCTTGAGTCACCATCCGGATGAGAGTGTGCCAGTGGCCACAGGGGATAT
>JBHJJI010000276.1:0-17144 GCA_050042805.1 Leptolyngbyaceae cyanobacterium
CTGTGTTGCCGTTTTAGAAGGTGGTCAGCCGATTGTGATTACCAACATCGAAGGGGGACGCACAACCCCGAGTATTGTTGGTTTTGGCAAAAACGGAGAGCGCTTAGTTGGCCAACTGGCCAAGCGGCAGGCAGTCACCAATGCGGAAAACACGGTTTACAGCATTAAGCGGTTTATTGGTCGCCGTTGGGATGATACAGAGGCTGAGCGGTCTCGGGTTCCCTACGTTTGTGTCTCAGGACGAGACAGTACGGTAGACGTTGAGGTGCGTGGCACAACCTATACACCCCAAGAAGTGTCTGCCATGATCTTGCAAAAGCTTAAGCAAGATGCTGAGGCCTACCTGGGCGAAGAAGTCACCCAGGCTGTGATTACGGTTCCAGCCTACTTTACCGATGCCCAACGCCAAGCGACTAAAGATGCTGGCACGATCGCCGGCCTCGAAGTCTTGCGCATTATTAATGAGCCGACGGCGGCAGCCCTTGCCTATGGTCTAGATAAACAGGATCAAGAGCAGACCATTTTGGTGTTTGACTTAGGCGGCGGCACCTTTGATGTTTCAGTGCTGCAGCTGGGTGATGGCGTTTTTGAAGTGAAGGCGACCTCCGGCAACAACCACTTAGGGGGTGATGATTTTGATAACAGCATCGCCGAGTGGATGATTGAAGCCTTTCGTGAGCAGGAGGGCATTGATCTGTCTGCTGATCGCATGGCCCTACAACGCATTCGTGAAGCCGCCGAAAAGGCCAAAATCGAATTGTCGTCAATGCAAACGACTTCGATCAACCTGCCGTTTATTACCGCCGATGAAGCCGGGCCGAAGCATTTAGAAATGAGCCTGAGTCGCAAGCAGTTTGAGCAGCAGGCGAAAGCGCTCATTGACGGGACACTTGAGCCCGTCAAGCAAGCCATTAAGGATTCTGACTTATCTCCCGAAGAAATTGACAAGATCTTGCTGGTGGGGGGATCAACCCGGATTCCTTCGGTGCAATCTGCCATTGCCGAATTTTTTGGGGGGAAATCGCCCGATCGTTCCGTGAATCCAGATGAAGCTGTTGCCTTGGGAGCCTCGATTCAGGCCGGGGTCTTGGGCGGCGAGGTCAAAGATCTGCTACTGCTGGATGTCACGCCCCTATCGTTAGGGATTGAGACCTTGGGTGAAGTCTTTACGAAGGTCATTGAGCGCAATACCACGATTCCAACCAGCAAGACTCAAATCTTTTCGACCGCGACCGATGGTCAAACCTCGGTTGAGGTGCATGCCCTCCAGGGCGAACGAGCCATGGCCAAAGACAACAAAAGCTTAGGCAAGTTCCAGCTGGCGGGGATCCCACCAGCACCTCGCGGCGTCCCCCAGATTGAAGTTTCTTTTGAAATTGATGCCGACGGCATCTTGCAAGTAGCCGCCCGCGATAAGGGGACTGGCCGCGCTCAGAGTATTCGCATTACCAACACCGGCGGTCTCAGCTCCGATGAAGTAGAAAAGATGCGCTCGGATGCCGAGAACTTTGCTGACGAAGATGAGCGGCGGCGACAGGTCGCTGATTTGGTCAACCAAGCCGATAGTCTCCTATACAGCTATGAAGCGACCCTGCGTGACAACAGCGATTTGATGGATGTCGCTCTAAGAGCTTCAGCAGAAGAAAAAGCTGCTGAATTGAGGGCAGCGATGCAAGATAAAGCGATCGCGCCCGAAGACTTGCGCAATGCCATGGAGGGCCTGCAACATTCACTCTTCACCATTGGTGCCACCCTGTATCAGCAATCTGAAGAGGGCGACGAAGTGGTCGACTTCAACGTCGATGTCCCCCTAGAGGAGGCTAACGAAACGATTGCCCAACCCCTAGATTTTGCCGAATCAGAAACGTCTGATCCGGACGAGCAAGGTGGCAGCATCGATCTAGATGCCACGATCACGGCTGACTATGAAGCCATTGACTAAGCTACTCTGGTGGGAGGGAAAGGTTGTCTGCTCAACTGAGGCGACGTCCCATAGAATAGATAAACGTATCGTAATGTTGATTCAGCGTTGGCAATAGACGTCTATGGCCCGTGACTACTATGAACTGCTGGGTGTTTCTCGTGGCTCAGACCAGGAAGAAATAAAACGAGCCTACCGCCGCCTCGCCCGCAAATATCATCCTGACGTCAATAAAGAGGATGGGGCTGAGGAAGTTTTCAAGGAAATCAATCGCGCCTACGAAGTGCTTTCTGAGCCCGAGGTGCGAGCGCGGTATGACCGCTTTGGCGAAGCAGGTGTCGGCAGTGCGGCGACTGGAGCAGGAGGCTTTCAAGATTTCTCGGATATGGGCTTTGCTGACATATTTGAGAGCTTCTTTGGAGGCTTTGGCGGCACCGGTCAAGCGGGCGGGCGGCGACGGGGACCGACCCGTGGCGATGACCTCCGGCTCGACCTGAAGTTGGGGTTTAAGGAAGCGGTTTTTGGTGGCGAAAAGGAAATCAAGATCGGCCATTTAGAGACCTGCAACACCTGTAACGGTTCTGGTGCTAAACCGGGAACCCGCCCCGTTACCTGCAGTACCTGTAGTGGGAGCGGCCAAGTTCGACGAACGACCCGAACGCCCTTTGGGAGTTTTGCGCAGGTATCGGCCTGTCCGACCTGTAATGGCACCGGCGAAATGGTCGAAGAGCGCTGTGAGACCTGCGGTGGTAGCGGTCATCGGCAAGAAAGTAAAAAGCTCAAGATTACGATTCCAGCCGGGGTTGATAACGGCACGCGCCTGCGCGTCTCTGGAGAAGGGGATGCGGGTCAAAAGGGCGGTACAGCTGGCGACCTTTATGTGTATCTCTTTGTGGAGGAAGATGCTAGCTTCCGACGCGATGGAGTCAATGTTCTATCAGACTTGAAGATTACTTACCTACAGGCCATTTTGGGTGCCAAGATTGAGGTCGACACCGTTGATGGCAAAGTCGATCTGGAGATTCCTGCGGGCACTCAACCCAACACCGTCTTGACGTTGGAAAACCATGGCGTGCCGAAGCTGGGTAATCCGGTCAGTCGGGGCGATCATTTAATTGCTGTGCAGGTGCAAATTCCGACTCGGTTGAAGCCCGAAGAGCGGGAGATGGTTGAGAAGCTTGCCGAAATGCGCGGCGATCGCGTGAGTAAGGGCGGGGGTATTGAGGGCTTTTTAGGAGGGCTGTTTCGCGGATGAGTGACGTTCTCCCTAACTCTGTTGATGACTCCGTGGCACCGTCCCGGTCTCCCGATGTGGTGTTAGATCTGCGCAACACGCCTTGTCCCATTAATTTTGTCCGCACCAAGCTGCAGCTGCAGCAAATGGCGGTCGGAACCTTGCTAGAAGTCTGGATCGATGCCGGTGAACCGGTGGCTCAAGTGCCCGATAGCCTCAAGATGGAAGGCTATGGCATCGAACAATTGATGGAGAAAGACGATTACTACGCACTACAGGTGCGTAATTCTCTGGCATGACCCGATGACGTCTCCTACCTTTGCTGGTCAAACAGCCGTACAGGGAGCGCTCTGGGGCACAGTGACGGCAGTGCAGGCTAACTATTATTCAGTGCGCTTAGAGGGGTCCGTGTCCTTCGGTGAGGCAGTGGATGGCGTTGCAGACGTCCCACAAACTTTGCTGTGTACGCGCCGAGCCCGGCTCAAAAAAGTGGGTCAGCAAGTCATGGTGGGCGATCGCGTCCAGGTTGAAGACCCTGACTGGGAAGGCAGACGAGGGGCAATCGCAGCCGTTTCACCGCGACAAACGCAGTTAGATCGACCACCGGTGGCCAATGCCAATCAAATATTACTGGTCTTTGCCCTTGCCGAACCTGACTTAGATGTTCATCAGCTCACTCGGTTTTTGGTTAAAGCCGAGTTGACCGGGTTGGATATTTGTCTGTGTCTCAACAAATGTGATCTCTTAGAGGCCGACGCCCAGGCCGCTTGGCAGGCGCGTTTGCGCAGTTGGGGCTATGCTTCGGTGATGATCAGCGTGAAACAAAATCTCGGTCTATCTACCCTTGCTGACGCCTTACAAAATCGCATCACGGTCGTATCTGGCCCTTCTGGCGTGGGCAAATCAAGTTTGATCAACCGACTCATTCCAGCGGCTGAGCTGCGGGTCAATGCCGTATCTGGCAAATTGGGCCGGGGTCGTCACACGACTCGACATGTCGAGCTGTTTGAACTCCTGACCGGTGGACTCCTAGCTGACACACCGGGTTTCAACCAGCCTGACATCGCCTGTACACCGCAAGTGCTCGGAGAGTGTTTTCCAGAAATCCGCGATCGCCTGCAAAGTCACTGCTGCCAGTTTACCGACTGCCTGCATCGAACAGAGCCAGGATGTGTGGTGGCCCCCAACTGGGAGCGCTATCCTGACTATCTACAGCTTCTGGATAGCTGTGTGCTGCAAACTCAACTTGACCATGATTCTGCTGATCCAGACGCCACCTTCAAAATCAAAATTACGGATGATGGCCAAATTCAGCACGAACCGCGCCTGTCGCCTAAAAAATATCGTCGAGTTTCTCGCCGTAGTCGTAAGCAATCGCTAGAAGACCTGAGATACGAGCTAACGGACAGCATCGACAATCTTGATGCCCTTGAGGAAGAAGATATTGATGTCGATTTCTAAAGATTGATTTTGGGAATTGAGTCAATCAGCTGAGTTGATGGCATTTCTCCTGACGCCCTGATGAACCGTTCTTAACAGATTACAGACACCAGCATTATGAAACATGGGATCAGTCGTTTTTTGCTCATCGGCATATTACTGACAGCTGCTTGTAATGGAGAATCAATTCAAGGAGAAGCCTTTTCTTCAGAGGCCGGGGAGTTTAGAGTCGAAACCCCGGCACCATTTGAAGAAACTCAGCAAGCAATCCAAACGCCCGTCGGCCCAGTCGAAATTCACACCTTCACAACGGAAGCAGAAGACTCCGCCTATGTGATTGCCTATTCTGACTATCCCTCGGCCATTGTCGATGAGACCGATCCGCAAGCTCTACTAGACAGTAGCCGCGACGGCGCTGTGACAAACTTGGGAGGCACACTGCTCAGCGAAGAAGCGGTGGAAATCGACGGTTATCCGGGGCGATCGCTCGTCATTAGCACGGGCGCAGAAACCGATGAGCCTGCAACGATCAGTTCGCGAATCTATCTGGTAGACAATCGCCTCTACCAAGTCTTAGTCGTCATTCCTGAAGGAAAAAACATCGAAAAGGCCGCTTCAGGATTTTTAGAATCCTTTGCGCTGGAATAACGCTGACTCAATACATTCAGCGTTATAGCAACGGCTCATGACGCAGGCGCGCCACTCCAAACGATGAAAATGCGGTTGTCCGTTGCGGGTTTGGGTTGGTGGGCCAGACAGCGGACTGGTGGGGAGTTTTGAGTGAACTGTGAGGGAATTGACCCACCCTACGCGGGGTTGTTTTCAGGGCAAGTCACAGTTTGCTCAGGTCACCCCCAATGCCTGAAATCCTTACTTGATAGGCTTTTCAATTCTGATTTCCGACTTCTTCATTCCGCATCCCGCTATAGGAATCCTGGAATGTCATCTCAGAGGGTAGCCTGAAATCATTATCAGCAATTACGGTACGGATACCGATTAGTCCATACCGCTGGTTCGCAAGCACGAGGAAGTCTTTTATGACAGATCCTGCAGGCGCGGATTATTGGGGGGCGGGGGCGGCGTCTGTTCTGTGTCAGAGGTCGACGGCAGATTAAAACTATCCGGGGAGTCTTCTGGAATACCCTTGAGCGCTTCGAGGACATCTGGGGGCAATCCAGCCAAGGCTGCATCGCTGTCACTCAGATCATCTGGCTGATCCGGCACCGTAGAAGATGCCAGACTGTCAGGAGGTGATACGGGCGATGATGCCTCAGCGACCGATGGCGGGGATGTCCTAGCGGCCGGTCGCATCGATACCGTTGGATCGTTACCGAAAAAGGCTGCCATGGGGTCTGTGACAGAAGCTGCATCAGCGGTCTCTTCAGCACTCGGAATATCAGAATCCCCCGCCAAAATCGCGCTCACTTCGGGAGGCACATCAATCGGAGCGGTAACCGGAGCACTCGGATCAGGTGACTCAGCTTCGGCGGGCAAATATTCCAGAGATTGCAAAACCTCTGGCGGGACTGAATCATCAGCGGTGGGTGCGATCGCGGGGTCTGTGACCTCACTAATCGGCGTAATGGGAGCGCTCGGCGGTGACTGCGCTGGCGAGACCGGAAGATCAACGGGGGGCAGGCGATCGATCGCAGCCAACAAATCGGCAGGGATGTCGTCATCCGCCCCAGCGTTTAAGGTAGGCTCGGGGGGAAATATGCCAATCGGGCCGATGGGGCCGCTCGGGAGGGGCGGGGTTGGCAATGGACTGGGCTCAACCGGGGGTGGCGTAATCAGAGTCGGTCTCGGTTGGGGTTGAGTGGTGGGCGGCGGCGCAGTTGGTCGCATCGAGCCCACCCCCGGTGTGGCGGAGCTGGGCGTCACCGGGGGGACGGCAAAATCGCTGTCATTAAAGTCATTGCTGCTAAAGTCGCTGTCGCTGAAGCCCGATTGGGAATACCCCGTCGTGGCCGGCATCTCGTCAACGGGCGTGCCCAACTCAATCGGAATATCTTCGCTAACGCCACCCAGAGCGCCCGCTTTAGCAAAAGCGTTACGAGCTTCCGCATCGCGTCCCATTTTTTGCAGGGCTTTACCTTTGCCTTGCCAGGCAGCGGCCAGGTTAGGATTGAGTTCGATCGCTTTATCAAAGCAAAAAAGCGCCTCGTCTAACTGTCCCTTTTGCACCAACACGTTCCCTTTGCCGATCCACGCAGCGGCCTCATTGGGATCCATTTCCAAGGCGCGGTTGAGGCTCTGCAATGCCTCCTCGGTGCGGCCCAAGTTAGCAAACGCAGTGCCCCGGCGGGCAAGACCGCGGGCAATCACGGCACTGGCACCGACCAGGGCTGTACCCGCTGCAGCGGCTTTCAAGCGTTCAATATCAGCCAGTTCAATGGACTTATTGAAGCGATCTAGAGCCTCTTGATAACGACCTGCATTGCCGAGGCTGACCCCTTCAGCCAGGGTTTGCTTAGCCCGCGCCAAAGACGAATCAAGGGAGCTAGTGGCCTCTTGTGGGCTAATCCCAGACACCTCGCTGCGAGCTGGTTCAGGACTCGTAAAGTCAGTATTGGTAAAGTCGTTACTGGCAAAGTCAGTATTCGTGAAATCAGTATCAGTATCGGTGGCGTCACCAGGCAGTAGGCCAACCGCATCCTCTTCAAAATCATCATCTTCGTCTTTGCGAAAGCTACGCAGTAACCCCAACAGCAGCAACCCGAGGACGGCAACCGGAATAATCCACAGCACCTGGGGCGGCAGCCGCTGCAAACGTTGCCAGAGATCTAATAACTCAGGGGGAATGCCAGCCGCCTCTGAATCCGCGGTCTCCGCCTCCGAGTTGGGAATCGGAATCATCTGCCCTGTACTGTCTCGCAGTTGGGGCACTTCACCCGCACTCACGACTAAGCGCTGACCATCAGGGGTAAACGCCAGATCATCAATGGGTGCACCCACATCGGTGAGCGCTGGGCCAACGGGTACCCCTTCCCCAGACAGGTATTGCAGGGCACCGGTTTCGTCACCAACGGCCACACTGGTGCCGCTGGCATTGGCGGCGATCGCCGTCACGGGGCCAGATACCGGTAGAGGCTCGCCGACTGGAACCCCATTAGCATCCCACTGGCGCACGGTACCATCGGCACCGCCAGAAAAAATCACGCCGGCGGGTGTGGCGGCTAACGCCTGAACCGCACCCTGATGCCCCGTCCACGGCTCACCCTGAGGCGTGCCGTCGGCGGTGTTCCACTGGCGGATGGTGCCGTCCTTCGACGCCGTGGTTAGGAGAGTGCCATCGGGGTTCAACACCATGTCGCGCACGGCATCTTCGTGACCGGTGATAGGAGCACCGATCGGGTTACCCGTATCGTCCCAGAGTTGCAGGGTGCCGTCAGCACTAGCGCTAATGAAGCGACCATCGGGCTGGATAGTCAGGCTAGTCACCGGCCCATTGCCCCCATTGATCGGGTCGCCGATGGGGGTGCCCACGGCATCCCACAAGCGAATGGTGCCATCCGCGCCACCGCTAATCAATCGTTGACCATCGCCACTAAAGGTGATCGCGGTCACGGGGCCTGTATGGGCCGCAACGGGTTCGCCCGCCGGGGTGCCGTCAGCGTTCCAAAAGTTGAGATTCCCGGCGCGATCGCCGGTCACAAAGCCTTGACCATTGGGACGCGTAGCGGAGACCTTATCGGGCAGATCCGCCGCTGCTACGTCCGCCGCCTCAGCGGCCTTGGCTTGGGCCACGGTTTCTTGCCCTTGGGCATTGGTGGCAAGGGCCAGGAATGCTTCGACCTCGATAGGCAGGGTGTCAGTGCCGCGATAGACGTAGTTGCGCGGCTGGGAGTAGGGATAGCGGGGATCATCCGGCAGCGTGCCGTGCATGGGCAGCACGCGCACGTTGTCTTGGCCGATCACCTGACTGGCGATCGCGTAGCCAATCCCATTGTCGCCCAAGGCCTCAACCACCTCGGCGGTGCTGTCGTTGGGCACCGGCGTGACGTTACCGCCCGTGGTGAGGTCACCGCCAAAAATCTCGTAATTGGCCAGAGCCGCTCGGGTGTCACTGGTTTCCGGGCGATCGACGAGGCGAATAGGCAAATCTGGCCCGCCGAGTTCAACCCAATTGGTGATTTCACCTCGAAAGATGCGGACAAAGTCTTCGGCTTCGATTTGGTCTTCAAACGGATTTTCGGCCCCGACAATGACGGCGACCTTCTCACGACTGACCGAAACTTCTCTCAGATTCTGGGCCTGTTGTTCCTCTGTGAGGGAACGACCGATCGCCGCGAGATCAGCAGTGGCCGTTTGCAGATTGGCCACCGCCGCATCAGAGGGCCGCTCAACTAAAGTGACACTGGCATTGGGATAGGCGGCTTGGAACTGTTGAATCAGAGCCTGAGTAATCACCGCCATACTAGAAGAGCCTTCGATGGTGAGATTGGTGCCCTCCGGCAACTGCTCAGGCGGGACGAAGCCTTCTGGAGGTATGCCCTCAGGGGATTCAGGTGACGCGACTTCTGGGGATTCGGGCGAGGTGTCGTCTGCCGCCTCAGGAGCATCGTCCGGCGCGTCAGGGTTATCGACAGCGTCTGGATTGTCAATGTCTAGTTGGACCAGCCAGCTACCCGAACGAGAGCCCGCCACTGCTGGCGAGGCCAGGCAAGCCACCACCAACAGCCAAACAAATAATGAGCGATTTCGCACCATGACCATTCCCCAGTACTCCTCACCAGTGATCGGATGAAGATCATCTGGTTATCATGCCAACGTCCTTTAACAGGATTTTCCGATAAGGATACTAAGGATATGAGATTTCGAGCGCGAGAAATTGCAATCTTTCGTTGCGAATTACCACCATCGCGATAGGTTAGGCTCGCAGTTAGCGTTGGAGTCGCGCGCTAGGAGGCAGTAATACAGGTGAGTAGCCACAAGCTCACAGGCAAGATTGGGCAGGCCATGGTTGGCCTAATTGCGGGGCTGATGACGGTGCCGCTGGTCGCGATCGCCGACACCCCGGCACCCGCGACTGATTCTGAATTGGCCGAAGACGCGGCCCCCTTTCTGCGCCCCCCCATGGCCTGCCCTGAGGATATGGAGACACTGGTGGCGGGACTGCTGCGAGATTTGCCCAGCTATACGAACCGGGTGGCCGCTCGGAGTTTGCCTAGCGACGCCGAACTAACCGGCTATGGCACCATGCTCTTGGCTGGGCGGGCCGAGTTGGAACCGCTGGAAATTTCTCCTCAAATCTTCAGCGAGCCCCCGCTTACTCCCCCAGAAACCTTGCAGCAAGTTTTCTTTACCACACTAGAGCGGCAGTACACGGCTACAGAGGTCGTCAATCTAGAGCAATACCACTGGTTGTTTCTCACGCCCGTCGAGAACGGCTGGCGGCTGGTGTTGATGTTTTCACGAGTGGCCCCAGCGATCACCGATCGCCCCCCCAGCCCGCCCCAAGAAAGTAGCGAAGGGTTTGTGGGTCAGGCGGTGCAGTTGTGGCTGCGAGACTGTCGGGCGGGGGCGCTTTATCCCATTGATGCGGCCATGCCAACAGACGTCGTATCCGACGATGCGTCAGAGGCCGGACTCAACGAAGACTCAGTGGGGGAGAGCGATCGATAAACGGTGTCACGCTGTTGGTGAGGCCGGTTGATCGCCGCGATCGCCCCGGTCAATTCACCCACGGTCATGGCCGTGCCCCCCTGCGCTCCGGCCATGGTGGTGATGTGTTCTTCCATCAGGGTGCCGCCAATATCGTTGCAGCCCCAGCGCAGGGCCGTGCTGGCACCGCTGAGGCCCAATTTGACCCAGCTAGGCTGATGATTAGGAATCCAGTTACCGAGGTAAAGTCGAGCCACGGCAGTCAGCTGTAACACCGCCGCCAAATCTGGCTGATCGCGACCGACGCGCCGACGTAGAGATTGAGGGGCATCTTGTCCGACAAAGGGCAGCAAGACAAATTCTGTAATGCGGGCGGGAAACTGGTGAGCGATCGCCCGCTGCTGCAGCTGTCGCAACTGTTCTAGATGCGTGATCTGCTGCTCTGGGGTTTCGATATGGCCGCACAGCAAAGTACTCGTCGTCGGCACCCCGAGCTGATGGGCCAACCCGACAATTTCCAGCCAGGTTGCCGTGCTAATTTTTTCTGGACACAGCACCCGCCGTACCTCATCATCCAGCACTTCAGCGGCGGTACCCGGCAATGACCCCACGCCCGCTGCTTGCAAGGCAATAATTACATCGGCATAATTCAGACCATCTTCCCGCGCGATGAACTGCACCTCTTGGGGCGAAAAGGCATGGAGATGGAGTTGGGGGAACTCTGTTTTCAGGTGGCTGAGCAACTGCAGATAATACTTGAGGCTACTGCCCGCCACCTTAGCGGCAGGATTCAAGCCGCCCTGCATACAAATTTCTGTTGCCCCTAAGGCAACGGCTTCTGCCGCTTTAGCCCGCATGGTCTCCCAATCAAGCCAAAAGGCTCCGTCTGTATCCGCATCGCGGCGAAACGCACAAAAACTACAGTGCTGCTCACAAATATTGGTGAAGTGAAGGTTGCGGTTGATGACGTAGGTGACGGTGTCGCCGACTTGCTGTTGACGCAGCTGATCGGCAGCTACCTGAATCGCCGCGATCGCTTCTGAGTCGCGCTGCAAGAGGAGTTGTACAGCTTCGGTCGGGGTGAGGTCGGCTCCGGCTAGAGCCCGCTCAAGGATGTGGTTGAGGGAATGAGTCATCGCCAATGCCATGGGGTTCAGTATGTTTATTGTGAAGGAGTGGGTTCCCCTACTGGGAAAAACTCAGTCTAGAAGGTAGCGGTAAGGGTCTTGTCGGTGGACTTTAATCGCGATCACCGCTCTCCCCGCCGCGATCGCCGCGACCCACGCCAGCCCCCGTTATGGTTTGCCCAGCGAATCTCTATCTAACGGTCGGACGCTCTCCCCTTACAATGGCAACAGGTTTTGCTGATTATCCACTGAGTACAAGGGCAATGCTGAAATCGACCACTCGCCACGTTTTGATTTATGCCGCCGAAGTCGTTAATGATGAGCTGGTTCCCAGTGAATCGGTATTGACACTCGACATTGACCCTGATAACGAATTCACCTGGAGTGACGAAGCCCTGCAACAGGTCAACACTGAGTTTGATCGGCTCGTCGCCGCTTCGGGTGGTGCCGAACTGACAGATTACAATTTGCGCCGTATTGGCTCCGATCTAGAACACTTCATTAAACAGCAGTTACAAGCCGGCGACATCAGCTACAACCTGAAAAGCCGCGTGCTGAACTACAGCATGGGGCTACCTCAGGTCGTCTCTGAAGCTCAGGGTGAGGCTTAAACCAATCAGGTCATCGGGCAAGAACTGTGTCACAATTGCGTATCTTTGACCGGTGCTGCCATCACTGAGTTGCTGATGATAAGTGCGATCGCTAAGTATGCCTAGTCCGCAACTGCCGCCAGTGCGCCGATTTTTGTGGATCCAGGGGCCAGCTTCATCGGCGGCTGTGCCCGCTGGCACGTTGCTAGCGGGTCGCTATCAGGTGATTGACTTTCCTTTGGTTCAAGATCAGCAGCCCCAATCACCGCCACCGCCCTTAACCAGTGTGCCGCCCCTAGCCGCCCCTTATCTCGCTCTCTCGCCTTTTTCGGTCAACATTCCCCGACCGTTTACTCAGGTTTTGCACCCTGACGGCCAGAGTGTCTTATTGCTGCTCGAAGAAATTCCGCTGCTGGGAGCGTCGAACCCCTCCCAGCCTCCCGCCCTGTTGCCAACGCTGGCTAAGACTTGGCCCGGAGCCACTGCTCTGCATCAACTCGCTTGGCTGCGGCAGATCGCGAAGCTGTGGCAGCCCTGTGTTAATCAGCAGTTGGCCCATACCTTGCTGGACTGGCAGCACCTACGAGTGGAGGGTGAAGATCTGCGCCTGCTTTGCCTGGAAGCTCAAGCCACGACCGTCACCTTAGTGGATTTAGGTCAGCAATGGCAGCCGTGGATCGCCACTGCGGCACCGCCCATTCGCGACTATCTCACCCAATTAACGGATCATCTAATCGCTGGACACGGCAGCGCCGCAGGCTTGGTGTATTCGCTGGTGCAGGCGATTGCCGCAATTTCTAGCCAACAAACGCTCACTGTCCAGCTAGCGACTGCCTCTGATCAGGGGCCAACTCGCCAGCGAAACGAAGACGCTTGCTATCCCGAGAGCGGGACCGTACGCCAGGTGTCGCTGGGTGGCCGCAGCTCAGAATCCGCTCTGGTGGTGGTCTGTGATGGCGTCGGGGGTCACCAAGGGGGCGATGTGGCCTCTCATTTAGCGATCGCTGAGGTGAGCCAGCGACTCAACCCGTTTCTTAAGGGGCCAACGGTGGCCCATCGCCAGGTCGTGACCGCGTTAAAAGAGGCCATCATCGCTGCCAACCAAGCGATTACCGCTCGCAATGATGCCGACCAGCGTCAGGATCGAGGCCGCATGGGCACGACCATCATAGTCGGCCTAGTGTATGGCGGTCGCCTCTACGTCGCCCACCTGGGTGATAGTCGCGCCTATCGCGTGCGATCGCACAGCTGTCGGCAAATCACCCTGGATGATGACGTGGCGGCCCGCGAGATGCGGTTAGGGCTGGGACTCTATCAAGATGCCCTTCAGCAGCCGGGGGCAGGTGCCTTAGTACAGGCATTGGGCATGGCCGACGCCAGCCACTTGTATCCCACCGTTAAGCTGTATCCGCTGGCGGCGGATAGTGTGGTGCTGCTGTGCTCGGACGGGCTCAGCGATAATGACCTGATTGATCACCTGTGGTCGTCAGAACTCATGCCCGTGTTGAATGGTGAGACTGACGTGGGTAATGCCACTCAACGGTTAATCGATCTCGCGAACATCCATAACGGCCATGACAACGTCACGGTAGGACTCCTGCGCTGCAAAGTCGAGCCCGGCGAGCGCCCCATCGCCGTGTCCGTCGAGCTCGCAAATCAACCATTACTCGCCCCGCCCCCCATCGGGGTAGCGGCACCGCCCCCAAGTCTCGCCGCTCCGGCCACGGCATTCCCCCCACCGCCCCGCCGCCGTCCACCACGATCTGGGCTCCGCTGGATCACGAATGTCGTGATGGTGGCGCTGGTGGGCCTCGGCAGCGTCTTCGGGTGGCGCTGGCTGAATCGTCGTGACGGCGCGATCGCCCCGATTGAACCAGCGGCCGAGTCTGGGGAAACCCTATCGCCCTCAGCGGCGCCCCCCACTGTCGATGAGGCCGACCCGATGAGTCTCGCGGTGGGCGATTATTTACAAATTCAACAGCTCCCCGACCCCTCCGCCGCCGCAACGCTCCTGGCAACCCAGGCACCACCGGCCACGGATGCATCCCCGGCCGCGGTCGATTTACCCGAGCGCTTGCTGTCGATTGGTAGTATCGTGCAAGTTAACAGTCGACAAAAGACTCCCGATGGTCGACTGTGGGTGCGTCTAGAAGTGTGTTCCATAGCCTCAGAAACGGTCGATTCGGTACCGCCGCCCCCTGCGGCTGAGTCCGTTGAGCCTGCCCTCGAACCGCGCGATCGCTTGCTCCCCCTAGCTCAAGCAGGGGATCAGGGCTGGTTACTGCAGACTGACTTACCCGTTTTTGCTGAGCAATTGCTTGACACATCCGTTACTCAGCGGGGATTGTGTACTGACTAACGAGATTGGGTAAAGACTCAGATACCTGAGTCTGGCTAAAACTTCCGCCTGACTCAAGTCTGCCCATCCGCGTTTACTGTCCTGTGACACAGCGTTTTTCGATGTCAGAGCCAACTCGCCTGCGGATCGCCATCGAGCGGCTATCAACGACTGACACTCCCCACTACGCCATTTGGGTGGTTGAAGCGCCTTATCCTGGCGGCTATGTGCATCACGATCGCCCTTGGACGGATGATCTTGAACAAATCTGGTCAACCTGGCTCGATCTGTTTTCACTGCGGGGCTTACCGCAAGTGCCCCATGTGCCGTCTGCCTATGTGCCGCAGTTCGTCTCAGCGGATCTTATGCCCGCTGACCCCGGTACGAAGCGAGGCTATACGGGCCGCCTGATGCAGACACTGGGCGTCCGCCTCTGGCAATGGCTGTTCGATGGCGTCATCAAACGCAGTCTCGATCAAAGTTTAGGGATTGCCATGGGACAGGGAAACCCGCTCTCCCTCTGCTTAGATATCCGTGATCCCGAACTGATCAGCCTGCCATGGGAAATTATGCAGCCCCAAACTGGGCGGCAGGCGATGTCACTGAATGAGCATATTCGCTTTAGCCGCACCACGAGTGATGTGGATCCCCTGGCCGATGTGGGTTTGGATCCGGGTCTCAAAATTTTACTCGTGCTCGGCGAACCCGACGTCCCCAGCCAAGAGACGAACGCGCGCAGCGTACCCGATACGTTGCAACTCGAAACCGAAGCCCAATTGCTCAAACGGGTTTTGCTCGGCGAAAGTACCTCGGGACTAACGGTGCGGCGAGCAGCCGCCCCCTGCCAAGTAGATGTATTAGTGCGGCCGCGAGCGGCAGGGCTCGTCAAAGCCCTCGAACAAGGGGCCTATAACGTTTTCTTTTATGCCGGCCATGGGGTACCGGCCCCAGATGGCGGACTGATCTTTTTGCAGACTGAGTCGACCCTTAATGGCACCGAGCTGGCCCAGGTGCTCACGCGAAATCGAGTCAAACTGGCGGTATTTAATACCTGCTGGGGCGCTCAGCCCGATCAGCAAAGTCAAAGCGCGATGCCGCGTAGTAGTTTAGCGGAGGTTTTGCTCCATCACGGGGTACCCGCAGTCATTGCCATGCGGGACTCGATCGCTGATGACGAAGCCCTCAGTTTTATTCAAATCTTTTCGCAGGCCTTGGCGGAGCGCCAGCCGGTTGATCGCGCCGTGGCAATCGCCCGCCAACATCTGCTCACCGTCTACAAATTTAATCAGCCCGCTTGGACACTCCCCGTCCTCTATCGCCACCCTGACTTCGACAGCCAATTTTTATCCAAGGAAGATACAGATATCACTCGCCTGCCGGGAGACCTGTCCCCCAGCCCCATCGCCGCGATCAGAGCCGTGGGGGAACCGCACCTGGTTTGGTATCTCTACGGGGGCACGCTGAAAGTCGGTCGCCGCCCCGAAAACGACGTCGTCATTCCGGAACCCTGGGTTTCGGGTAGCCATGCCGAGATCTTTTATCGACAATCGAGTAGCGGTGACAACCCGAGTATCGAAACCGTGGCCTACTATCTCAAAGATAACTCTCGCTATGGTACGTTTTGCCTGGCAGACAACGAGTGGCGCCATGTGCATCGCCGAGAAATCGGTTTAGAAACGGGCACTCAGCTCAGGTTTGGTAGTCCTCAAGGCCGCTTGATGGAATTTGTGATTGAAGGTCAATCCTAAATCCGCCTGAAACCCGTAAATCTACGGGTGAGGTCGACATTTTACGACTAACCGATTGGGACGATACCGAACTTTGTCATGTTGTAGCAAGTGAACACCATTATCGATTCAGGAATTTGCTACAGTTCCCCAAATAGTCGTAGGTGGCAGCAAATCCTGATTTTCAATGGCAATCGTCTGCCCATAGGCAATTTCATAACTGTCCTTTGGACGGCATTAAGCGGCCATAAGCCCTGTATTTTTACTGAATTTTCAATTCCTGGCTATTTGCCTTTGATTTTATGCGGAACTGCCAACAGCAGTTTTGTAGCTAAGACCAGCCAAAGAGACTGGCTAATTGCTCTAGCCGCGCCAATGATCGCTTGTCGGTGCATCCCTAACGAGAACCATAACCATGAATGAGTCGACCAATCCCGCTTCTAACCTGTCCCCTCAACAGCAGATTGAACAAGAGTTACTGCACTCACTGCTCAATCAAGATGGGGCCTATCCTTGGAATCTTTATGATCCGGCCACTACCCAATACCTAGATAGGCTGGAGCAGACCTCTGAGGCGACTCTGTCGGACGAAGCGCTGGACTCAAAATGGCAGAAAGTTTCGCAGCTCGCGGCTCAGCTTTGGGAAAGTCCGAACCAATCATTGATGGCAGCCCTGACTCAGAAATTTGGGGCGCGGATGCCCGCCCACTTGCTGCAAACCCTAGCAGCCAGCACTCAAGTCGTCGCGAGTGAAAGCGGTGCGCTGATGGACCAACTCGTCACGGCAGCTCAGTCAGTCTTAACCGGTTGGGACGCCGATGACTTAAATGTCATGGCGCGCCCCCTAGCGATGGCCATGCGCAGCGGCCAAGAAGAGATTTTAGAAACCACCCTCCGTTCCGTTCGCCAGGCTGATTGGGCTGACCTCTCTGAGGTTGAGCAAGCCCGCTTGAGTTTGGCGATCGCCCGCTATGCCCTCAACGAACTTTCGGCCTAACGGACACGGTACGGACACAGTAAAGATTAGACCTGTTGTGAATTAGGGGGTATCGTACTCTAAAGAGGCCTCTACCACCGTTATACGATGCTCGATCTCCAACGTGCTCTGAAGCATGACCGTTTGCTGCGAGCCTTGACAGGGCTGAACCGCAAAGCCTTTGAGG
>JBHJJI010000277.1:0-27391 GCA_050042805.1 Leptolyngbyaceae cyanobacterium
TCGGCTCTACCATTGCCGTCGCTATCCAGCGCTGCGGTCACCTCGGGCCGGGTCAAGTCCGCGAGGCTTTGAATGTTGAGTCGCTCAGCTGTGGCTTTATCGACGAGATACCCCTGCAAAGCGCCATCCGGCACCTCAAACCCGACGGGTTCTACGGTTCCGGCGATGTCTGGCTGCTCTAGGTAGCGATTGTGTAGCGGAAACCAGCCATTCGCCCACAGATCCATCTCGCCAGCGGCGGCCTGTACGTAAAATTGGTCATTACTGAGGGTTTTGGGCGCATTCACCGAGTAGCCCAACTGAGTCAATAACTCCCGATAGACCTCGGCTTGAAACCAACCCGTATCCCACGTGGGGCGAGCCATATTGATGGTGGTGGCGGCCTGACCATGCGGCATCCCTTGTAGGCAGCAGACTAATATCAAACCGAATACAGCCCAAAGCAGCCGGGAGATTCGGGTTGTCCGGTTACCAGCAACAAGTTGGCCGATGCTTCGGGTTAAGCCATTCAGAAGAGAGAGCAGCATGGGAGAGCGGGACGCTGAGGGTTGCCTGACCATGGTAGATGGCTGGCACCGTCTAGTTCTGCTTGAATTGATGGGCTCTTGGTTTGGGCGATCGCCTCGCCGCATCGTTATGGGGGCGTTATCCCGGAGAGACAGGATGAGTCACCGGGGAGATGTGGGTTTGCCAGGGTTGCCGATGGTGCCTGCTGCCTGCTCATGCTGATGGGAGGGCGCTGGCGGGTGATGAGGGGTTCCGATGCGTTACGGCGAACTCTCTATCAGTCAGCATATGAGAGTGCTGTCATCTTCGGTTTAGGACTGTCTACTTGCTGATAGCGTCTTGTCTAATCAAGCTCAGCCTCTTCCTGAAACGCTTGAATCTTGATGGCTAAAGATTCCACTGTCTCCCCCTCAAATAACTCATCTCGCGTTTTTAGATAATTTCCCCCCTCCGAAAACCACATTGAAATGACCAACACCACCTTCGACGGGGGCATATGCTGCCATCACACCTGCATTGCTTCCTCCATCACATCCTGCTGTGTGGGAATTTACTAACCGGGTGACAACCTAGCTAAAGAGCTTGCTGCATGAGGGATAGAGCTTGTAAACCGCGCTGAAAATAGAACCGTTTATGGGGTTTGAGCGCCATAGCAAAAAACGTAGACAATACAGTCCAGAATTCAAAGCCAAAATCGCGTTAGCAGCGATTCGAGGAGAAAAAAAAGCCTCGGAATTGCCTGCTCAGTATGAAATTCATCCCACGATGTTGAATACCTGGAAACGTCAGCTGCTAGAGAATGCGAGTACGCTGTTCGATTTTACATCAGTCGTTCTAGTCTCTACTACCAAGCCGTCAGGCCCTCCATCGAGGAGCTAGCCATCCTTCGATTACTCGATGAGCAGTATCTGAAGACGCCCTTCTACGGCAGCCGGCGGATGAGCGTTCATTTGCAACAGCTCGGCCACTCGGTGAATCGCAAACGGGTGCAGCGGCTGATGCGTCAAATGGGCTTGTCTGCCATCTATCCCAAGCCCCAGCTCAGCCAACGTCATCCTGAGCAACCGATATCACTTATCTGCCGGTGCTAAAAGGCCACTTCTACCGGGTGGCCGTCATGGACTGGTTTAGTCGTAAAGTTCTGAGCTGGCAGATTTCTAACACGATGGATGGGCATTTCTGCATTGAGGCATTGGAGGCCGCTTTGAGGGACTATCACCAGCCGACGATATTCAACTCTGACCAGGGGGCTCAGTTTACCGCAAACGCTTTTACCGACTGCCTGAAGTGCTCGGAGGTGCAGATCTCAAGGGATGGTCGAGGCCGCTGTCATGACCATATTTTCATTGAACGATTATGGCGTTGGCGAAGCCTCTCCGCCGGGAGAATCACTCAAATGTGAATTGATCTATCTCAAGGCGTTTGAGGATGGCCAACACTTAGCTCAGGAAGTGAGCACTTGGTTTCGTTGGTATAAACGTCAACGTCCCCATCAGTCACTGAATTATCGGACGCCAGATAGATTTATTACCAAACGGGATAAGGCGTTGAATAGGATGTGCAATACTCATTGAAAGCGTATTAGTTACGTTGACCTTTCAGAGCTTAACTGTTCTCTCAAGTTGTTCAGTCTTTGAGGTTCACCTCATTATGCTGACCGCAAACGTTCAATATCTTGAATGGGTGGTGCACCGAACATACGGGAATATTCACGACTGAACTGCGATGTGCTTTCATAGCCAACCTGATAGGCCGCTTGAGTTGCGTCGGCGTTTTCAGCAAGCATCAGTCGACGTGCTTCCAACAGGCGCAGTTGCTTTTGATATTGCAGCGGGCTCATGGACGTAACTTCTTTAAAGTGACGATAGAAGGATGCCGGTGACATGTTGATCTGCTCAGCTAACTCATTGATCCGCAACGAGTTTGCAAACTCAGCCTTAAGCCTTTTAATCACCGCAGCAACACGCTGCATACTGCTACCTGTTGTAGCAATCTGGCGAATGGCTTCACTTTGTTCACCGCTCAGCAGGCGGTAATACATTTCTCGAATGATCATGGGTGCTAGGAACGAAATATCCTGGGGCGTATCTAGAAGTTGGGTCAACCGGATAGCGCAATCTATCAATGAGACATCAGCATCGCTTACGAATAAGCCTCTCCTAGAGATTTTCGGCTGGGCTGGGCTAGTTTGGATTTGACCAATGATGTCGCAAATTTGGCTGGGATCTAAACTTAACTTAAAGCCTAAATATGGCTTGTTTGGCGTCGCTTCGACAATAAACGCTCGCAGCGGCAAATCGACTGAAACGACCAAATACTGAGCTGCACTATATTGATAAATTTCCTCCCCCAGCAAGGTTTCTTTTTTACCCTGCACCATGAGAGCAAACGTCGGTTCGACTAAGCCGCTCATGTTGGTGGAAACCGTTGACTCCCGCACCAATGCCAGTTGGGGAATAGCTGTTTTGTGAGCACCATTGCCTTGTTTATCGGTTTGCTGAGTGACTAATACTGCGAGTTCCTGGCATCGACTCATTGCTCGATTGGGGCTCAGTTTTGCCGCTGTCATCATGCGCTCTCACTGGATAGCGATACTTCTATGAGTATTGTAAGAATTTCCTCAATCATTACGAGTCTATTTGAGAGGATTAGGCAATAACCTGAGAGGTTTGTGTATTTAGAACCGGCTTTACTCTACCTATGATGAACTTACATAAAACGAGATGAGACAAAAAGGCAACATCTCAATAAGTGAGAAGGTCATCATGTTGAAGGTGAAAAATAAGGTTATTGCGATTACCGGTGCTAGCAGCGGTATTGGTGAAGCAAGTGCTAATTTACTGGCGCAGAACGGTGCCAAAGTTGTTTTAGGAGCGCGGCGAACTCAAAGGCTCGCAAAAATTACCGAAGCAATTCGTGCCCAAGGCGGCACCGCAGAATTTAAAGCTCTGGATGTCAGCGATCGCGAGGACATGAAAGCTTTTATTCACTTTGCTAAAGATACGTTTGGTCGCGTCGATGTCATCTTTAATAATGCTGGCGTGATGCCACTCTCACCGATGAACGCCTTGAAGGTGGAGGAGTGGGACAAGATGATCAACGTCAACGTTTTCGGTGTATTAAATGGAATCGCCGCAGGTCTGCCGATTATGGAGGCGCAGGGCGGCGGCCAATTCATCAACACAGCCTCGATTGGTGCACATACTGTAGTGCCGACTGGAGCTGTTTATTGCGCAACCAAATATGCGGTTTGGGCCATTTCAGAAGGATTACGTCAGGAGTCACAAGCGATTCGAGTCACGACTATTTCTCCCGGCGTCGTCGAAACAGAGCTGGGCTCTGACATCACTGAATCATCAGCGAAGGACGCTCTGCAGGAATTTCGAAAAATGGCACTCACTCCAGATGCGATCGCAAGAGCTGTCTTATATGCCGTATCTCAACCCGATGGCGTTGATGTCAATGAAATCATCGTCCGGCCTACTGCTAGCGCCTTCTAAAGCGAATTAGTCAGATTTTAAGGTCGCTATCGTAGCGAAGCAAATCAATCAGCAAGGACATTGTCATGGTCAAACCATTACGGTTTTTAGCGATCGCACTACTCGTACTCGCGACAACCTATAGCGCTGTGGGCCAAACGTCGAGCCATACTAAGTCGACGACACCCAGTAAAAAGACCATTGTCGAAATGAGTTTTCAGCAGTGGCAAGCGGGCACTGGCTCTCCTTTCGAGCTTCTATCAGAAGATATGCGCTGGACAATCAGCGGCTTCAATAAGTACGCGGGCACCTACACACAAGAACCTTTTCAAGCGCTTGTTGAACCATTCAATGAGCGCATAGCTGAGCCTTTAAGACCGACGGAATGGCAGGTTTATGAGGATGGTGACGTCGTTATTATCCACTTTGATGCTGAAACGGTTCTGATTAATGGTGAGCAATACAGGAACAGCTATGCTTGGTTCTTTACCTTCGAAGGAGAAGAAGTCACGGAAGTTACTGCATTTCTGGACATGCCAGCTTTTGAAGACGTTTTGAACATGGAGATTGAAGAACAGTAAACGAAGTAATTGATCGAACAACACCTAACGTTGCGGATCACCTGCCACAGCTCACCTTGGTCGCATACCCATCAACTCACAACGGGCGGTGTGTATGAGCGTTGCTAGGCATCGGGGGTGGACGAGGGAGGCGGGCAGATTTCCATGGATTGAATCAAGTCATCCTTAAAGGTGAAACGGTGGCCGACGTGCTCATCAGCCAGCACAGCTCCAGCCAGATCGCGCACGACCTGATGTACCTCGACTAGGATCTGCCCACCCTTCTCCGGGGTAAAGGCAACCGGCTCGACGTGTGCGTCGATCTCGCTCCCTTGCTCTATCCAGTAAGCACGGACTGCTTCTGGCCCACGGACAAAACCACCTTTGAATGCTCTCGGCCAATGCACGTCGGGAGTCATGAGGGCGAGGGCGGCATCAAGGTCCCGCGCGTTAAAGGCCACGTAGGCTGCGCGTAGCAGCTCGATTTTGGGTGCAGGTTGATTTGGCATAAGCGATCGGTCAGGGAAATGGTATAACGTCCCTACCGTAGGCGTCACCTCAACCTGACGTCTCATCCAATTCTGCTAGAGTTATCCCAATCCTGCTTGGGATGTGAAGCCTTGACAGGGTGAGGCCTATGGTGAATCATGCCACTTCCACATTTGACCTAACAAACCAGGCGGACGCAGCGCGTGTGCTGCCACAAGCTCCCTTGGTCGATAGCTATGGTACTGGGTGGAAAGGATTAACTTTTACCCACTACTGCCATCCTCCCCATGAAACGGCGGAGCATCGTCTTCTACAACATTCACTGGTGATCACAGCCCCCAAAAGTTGCTTTCAGGCAGAGCGTCGTTTGGACGGCAAATTTAAACACTACGCCCACGGCAACGGTCGCGTCGATGTTATTCCCGCATTTCTAAGTCATTGGACAAATTGGGATCGGGAAGTCGAATTTTCGGTGATTGCGATTTGCCCAACACTACTGAATCAAACCACTCGGGAGCAGCGTGAAGTAGACCTGATTCCACAGATTGCGATCGCTGATCCGGTCATCCAGCAATTAGCGATCGCGCTCAAGCTGGAAATCCAAACGGGTTGTCTGTCTGGCCGGTTATATGGCGAGTCCTTGGGAACAGCGCTGGCGGCTCGTTTAGTGCAGAACTATGCTGTTCCCAAGCCCCCGTCTTCACTTGAGTGCAAAGCCAACGGTTTGCCTCAGTCACAATTGGCGCGAGTCATTGATTACATGAAGGCGAATTTGTCGCAAGATTTATCGATTTTGGATTTGGCGACCCTGACCAGCATGAGCGCATCTCACTTTAGCCGCTCCTTCAAGCAATCAGTGGGCATTGCGCCCTATCAGTATTTGATGCAACAACGGGTGGAACGAGCCAAGCAATTACTGAAACAGCGATCGATTCCGATTAGCACTATTGCCCTAGATTGCGGCTTTGCCAATCAAACCCATCTCACAAAAGTTTTCCGTCAGATGACAGGGGTGACACCCAAAGCTTATCAAAAGCGATGATCCAAAATGAAGTTTGGGGTCAGAGATCTACGCACTGCAAAATGTAAGCCTAACTTTGCGATCAGTGGCGTGACCAAGTATTACGTCCGTCTGTATCGCATTGTTATATGGCGTCATTGCGATCTTCAAAATGTCCTTAAAATGTCCTTTTTGGCCAAGAGCGGCTAGTCGAAGAAACCTGATTGCTCCCGTCTGGACTGCGGCAGCCCTCCCACATCAAGACTTCCGGGCCCAGCCACAGAAGACCATCTCCCAGAGACACGTTGCGGCAGCTTCCCTGCGCTCTGCGGCTAGACGCTCATCGAGCGTTTCGACATCGATCTCAGTCTCGGTCGCAATGCCATGGTGCAGTAGGCGGGGGAGAACGGAACGAATAATGGCGGCTACAGGGTAGCTGGCCGTTGGCGTCAGCACATTTGCTTCGGCACGCACTCGTTCGACGGTAAGTCCGGTCAACGAAAGTACCGAATGAAGCTCGAAGCCCATGTGCAGATTTGCTCCTTCACGTCGGAGCATCTCTCGGAGCCAGGCGCGAATCTGGTCATGCAGCGGCAAGGAAGTACGATTGTCATTTATCACTGTCATGTCATGCTCATGAAAAGCGATGATGCCTCCAGGGCGGAGCGCCCGAGCGAGTTGCGCCACGGCCCTCTCTGCATCTGACTGGTACATGAGAACGCGGCGACCCACCGCGGCGTCAAATGTGCCGTGCTCTGGAAAAGTTAAGTCGAATCCACCCTCAATGAAGGTGAGGTTCGAGACGCCGGTCTCTCTTGCTTTTGCTCGGGCTAGCTCAAGCATCTGAGGGTTGCGGTCAACGGCAAAGACATGCCCTTGATTACCGACACGCCGTGAAAGCATGAGAGACACCGCACCCGGTCCGCAGCCGATGTCGAGCACACGCATGCCCGCTCCGATGCCTGCGTCATCCAGCATTCGTTCGGTCATCTCATCGACACTGTTTGGCATCTGTGCGTGATCTCCGTTTCGTCATGTTTGGCTACCTGTCGATGGGAATAGTAGCTTGCTGGGATAGCCCGGTCGACCCGCTGGTTGTGGCAGAACGCTGGAGCAGTAAAACAGATTCTGATGGTTTGCAGGCGGTTGTTTAGGGTGGAAACGGACACGATAAAACATGCTGTCTGCACCTGATTAACGACTAAAAGAAGCAGCGGTAGAGAAGCGGCAACTTCACCAAAATCTCTCGACCGTCCACTTCCTCGACTGGTTATGCTGCGTCCTTCTCACCTCCATGCCTCATGTACTCACGCGATACACGGTGCACAAGGCTTGAAGAAACATAGAACAACGTGAAGCCAATCAGAGGATGTAGCACCTCTAAATGAAGTGGAGTCTTGAGATGAATGCTGCAAAACTGAAGTGCCAGCAGCACAGGCAGACTAGCGGCGAGCGATCTCACTCTGTCTGAAAATGGCGCAATGAATGCCCCGATCAGCAATATTAGTGAGAGTCCGCCATATCCTCGCACAAGCCAGACGTGAATCGTCCACCAGGCAGGATCAGTGAAGTAGGCAACACCAACCGTCAACACCTGAACAATCAAGCAAACGTTAAAGAGAATAGAAGTTGAGTAAAACCCAAGCTTCGCCAAGTTTGCAGCAGCAATATCTTGATTCGTTTCCGAAGTTGTGGTCATGTTAGCCTACCGATCTTGCCAGTTCTAAACTTGACATCCCCTGCATAAACAACACTGCTTTATTGACCAACTCAGATCCTGCCTTTGCCGGCGAGCCGGTATCAAATGGCGGCGCCGGGTCGTACTCCAGTAGTAATTGAACAATCTTGGCAGTTTCCTCGCCGTAGAGGATACTTACAATCGTCAGGCCAAAATCGATTCCGGCTGTCACGCCGCCACCCGTGATGCGATTGCGATCAACCACGACGCGCTCGGTGCCCACCTCAACGCCCAACTTGGCGAGTTGTTCGCGCATTCCCCAGTGCGTTGCTGCTCGATAGCCTTCCAGCAAACCCGCTTTCGCCAAAAACTCTGACCCGCCACAGACAGAGGTAATGAACTTAGCAGTGCTGCCTTGTTTGCGGAAGAACACTAGCACCTCCGGATCGTCTACGACTGCCTGCTGTCCTAGGCCACCGCCAACACAAATCACGTCTAGGGGTGGGCAATTGGTAAAGGTGGTATATGGTAATATCACCAATCCATCATCGGCGGTAATCGGGTCTAGTGTTTTCCAGATCCGATGCAGTGTGACATTGGGCAGCGCACTAAAAACTTGATGCGGACCGACGATATCGAGTGAGGTCATGCCGGGATAAAAGACCAAACCAATGACGCAATTTTGTGAGTCAGTCATAAATTAATCTCTCTGTGGTGATTGCCATTGAAGCTATCCTTATGCTAGGAATAGCAGCCCAGCCCGTATAGTCCTCGATCGAGTACTCTTTTCACCCCTATGGCCATTTCCTTGAAGCCACTGTTTGAAGAAATTTACCAAGCTAAGGATGAAGACAATTTGCGATCGCACCTGGTGCCAAAAATTAGGGAGTACTTTGCGGCTAAGCGATCGGGAATATTTTTCTTCGACCAACTGTTAGCAGATCCAAGGTTTCAGCCTATTCTCAACCTGGCCCTAACTCTGGAGAATAACCCGGTAGCGCGTTACATCGCAGAACGCCACATTCCTGCCCATGAGGGATTGGTGACAACACCCAAGGCTTGGAAGTTAATTTGTCCGCGTCCAGATCATTGGCATGTGATGGCAGGGCCAATTATCAATCGTGGTCAAGTCGTTGGTTCTGTGGGCTGTACCCGTGAAAAATCAATGCCAGCCTTTGACACTCAGGATTTGGCCGACCTTAGTGCCATTTGTTTGCATGTATCGGTTTGGACTGCCACCACGCGATCTGGTCGAAGCGCAACTCTGGAACATCCACATCAATCGTTTCACACCAATCAATTAACACCGCGTGAGTTACAGATTGCCAATTTGGTAGCTTCGGGGCAAACCAACGCACAGATTGGGAAGGAACTTTGGATTACCGAAAATTCTGTCAAGCAAGCATTGAAGCGTATGTTCCGTAAATTGAAGGTTTCATCTCGTGCAGAAATGGTTGCACAGATTGCCGCGACACAACCTCATTTTCCAGATATAAAGCTATCTACATCTAACTTGATGCTGGATACCCACCAGTAACGTTTCGCTCGCGTCTTCACCCACCAGCCAGCAGCATAACGTTGCCCATCACCCGCTGCAGATACCTTTGAATTCTGGCGATACCCTTTTGACGGTCGGTGTGCATGGGCGTTGTTAGACTGCGTTAGGTAAGTAGGCGGTTGGAATTAAGCATAAGATATCAGGGTCGTCGAAATCAGCTTCTATGCCCGCCCCCCTCCGTATCATCTTGACCGCTGAAGAAGACCGCACCTTAAGCGAACTGCGGCAAGCCCAGACTGTGCCCTATCGCACTCGTGACCGTGCGCATATGCTGCGGTTGAATGCCCAGGGGTTCAATGTGCCCGCCATTGCGGCGATTTTTGACTGTCATCAACATACGGTCAGAGCCACCCTCAAACGGTGGGAAAGCGATGGCCTCGGCGGCTTGTGGGAAGCGCCGGGGCGGGGTGCGAAGCCGAAATGGCAGCCTGCCGATCTGGACTATTTGACGGACTGCTTGGCGCAAGAGCCGCGGACTTATAACAGTGTGCAATTGGCCCAAAAGCTGAAGCAGGAGCGGTTAGTGGACTTGGGTAGTGACCGCTTGCGCCGCTTGCTCAAAAAAGAGATATTGATGGCAACGGACGCGGCACCGCCCCCGAAGGAGGCCAGACCCCGTCCAAAAAGCCCTGAAACAGGCAGACTTAGACACTTTAGTGCGGGCGGCTGAGGACGGGCACCTGGAGCTAAAGTATCTTGATGAAGCGGGGGTCTGCCTCTTGAGCCCCGTCAGTTACAGCGATAAGTTCGATCGGAGAACAGAAGCGGCTGGAGCAGACACCCAAGCGCTATGGGCGTCGCATCAGCATTTTGGGATTGTGGCAACCGGCACAAGGGTTTGAGTATGCCCTCGCTCCAGGCGGCTTCAAAGGCAAAAGCTATATTGAAGTGATGGATTGGGTCGCCCAAAGGGCTGCCAAAACCTGGGTTCAGACGGGGCGCATCACGGTGATTGTGCAGGATAACGGCTATCTTCATAAGAGCCGTCTGGTTCAACAACAATGGCCACGGTGGCAAGAGCAAGGGCTATTCATCTTCTTTTTACCGCCCTACTGTTCGGGGATGAATCCCATCGAAACGCAATGGCGGCAGTTGAAAGCCCACGAAATTGCCGGTCAAATGTTTGACAAAGAATACGACTTGGCAATGACCGTCATTGAGGGCATGGAATCACGCAGCCAGGCCGGAGATTACCCACTGGAACGTTTTAGGTTTAATTGCACCTAGCTACTTATATCCAACACAAAACTCACTGGATTTACGGCCTTGAGTGCTCCTGCATATCGCCGCAGTGGCAACAAACATTTCCCACGTGGCCTTGACCCAAGTGTCGGTTTGAAGTGGGCAAGAGGTTGATAGTGCCATGGCAGTCATCTCGATGGGTGTGACTAGGCCAATTTGCCTGTGCTTTAGCAGAATTCGGAATGAAGAAGTCGGAAGTCAGAATTGAAAAGCTTATCTGATGGTGATTTCAGGCATTAGGTGTGACCTGATCAAACTGCGGCTTGCTATTGAATCTAGTTTGCTCAGCCAGGTAAAGGGCCGGTTGGCTAGCCCTGAGACCGCCTGAATAAGCGATTAGTGGCTGGGCAACTGCACCACATCTAAGCGAGAGATCATGAGTCGATCCATCCAATAGGCGAGAAAAGCTTGGTTTGCGGCCTGTTCTGGGGGCTCAGTGGTATCGGGGGCGTGGGGCAGCAGCCCCTGTAGCGCCGCTGACGTGACGCAAAACATCGACTTTTGAAAGCTTTGGGTAATCTGCACGCGGACATCTTCATGGCCGCGCAGGCTCTGGCGATAATAGTCAGCCAAATAGTCCGGCAAGAAATGCCGCATGTCTTGCATCAGCAGTGTGGGAGGAATGCCGCCGCCGCCTACGGGTACCGGGTCGGCATAGAGCGCTCCATAGGCAAACCGCGACTGCTCGGATGAAATTTGCTGGGCCTGGGCGTTGTAAGAAACCGTGCCTAAAAAGGGCGTGCCGCGAAAGAAAACTGCCTCCACATAGGGCACGGCGGTGTCCATCAGAAAGGTCAACCCGACCGATTCAGGGATCAGGTCAAACGGGCGATCGCCGATTGTGACGCAGTAGGTAATGGGCTGGCTGGCGGCGGCGACGAGCCCCGCTTTGATATGAGCGACCACCTCGGGAATGGACTGGATCTGCCCCTGATCGTAGCGATCGGACAGGGTCAAAAACATTTCGCTCATGACGGTCCAAAACTGGCCGAGGGCACTGCAGTAGGCAGACTGTCGCACCTGCTCCGGCAAAAAGTCGGGAAAGAGACGGTGCAGGCCCCGCAGCAGCAGGTTGCTGCCCAGTTTGGCTTGGATGGCCGCTTCGCAGCGCGGCTGAAACTCGGGGCTGTCGAGGTAGGTATCGAAGCCGCCGCCGCCGTGCCAGAGCATGGCGCGCATGCAATATTCGGCATATTCGTAGTTGATGCGATCGTGCCACCAGTGCTTCAACAGCTTGGGTAGCGTCACCTCTCCGTTGAAATATTTGAAGAAGGGAAACAGCAGCAAGAACTGATGGTCGGCGATGTAGATCAAATTTTGCGCATAGGCGTCTAAGACCACCCCGTAGCTTTTGAGAATGCCGACCACTTCCATCAGGTTGGTGGGGTTGTCGGGCAGCAGGGCTTCCGATCGCAGCAGCTTCTCGATGAAGGGCTGTAGTGGATGCTCGGCAGTGGCTTTCGGCGAAAGGGTATTAGTCATAGCGCACAGTCAACTGGGGAGAAAATTCAGACGATACTGGGGCGAGCCGCTGCGCCAACTCGACCGCTGGCGATCGCATGGCAAAGGTGGTGACTTCGCTCCAGCGAGACAGCCAGTGGGGTTGCAGCCCGAGGGCAATGATGATCAGCACTAAAACCACAGCAGGCCAGCGATCGCGCCAAGCCACCGGCGGCAACAGGACATCTGGCTCGGTCTGGTCGCTGGGGGGCGTGATGGCTAACCGACCAAAGAACACGCGATTGACCAGCAGCAGAAAATAGACCGCCGTCAGCCCCGACCCCACCATGCACAGCAGCGTTTGCAGGGGGAACATCAGGAAGCTACCGCGAAACACCACAAACTCAGAGATAAAGCCAATCATACCGGGAATACCGGCGCTGGCCATGACGCCCAAAATCATCAGGCTGCCGACAATGGGCAACCCCCGCTCAAAGTTCAACAGGCCCCGCAAAACGGTCAAATCGCGCGTGCCAGTTTTGGCGTAAACCACCCCCACCAGCAAAAACAGCAGGCCCGAAATCAGCCCGTGGCTGACCATCTGCATGATGGTGCCTAAGATAGCGATGGGCGTGGCTGCTGCCGCTGCTAACAGCACATAGCCCATGTGACCGATCGAACTGTAGGCCACCATTTTTTTCATATCCGTTTGGGCGATCGCGGCCAATGAGCCATACAGCACGCTAATGACGGCCCAGCCCGCCAGCCAGGGGGCAAACAGCTGCCACGCGTCGGGCAGCAGCTGCAGGCCAAAGCGCACCAAGCCGTAGGTGCCTAGCTTGAGCAATACCCCGGCCAACAGCACCGATACCGGCGTCGCGGCCTCGACGTGGGCGTCGGGCAACCAGGTATGGAAGGGAAACAGCGGGATTTTAATGCCAAAGCCGATCAAAATCGCCACCAGCAAAATGCTTTGCTGCAGCAGCGTCATCGATTGCGCTAGGGCCGGATCGTAGTTGAAATTCCCGGAGCCGCCGAGCCAGACAAATCCCAAAAAGCCACCTAAAATCAGCGCGCCCGAAACGGCTGTATAAATCAGAAATTTGGTGGCCGCATAGCCCCGCCGCGCGCCGCCCCAAATGGCAATGAGCAGGTACAGGGGAATCAGCTCTAGCTCATAAAAGATGAAGAACAGCAGCAGGTTTTGCGACAAAAAGGCTCCGGCGACTGCCGCATTGATCAACAGCACTAGGCTGAAATAAAGGCGCGGTCGCTGAATCTGGTCAGCGCTGGCGTAAACCGCAATCACCCCCAGCAGACTGTTGATCAGCAGCAGCGGCATCGACAGACCATCGCCCCCCAGCTGATAGGTCAGCCCCAGTGTCTCAATCCATGGCAGCGACTCGATAAACTGCAACCCCGGCTGCTGAATATCAAACTGCGTGGCCACGACCCCCGCCCACAGCAAAGACAGGGCCTGTAGCCCCAGGGTCACCTGCCACACCTGGCGGCTCGGCCCGCGCTGCGGCCACAGGCCAATGACCAAGGCCCCCAAAAGCGGAATGAAGATCAGCGCACTTAGCATCCTATCGCCCTACCACATCGTCCAAGTCATGAGCAGTCCCAACAGGCCGACACCTACCAGGATGGTCAGCAGATAGCCCTGGGAGCGGCCCGAAATGCTGTATTTCAGACTTTCGCCGCCGATTAAAGAGGCGAGGCCAACACTGTTTACTAGGCCATCAACGATGTAGCGATCAAACCAGTTGCTGGCCCAGGAAAGCTGCTCAACCACCCAGACCACGGTAAAGCGATACAGCTTCTCAGTGTAAAAGTCGTAGGCCAGCAGGTCTTGCAAGATCCGGAAGGGCTTGCGCGTCGATCGCGCCAGCGTCTTACTGAGGGGAATGCGAGCGCCAATCGTTCCCCCGATCGCCCCCGAGGCCATCAGCAGGATGAGCTCCGTCGGATTGATGTAGGCCAGCGGCGGCAACAGCAACAGGCGCTGCATGATCAACGGCACGGCTAACGTCAGAATCGTTAACGTCACCATCGGTAAGGCCATCGGCCAGATGACCTCGGGGGCGCGCCGCGTCTTCGGCTGTGTCGTCCCCATAAACATCAGGCGGAAGATGCGCGTCAGATTCAACGCCGTCAGCAAGTTCACCAGCAAAAAGACGACCACTAACGCTGGGCGTTCGCCCCATAAAAAATCGATACCCAGCCGATAGCCCCAAAAGCAGCCCAGCGGAAACAGCCCCGTTAAGCCCAAGCCGCCGACGATAAAGGCGATGGTCGTGGCAGGCATTTTGCGGCCCAAGCCGCCCATTTCCGTCAGGGCTTGGCAGTTCGTCGTGACAATGACCGCCCCCGCACTCATAAACAACAGCGCCTTGGCGATCGCGTGGGTGAGCAAAATCATCAGCGCCACCCCCGGCCATTCGGTGCCTACGGCAATAAATACCAGGCCCAAATAGGCACTGGTGGAATAAGACAGCGTCCGCTTAATGTCGATTTGGGCGATTGCTACCAGGGAGGCGCCGACGGCGGTCACCGTCCCTATTGCGACCAGCAACGCCAGAGCGGTGGGGGAGAGCACCACGATGGGCTGCAGGCGAATCAGCACATAGGCCCCGCAGGTCACCACCACCGAATTCCGCAGGATCGACGCCGGATTGGGGCCTTCCATGGCTTCGTCCAGCCACAGATGCAGGGGAAACTGGGCGCACTTACCGGTCGGCCCGGCAATCAGCGCGATCGCCAGCAGCGTGGCTACCGCTGGCGTCAGATCGGCCACCTTGACCCATTCATACAAATCGTTGAAGTGCAGGCTCCCGGCAAACGCCGACAGGGCAATCACCCCCATCAGCAGCAGGACATCGCCAATGCGCTTGGTCAAAAAGGCGTCGCGAGCGGCGGTCACCACCAGCGGCTGCGCATACCAAAACCCCACAAGCAGATAGGTGGACAGCGTCAGCATTTCTAGCAGCGAGTAGGAGACAAACAGCGAACTGCTGAGAATCACCCCGCTCATGGCCGCTTCAAAAAAGCCCATCAGCCCAAAAAAGCGACCCAAGGCCCAGTCTTTTTCCATATAGCCGACGGCAAACAGCTGCGCCAACAGGCTGAGCCCGGTCACCAGTTCCACAATGCCTAAACTCAGCACCGACAACTCCAGGGAAATGTGGAGTTGGAGATCGGCGATTTGAAACCAGTCCCACGTCAGCTCGCGCGGCCCGTGCCCCCAAATGCCCCAAAACGCCAGGGTGCCGTGGGCCAGGGCCAGCAGCGTCATCAAAATGTTGATATAAGCGGCTGGTCGCTGCCCGGTGCGACGAATCAGACCCGCTGCCCAGGGCAGAGTGGCGATCGCGCCGATTAATCCATAGGCGGGAATCAACCAGCCTGCCTGCACCAGAAACTCTGCCATTGACCTTAAAACCGATATGCCAAAGTGATGAGCAACAGCCTCCGAATGTCGCCTGAGCCACAGTCTTCAACCACCAGCCATCCAAAAATAAATCCTGATTAGCGCCCAGCGTTCCCCCTGCCCGCCGCCGAACCTAGGTAGCCACTTTTAAGACTGCCTGAGTCGCCCGCCGACCCCGCTTAAATGAGGAGATGACGCAGGGTGCTTTATGCCTGCGCAACTCATCATAGCGGAATTTCGATCCCACCGAAACAGCCGCCAATCAATCGTTTCCACGATATCCCTCGAAGCCTGACTAGGCTCATTTTGCTATTAACTTTTGCGAAGAAATTCCTCGATCTCGCAATATTTTGGGGCTCCCCACTCTCGGCTTTTTCACAACACACAACGAAATAAGTCAGTTCATTTCATTAGCTGCATTGATATTTCATATTATAGACAATCATCGAGGCTTATATTGCCAAGGGTGCACTGGACTCATATCCTTGGGTTACATGGAGTTTGAGTGGGCCATTTCCGTGCCTTTTTTAGCAAGGCAGCAATTCTTAACGATTTGCCTCAGGGTGAGTAATTTTAAGATTTTCTGCGGCGCTAGTGGCTCACGGCATCTTAGAGGGAGATAACGATAAATGCCTATTGCAGTTGGAATGATTGAAACTAAGGGTTTCCCTGCTGTTGTAGAAGCGGCTGACGCAATGGTGAAGGCGGCGCGGGTAACGTTGGTAGGCTACGAGAAGATCGGTAGCGGTCGCGTGACGGTCATTGTGCGGGGTGATGTGTCGGAAGTGCAGGCCTCGGTTTCGGCCGGTATTGAGTCTGCGAAGCGCGTCAACGGTGGCGAAGTGCTGTCGACGCATATTATTGCGCGTCCCCACGAAAACCTGGAATTTGTTTTGCCCATTCGCTACACCGAAGCGGTTGAGCAGTTCCGGACTTAGGACAGCATTTTCTCAAGCAATCAGTTCATGACGGGACGACTGGCTAGTCAGGGTACTGCAGTGGCGGGCCTGGGTTGAGCGCTGAGTTCCATCTCGGTGCCGTTTTGGTAAAGCTGGCTGGTGCCGTCTCGTCAGGGTTTCCACAATAGATAAGGAGTTAAGGATATGGCGATCGCAGTTGGTATGATCGAAACCCTCGGGTTTCCGGCAGTGGTAGAAGCGGCAGACGCGATGGTGAAAGCAGCGCGCGTTACCCTGGTGGGCTACGAGAAGATTGGTAGCGGGCGCGTCACGGTTATCGTTCGCGGCGACGTGTCAGAAGTGCAGGCGTCGGTTTCGGCTGGGGTCGAGAACGTCAAGCGGGTGAACGGCGGCCAAGTGCTGTCAACTCACATCATCGCCCGCCCCCACGAAAACCTCGAGTTTGTCCTGCCGATTCGCTACACCGAAGCGGTTGAGCAGTTCCGTGAGAGCGTCAGCGGCATTCGCCCTTACGGTCGTTAGGTCATTACTCTTTATGCTTCTGGCTAAAGTTCGGGGCACGGTGGTTAGCACCTGCAAAGAGCCCAGCCTGAGCGGCGTCAAATTTTTATTGGTGCAGCTCATCAGTGATACCGGCGAGCCGCTGCCCGACTACGAAGTGGCGGCGGATGTCGTTGGGGCAGGGCCGGATGAATGGGTGCTCATTGCGCGAGGCAGTGGGGCTCGGCAGCATCAGGGCTACCACGATCGCCCCGTAGACGCGACGGTGATTGCCATTGTTGACACGGTGTCTCTCAGCTCTGGCACGCTTTACAGCAAGCGTGATGCTGACTTCGTCTAAGGTCGCTTGAGGTGGCAGAACGGTACCTTCGGTACTGTTCGCTTGGCCTCAGGCAGGCATGGTCACAGGGCCCTGGGGCCACCGCTGATAGTTGAACGGAGGTAGCGGGTTCTATGTTGACCCAAAATACAGCAGCCCCGCCCACCCCCTGGTCACAGGATTTGGCTAAGCCCGTGGTGGCTGATTCCGCTGTCGTTCATTCCTTTTCGCAGTTGATTGGGGATGTGCGAGTTGCTGAAAATGTGCTGATCGCGCCGGGTTCTTCGATTCGCGCCGATGAGGGCTTCCCCTTTACTATTGGGGCCGGAACGGCCATCCAAGATGGGGTGGTCATTCACGGGTTAGAAGCCGGCCGGGTGTTGGGCGATGACGACCAACCCTACTCGGTCTGGATTGGTAAAAACGTCTGCATCACGCACAAGTCGATTATTCACGGCCCCGCCTTTATCGGTGATGGAGCCTTTGTCGGTTTTCGCTCCACCATTTTTAACGCGCGGTTGGGGGCCGGGTGTCTCGTGATGATGCACGCCCTCGTCCAGGATGTTGAGATCCCCCCCGGTAAATTTGTGCCGTCGGGAGCCGTCATTACTCAGCAAGCCCAGGCTGATCAGCTAGCCGATGCGCGCCCCCAAGATCTCGCGTTTGTTTCCGAACTGATTAATGCTAATCAGGCGCTACGGGCAGGCTATGCCTGCGCTGCCAACGACGCCTGTATGCGTGATATCACCGCCGATCGCGATCGTTCTCCGCTTACCTCTCTCGCTCAAGACAACGGAATTAAGACCATGCAACCTCAAAGACTGAACTCTGATATCGTGCACCAGGTTCGACAGCTGCTCAACCAGGGCTATCGCATCGGTACTGAACACGCCGACCAGCGCCGCTATCGCAGCAACGTGTGGCAAACCTGCACGCCCATTGCGTCGACTCGCGAAGGCGATGTCTTCGCCGGGCTAGAAGCCTGTTTGGCCGAACATGCTGACGAGTACGTGCGGATGTTTGGCATCGATCCGGTGGCCAAGTGCCGGGTGGCTCCCGTTACGATTCAACGGCCCGACGGCAGAGCGGTGGAGGTGCGCCCCCACGCGGTGCCCCAGGCCGGTAACAGCCATCGACCCGCGAGCAGCAACGGCGGCAGCTACAGTGGCGGCACCGATACCGGGCTGGTGCAGCAGGTGCGCAATATGCTGAGCCAGGGGTATCACATCGGGCTCGAACATGCCGATGCGCGCCGGTTTAAAAGCAATGTTTGGCACAGCTGCTCACCCGTTCATTCCAACAACGAGCGAGAGGTCATGGCCGCCCTGCAGGCTTGTATGAGTGAGCATCAGGGCGAGTACGTGCGGATGTTTGGGATTGATCCGGTCGCCAAGCGACGCATCGCTCCCACGACGATTCAACGCCCCGATGGTCAAGCTTCGATCAGCGTCTCCTCGCCGGGTAGCGCCACTGCAACGCCGAACCACAACGGCTCGCCCAGTTACGCGGGCAACCCAGGAGCGCTGTCGGGGAATTTGGCCCAGCAGGTGCGAGGGCTGCTCAGCCAGGGCTACCGCATCGGCACTGAACATGCCGATACTCGCCGGTTTAAAAGCAACGTTTGGCAAACCTGTTCACCAATCACCGCGACTCGCGAAGCGGACGTGCTGTCCGCGCTCAGCGGCTGCATTCAAGAGCATGCTGGTGAGTATGTGCGGCTGTTTGGTATCGATCCCGTCGCGAAACAGCGGCTGGCCCCGACGATCATTCACCGGCCTGGAGAGGTGATCAGTGATCAGGACTTGTCAACCACTGCCCCCGGCGTTACCCATGCCGGGATGAATCAACCCCGATACGCCCCGAGTTCGAGCAATGGTCACGGGCAGCGCTTGGCGGATGAAGTCGTGCAGCAGGTGCGACAGCTCATGGGCCAGGGCTATCGCATCAGTCTGGAGCATGCCGATGTGCGGCGCTATCGCAGTGGCGCGTGGCAAAACGGCGGCGTGGTCGAGGGGCACAATCCGTCAGCGGTGTTGTCGGCGTTAGAGGCGAGTTTGGCCTCTCACTCCGGTCAGTATGTCCGTCTGGTCGGCGTTGACACTCAGGCGAAGCGCCGGGTGCTAGAAACCACCATCCAGCGTCCCTGATTTCTCGATCTATCGTGCAGACACCGCAATCGCTAGGGATGGCCAGCTTCTATGTCGGGGCCAACGTTGAAGTCGGTCCCGAGGTGGTCGTGGCGGCGGGGACGGTATTGGAGGCGGCACCGGGGTCTCGCCTGATTATTGAGGCTGGGGTTTGTATTGGGGCGGGCGTTGTGATCCAAGCCTATGGCGGCGACTTGAGATTGGCGACCGGCGCTAATGTGGGCAAAGCCGTGCTGCTGCTGGGCACCGGGATGATCGGCGCGCACGCCTGTATTGGCGCCGAAAGTACGCTGATTAATCCCGATGTGGCGGCGGCAGCGGTGGTGTCGGCCCGATCACTGATCGGTGATCGCTCTGCAGGGCAACCTGCCAGTCCCTCTGAGACCAACGGTCAGGCCCCCCCCGCTGCCAGTCAAAACGGCAGCCCGCCTACTCCCGCTGCAGACCCAGAGCCCGCCGCCGAAAACAATGGTCAGGCCGCTCACAATGGCCATGGCCTCACATCCTACGATCCGGTTTATGGGCGCGAGCAGGTGATGCAGCTCATGAAGACGCTATTTCCTCATCGCGATGCGCTTAACGTCGAAGACAACTCCGTCTGATGTGACGATTTCTCGGTTCTCATCGCCGCTTCCGTCAACTGTTCTTACAATGTAAACAGCGCCCGTCAACTTCTGTGAGACCCCGCCATGGTGGCCAGCAATTCTAAACTTTCCCTGTCGCAACCGTCTCCTGAGGCTCGACGTTGGGCTTCCAAGCTGAAAGGGGCGGCTCTCGGGTTAGTCTCAACGGAAAGTTTTCCAGCGGTGGTCGGCACGGCGGATGCCATGCTCAAATCCTCCGATGTCACTCTGATTGGCTACGAAAAGACCGGGGCCGGTCAGTGTACAGCGGTTGTCCGGGGCGGCGTGGCCGATGTGCGGATGGCGGTCGAAGCGGGTAGCCAAACCGCCAAACAGTTTGGGCAGTTCTTAGCGTCTTCCATCATTGCCCGACCACTGCCTAATTTAGAAGCGGTGTTACCGATTTGCGCCCATTTAGATGAGCTCGAACGGATTGGCAAGGGCCGAGTCGGTAGCGGGGCGCTGGGACTGTTAGAAACCCGCGGCTTTCCCGCGATGGTGGGGGCGGCGGATGCGATGACAAAATCTGCTGAAGTGCAAGTCGTGGCACACCAATCCATTGGCGACGGTCTCTGTACGGTGATCATTCGCGGGTCGCTATCCAACGTCGCGATCGCCGTTGAAGCCGGTATGCACGAAGCCGAGCGCATTGGTGAACTCCACGCCGTGATGGTGATTCCTCGACCGCTGGATGATCTTGAGCATTCCCTGCCCATGGCGGAGGAAATGGAAACCGAGCAGCCGGTACGTTTGCCCCTCAAGCTCGAAGAAAAAGAGAAAGAGTTGGTATCGCTGCCAGTGCCTGCTGAAGCTGAAGTTGTCCAGGAAATGGCCTTGCCGCAGCCCGAAGCGGCCGTTCAAGAACTTGCCTTACCGCAGCCTGAAGCTGAATCCCAATCGCCCAAAGTTGTCCCCCAACCACTACCGCTCAAAGAAAGCGAGTTGGATTAACTGGTTGATGATGCCTTGACTCCAACTGGGCCAGCGCGGTGAAAACGATTCGTCTACTCCCGTTGAGCGTCGTCAAAATGTCAAAGGCGGCTGAGAAAGTCCTCGACTTTTGCCCAGACCTGATCGAGCAGCGTTGTCGCGTGGGCGTCGAACCAATGAATCGGGCGTTTGCGGAACCAAGTGCGCTGACGTTTCGCAAACTGGCAGGTATGTTGAACAATCAGCTGCTCCGCTTCAGCCAGGGAGTAATCCCCGGCCAGGTAACCCACCACTTCGCTATAGCCTAGGGTTTTTAGCAGGGGTAAATCCGCCCCATAGCGATCGCAGAGCATCTTGACCTCTTGCACCAAGCCCTGTGCCAGCATGTGAGCGGTGCGTGCTTCAATCCGCGCTTTTAGCCCGTCACTATCGCTATCGAGCCCGATATATAAGATCGGGTAGGGAGGCGGATGTTTGCCCTGCTGCCGCGAGAGGGGCTGGCCCGTGACGTAGGCCACCTCTAGCGCGCGAATCGTGCGCACCGCGTCATTGGGGTGGATGCGATCGCCTGCGGGCGGATCGAGTTGCCGCAGCATCGCATGGCACTGCGCCTGCCCCAGCTGACTGAGCTGCGATCGCAGGACTGATTGAGGCGACACCGGCGGAATTTGCAACCCGTCCACCACCGCTGAAATGTAAAGTCCTGTGCCGCCGACTAAGCAAGGAATCCGTTCTCGACTATCGTGTAGCTGCCTGATCAGACCTTGCGCCTGTTGCTGGTAGGCAGCCACGGTCATGGTTGTGGTGGGGTCGCAAATATCAATGAGATAATGGGGTGCTTGCGATCGCTCAGCAGCGATCGGTTTGGCGGTGCCGATATCAAATCCGCGATAGACCAGGCGCGAATCAGCGCTCAAAATTGAGAGCGGCAGGCGCTTCGCCAACTGCAGCGATAGGCCGGTTTTACCCGTGGCCGTCGCCCCACCAATCACGATCAGGCAAGGGGGGCCAGCCTGGCCCTGCATATGGTGTAGAACGGATGTATTTTCCGGGTATTCATCAGCTAGGGCGGAAATGGGTGATGGCATCCCCCTTCAAGCATCCTCAGAAATGGCTCTATGCCCTGCATGAGCCTGTTTGTGTTAGAATTTTAGGGTCTTTTGACTTTAACGACGACCAAAGGCGCTAGAACGCCTTTTTAGGAGTACAAAGATTTATGGCGACCAATTACGGTGCTGAGCAGATTCAGGTACTAGAGGGACTAGAGCCTGTCCGCAAGCGACCTGGTATGTACATTTGTAGCACCGGGCCGCGCGGGTTGCATCACCTAGTGTACGAGTTGGTGGATAACTCTGTCGATGAAGCGCTGGCCGGTCACTGTAGCCACATTGAAATTGACCTGAATGCCGACGGCTCGGTCACGGTACGCGATGATGGGCGAGGCATTCCCACGGATGTTCACCCCCACACCGGCAAATCGGCCTTAGAAACGGTGCTGACGGTGCTGCACGCCGGGGGGAAGTTTGACGGCAGCAGCTACAAAGTCTCGGGTGGCTTGCATGGGGTCGGCATCTCCGTCGTTAACGCCCTGTCTGAATGGGTGGAAGTGACGGTATGGCGCGATCGCAAAACCCATCTGCAGCGATTTGAGCGGGGTATCCCCATTGGTGAGCTGCAGGTCAGCCCCGGCAGCAACAATCAGACGGGGACGTCCGTCACCTTTAAACCCGATAACACGATCTTCACCACGGTTACCGAGTTTGACTACGATACCCTGGCAGGCCGCATGCGCGAATTGGCCTACCTGAATGGGGGCGTCGACATTACCTTTACCGACAATCGCTTAGAGTTGCTCAAGGCCAATGAACCGAGGGTGTCTCACTATCTCTACGAAGGGGGCATCAAGGAATACGTTCAATACATTAATAAGGATAAGCAAGAGCTGCACGAAGAGATTGTGTATGTGCAGGGCGAGCGGGATGGTGTGCATGTGGAGGTGGCGCTGCAGTGGTGTATTGATGCCTACTCGGACACGCTGCTCGGCTTTGCTAACAACATTCGCACGGTTGACGGCGGCACGCACCTAGAGGGCCTCAAGACCGTGCTCACCCGCACGCTGAACAACTTTGCCAAGAAGCGCAATAAACGCAAAGAAAACGAGTCGAACCTGAGTGGCGAAAATATTCGGGAAGGGCTGACGGCGGTGATTTCGGTGAAGGTGCCGGAGCCGGAATTTGAAGGTCAAACCAAGACGAAGCTGGGCAACACAGAAGTGCGCGGCATTGTCGATACGCTGGTGGGCGAAACCCTGACGGAATATCTCGACTTTCACCCCAGTGTGGTTGACACCATTCTAGAAAAGGCGATTCAGGCGTTTAACGCGGCGGAAGCGGCGCGTCGAGCGCGAGAACTGGTGCGCCGCAAGTCGGTGCTAGAGTCTTCGACGTTGCCGGGTAAGCTGGCCGACTGTAGTAGCCGCGACCCTAGCGAGTCCGAGATTTTCATTGTGGAAGGGGACTCAGCAGGCGGCAGCGCGAAGCAGGGCCGCGATCGCCAGTTTCAGGCGAGCTTGCCGCTGCGAGGCAAAATTCACAACATTGAGAAAACCGACGACGCTAAGATCTATAATAACACTGAGGTGCAGGCTCTGATCACCGCCCTTGGGTTAGGCATCCGTGGGGAAGAATTTGACGAGTCACAGCTGCGGTATCACCGCATTTGCTTGATGACCGACGCCGATGTGGATGGCGCACACATTCGCACCCTGCTGCTGACGTTCTTCTACCGCTATCAGCGGGCTTTGATCGACCAGGGATTCGTCTACATCGCTTGTCCGCCGCTCTACAAAATTGAGCGGGGTCGCAATCACTGGTACTGCTACAGCGATCGCGAGCGGGACGCCATTCTGAACGATTTCCCTGACAATGCCAACTATGGTTTGCAGCGCTTTAAGGGTCTGGGTGAGATGATGCCCGTGCAGCTATGGGAAACCACCATGAACCCCGAAACGCGTACCTTAAAGCGGGTCGAAATTGAAGACGCGGCTGAGGCCGATCGCATCTTTACGGTGTTGATGGGCGATCGGGTGGCTCCCCGCCGCGAGTTCATTGAAACCTACGGTTCGCGTTTAGGTCTCGAAGACCTGGATATCTAACGGGCAAGTGGTTCACCCAATTCATTCCAATACAGCTAAGGGGAATGGCACAAACCCATATCCCTTAAGCTGTTCAGCCATCAGTTGTCGAGCCTTTATAGCGCAGATATTCGCCTAGCGCCGCAATCATGCCGGAGGCGAGAATCAGCAAAACGCTGAGGGCATTCATGTCGGGTTTAACGCCGTTGCGGATGCGACTGAAAATTTCCAGCGGTAGGGGATTCGCGCCCCCGCCCGCCGTGAAGCTAGAGATCAGCAGATCATCCACGCTCAACACAAAGGCGAGCAGGCATCCCGCCACGATCGCGGGCATGAGTTGCGGTAGTAAGACCTGAATCATGGCTTGGGCCGGGGTTGCCCCCAAATCGAGGGCGGCCTCTTCGAGATTAGGATCAAGGCTGCCCAAACGACTGGAAACTACCACAGCGATGTAGGCCAGGCAAAACACCATGTGGGCGGCAATGATCGTCCAAATGCTGAGGGGAATCGCCATGGAGGCAAGAAAGACCAGCGTGGCGACGGCGATCGAAATATCGGGAATGATCAGCGGCAGGTAAGAAACGCCCCGATAGACGCCCTTGCCGGGAAAATAGTACTTAGCTAGCCCGATCGCCATCAACGTGCCCAGCACCGAGGAGATGGCCACAGCCACAATCGCCACAAACAACGTATCCTGCAGCGCCCGAAAGCTGCGCGTGTCCTGGAACAGGCTTTCATACCATTTGAAGCTGAATCCCTGCCAGACTGACGTATAGCGAATGGAATCATTGAAGCTATAGACCGTCAGCACCAAAATGGGGCCATACATAAAGGCAAATAAGGCCGCCGTGAGCCACCCTTGCCAGGTGCGGGGTAAAGGCCGGAATGTTGGTAAACGCATAAGCCGCTCGTCCTTCCTAGGCCTCTTTGACCGAATCGCGATCGCCATACTTGAGCAGCAGCGCGATCGCCAAACTCACCGCCAAGATCATCACCATACTCAAGGCTGAGCCCAGCCCCCAGTTGCGCGTAATGCCCAAAAACTGGTTGTAAATCAGCCGCGAAATCGTCATGCTGGAGGCCCCCCCTAGCAGCGTGGGGACGACAAAATCGCCCATGCTGGTGATAAAAACCAGCAGACAGCCTGCCGCAATGCCCGGTAGCGTTTGGGGCACCGTGACCTTCCAGAAGGTTTGCCGGGGGGTGGCCCCCAGATCCGCCGCTGCCTCTAGCAGGGCAATATCGAGCTTTTCCAGCGAGGCGTACAAAATCAGCACCATGTAGGGCAAGAAGTTGTAGGTGAGGCCAATCAGAACGGCGGCCGAGGTGTAGAGCCAGGCCTGCTGGGGCAGCTGCACGCCCGGCAGGCCACCGCTTAGCCAACCGATGAAGCTGTTCAGCAGGCCCGAGGGGCGTAAAATGCTGATCCAGGCGTAGGCCCGCAGCAGAGAAGACGTCCACAGCGGCAAAATGAAGGCCACTACCAAAAAGTTGCGCCAGCGGCGCGGGGCCATCAGCGCCAGCCAATAGGCCACCGGAAAGCCCAGCAGCAAACAAGCTAAGGTGGTGCCTGTGGCGTAATACAGCGATCGCCCAATGACCTGCAGATACACCGAGTCAAAGGCCGCATCAAACGGATTAAACACCCGTGAATAGTTGCCTAAGCCATAGCCGTCGCCGCTTTCTCCTGGCCGCAGGCCCGGCACCAGGCTAATATCTAAAATCAACAGCGTCGGCACGACCAAAAATAGGACCAGCCACAGTCCCGGTGGGGCCAGCAGCGTCAGCGGCCCCAGTAGCTGCTTGAAACGCTGGCCCAGCTCTAGTTGGGCTAGGCTCCAGCGCTTTGAGGTAGGAGAAGCGGTCATGGATCGGCCCCCTAGGCGCTTGTCACCCTTGTCCAAAACTCGTCATAGAGAGCGGTTGCCTCGCCGACGGGGGCGATGCCTTCACAGCGATCGAGCACCTCTTGCGGCGGGAACAGGTCGGTATTGGAGACCAGCTCTTCAGACAGGTTGTCAAAGGCCACCTTATTGGGCGTCGCATTGAACAACATTTCCGTACTCATCTGTGAGATGGCTGGGTCAAGATTAAAGTTGATCCACTGGTAGGCGGCATCGACGTTGGGTGCCCCCACGGGGATGATCATCGTATCCGTCCACACGGAGGAGCCACTTTCCGGCACGAAATATTCCATCCGCTCGTCTTCCAGCGTTGCGGCGATCGCATCCACCGAGTAAGCCATCACGATATTGAGATCGCCGCCAAACAGGGCATCTTCAAAACCGAAGGACATAAAGGAGGCGATCGCGGGTTTCAGCTCGATGAGGCGGTTGAAGGCTTCTTCGATCTCCGCCGGATCGGTGGAATTGTAGGAGTATCCCAGCGAGCGGAGGACGGCTCCCATCGTTTCGCGAACGTCATCCAGGAGGGTGATCCGCCGTGACAGGTCGCCCTGGTTTTCCCAGAGGTATTCCCAATCGGTAGGGGTACCCGAAACCGCCTCTTTGTTGTAGAGCAGACCGGTGGTGCCCCAGGCATAGGGAATGCTGAAGGTATTGCCGGGGTCATAGGCAGGGTCTTGCCACTTATCGAAAATGTTTTCGAGCCCCTCAATGCGGTCTTTATCAATGCTGGTGAGCAGGCCCAGCTCGATCATCTGCTGCACCATGTAGTCAGACGGGTAAATGACGCTGTAGGCGTCGCCGCCACCGGCCTGCATTTTAGCCAGCATGGTTTCATTCGAGTCATAAACGTCAATGATGACGTCGATGCCCGTTTTTTCTTTGAAGGCTTCTATTAAAGCGTCGTTAGTGTAGTCCGCCCAGGTATAAACGTGGAGAACTCCTGCTGCTTCACCGCCGCCGTCCGTTGGGGCCGTATCAGCGGCTTCTTCCGAATCTGGCGCATCGGCAATATTCTGACGGCAATTGGATAACGTGACGCCCGCGATCGCGGCAGCGGAACCCTGCAAAAATCGGCGTCGGGTCGGGCCGAATTGACGAAACTGAGTGGAATAAAGCGATCGCTTCCGGGGCACGGCAGGAATCCTCCTTAATAAAATCGTGACTGCAAATCAAAGCCTATAAAACAGTGACCAACTACATTGTTCGACGAAGCACAGTTCAACCGCGATTGCCGGATTGTGGTTAAGCCGCCAAGGCCAAACAATCACTCGGCAACCAAGAAACATAAACCGGGGTTTCTGGAGCCAGGGATTGCTCGGAGCGATTCGGCTGCATCACCGTCAGGCGTTCGCCAGTTTGAAGCTGCACGACACAGTGTAGGTGCGTGCCAAGATACATAATATGTTTGACGTAGCCAGAATAGCAGTTTCCCTCGTTCAGCGGGGCTTCCTGACTCAAGCGAATATTTTCCGGGCGCACGCTCACGACGGCAGTTTTGAGATCGGGCAAGTTGGCCTCAGACCGGTTC
>JBHJJI010000278.1:0-5082 GCA_050042805.1 Leptolyngbyaceae cyanobacterium
GACACGCTGACCTGCATTACCGGTGGCATTGCCGAAGCCTTTTATGGTGCGGTGCCCGATGACATCGCCCAGCAGGTTTGGGAACGCTTGGATATGCGGCTGAAAACAGTGACCGCTAACTTTCGGGCTCGCTACTGCTAAGCTCAAGCCCCCTCTACTCCCTACTCCCCACCCTCTACTCCCTACTCTCCCACTCCTCCATGACCCGCCAAACCCGCACCCCCGTCCCTGATTTTTTTGACCGTCAAAAAGTTGACCAAGTCTATCGTGTGCCCTACCAAGCACGCGCTGCCGAGGCCCGCACCTGGGCAGAACAGCAGGGGATTGTGGCTGCCAGCCATGATCACTTTCGCATTTGTCTGTTGCTGATCGATGTGCAAAATACGTTTTGCCTGCCTGAGTTTGAGCTATTTGTCGGCGGGCGTTCGGGGCGCGGCGCAGTGGAAGATAATCAGCGTCTGAGCCAGTTCATTTACGAAAATCTGGGCCACCTCACCGCGATCGCGCCCACGCTTGATACGCACACCGCCGCCCAGATCTTTCATCCCTTGTTTTGGGTGGATGCTGACGGCAACACTCCCGCCCCGATGACGATGATTAACTATGATGAGGTGGTGGCTGGGCACTGGCGCGTCAATCCCGAGATGGCTGCCTATATGGCGACCCCCGACCTGCAAAAATTTGCGCTGCACTACACCCAGCGCCTGACTGCCGATGGCAAATATCCCCTCACTATTTGGCCCTACCACTCAATGCTGGGGGGCATTGGTCATGCGCTGGTGTCGACCCTTGAAGAGGCCTGTTTCTTTCACTCGATTGCTCGCAACAGCCCGACTCGCTATGAGATCAAGGGCGGCAACCCCCTGACGGAGAACTACTCGGTGCTGAGCCCAGAAGTGCTGGAGGATGAAGCGGGGAGTGCGATCGCGGCTAAAAATACGGCCTTTACCGATGAGCTGTTGACCTATGATGCGATCGTGGTGGCCGGACAGGCCAAAAGCCACTGCGTTGCCTGGTCAGTAGATGATCTACTGTCAGAAATCACCCAGCGCGACTCCGCCCTAGCGCAGAAGGTTTATTTGCTCGAAGATTGCACGTCGCCAGTGGTCGTTCCCAACGTGGTGGACTTTACTGACGCGGCGGACGCAGCGTACCAGCGTTTTGCTGAGGCCGGTATGCATCGAGTCACCACGCAAACGCCCCTGGCCGACTGGCCCGGTATTCAGCTTTGAAGTCGCGACCTGAGTCCTGTGGGATGCATGAGTTCGGGCAATTCGTCCGGTTGCATGGCTGGTTAAGACTGCCGAGCCGCTGATAATTGCCGATTGCTTTCGAGGGTGAGCTGCACATCCACCAGTTCTGCCAGCTGCCGAGTCAGAGCTTCAGACCGCTTCTTAGCCGTGACTTTGCGGTGCAGGGCGGCCCGAGCCAAGTCTTCGCGATCGCGCTGCAGAGCCACTTCGGCGACGCGCTGCCAGCTATCCATCTCTTGGCGGGCTCGGTCGTACTGCGTTTTGAGCGTTTGATGGGCCGCCGCATTGTTTGATAATGCCTGATGGAAGAGCCCAATCGCCTCATCGGGGGTGCGATCGCGAGCCGTGCCTTCGATGACATTGCGCAAAGCCGACCGGTTGTAGCGATCGATCTGGAGCCCAAACCCGGCGAGCTGCTCACAATCGCTGCGGCCCGTTTTGCACCAGTTAGCAAAGTGCTCGCAGTTATTCGTAAGCAGATCATACTGCTGCTCGCCGAGGCGGCTGGCGGCCCGTTGCACCACGACATGGGGGAGATACGCCATCGAGCGGGGTTTCTCAAAATTACGTCCACCTCGGGCAAACAAATCACGGGGCGTGCGGGTGACGGTGGGTACCTCTAACCCTTTGTAGTAATGAATGATTTCATCATTGCCGCAGTCGATGCCGTGATGTTCATACACACCGGGCACCCCGACCACCTCTCGCATGGCATATACCTGGTCACCTAACGCCATCACCTTGCTCTCCGATTGATTGGAACCGTGATCTGTAAGCCGCTGACACCCTGCTTGCTGTAGATGTTCAAGCGATGTTCTAGTCCTGTTGATAGCCCAACAGCTTCTTTTGACGGTTGGCAGTTAGCGGCAGACGCTAGCGATCGCCTGCAGACTAAAGGGCATGAGCTGGCATCAAGTCGCAGTCAAGTCGATGGGGTCAAAAGCTTTGTCCACCAACCAGGCTCGTCACCTCGCTAACATCTCTTAGATTTCTCACCAAGTGAGTGCTGCCTAATTAAGGGTACTGGGCTGACGATGCCGGGTTCGCGATAGTGCGATGCTTCCGTGGGCACCTGCTGTAGTTCAGTGCCGTGACTTAGCTTTCGTCGAAACTGGTGGAGTGAATATCCGTTTTGTCTTCTGGCCCCACCGATGGAGAAACTGCTTTGGCTCGGGTGACCACGCCATCTCTGAGTTTACGTAATGCTCTGACGGAATCAGTGCCTTCTTGCTCGATATTGATTTGAATATTGGGGCCAGACCGGGCTAAGCGAATGACGATGCCATCCTCTGCAGGGGCTTGAGTGACACGCTTACCTTCAAGATAGGTGCCATTCGTCCCCAGGTTAACAATTTCCCAACCATCATCAACCTGACGCAGTTCAACATGGTGACGTGAAACGACTGCGCTGTACAGAACCACATGATTTTCGGTAGAGCGCCCAATCCTGATGACGGGGTCTTCCTTAAAAGTCCAGTTTTGAACGGGCTCTTTGTTCAGAGGATGTAGTAGCGATAGGGTAATCACATCACTCGATTCGTAGGGGGTCGCGGAGGTTTAGGAAAGCATCAAAACTAGCTTAAGGGTAAAAACTAGCTTAAGAGTAAACCACTTAGCCAGATTGGAAAATAAAGGTAACCTTATCACCCTTACCGAGGGCTATTCTATCGCCCGCTCTGAGGCGATGTCGATTGCCAGGCGGTAGGGGCATGGTGTTGACATAGGTGCCGTTGGAGCTGCCAACATCTTCTAGATAGTAAATGTCGCCTTCAACGCGGATGTTGGCATGTACCCGTGACACAATTTCAGAGTTGGGAAACCCAGCCACATCAATGGTCGGGGGAATGCGATCGTTGGGTTTGCCAATGTGCAAAATGCTGAGCTGGGGCGGTAGCTCAACCGGGGTATTGGTTTGCACGTGAAACAGCTGAGCCTGGTTGATTTGTAGCTGGGTGGAGCTACTGCTGGTCGTCAATGGCGTGACCGTCGGCAGGGGAGACGCGGGCGATTCGTTGGGGGTCGCGGGCGCGGCGGGCGGTTCATTAGAAGGAGCCGGTGGCGCAGCGGGCGATTCGCTGAGCGGGGCAGCAATGCCCTCTGGTGTGGGCACGACGGCGGGGGGCTCCGCGATCGCCGCTTCAGCGACGGGGGCTTCACCGGCACCCACATCCTCCGTCACGATCAGCGGGTCTAGGGGCAACAAGTCGGGAATCTCCACCTCAATCTCGCTGGGGAGAGTGAGTTCTATATCCGGGGTGGTGGATGACGCTGGGGAGAGCGTTGAATTTCTCAAGTCAAACCCACATTGGCCGCAAAAGCTCGCGTCAGACTGCACTGAGGCACCACAACTCGGACAGGTTGCCAACGTTGGTAAAGGCGTATAACAAGCTTCACACTGCACTGCACCATCGGGATTTTGATGATTACAGTTGGGGCAAACGATCATGACAATACCTTTCTCTTGCGACTGTCATCAACAGAGCCTGCTACAGGCGTGCACTGAGCGCTATGGCCAGATCCCAGCACGTCTCTAGCGATGCCTATAAATTGTAGAAGAAAACGCATTTTCCGCCGTGTTTTCTCAAAACTATTACCCTTCATACCACTGCGTGAAGATGTATCAGGGCGAACCCGTAAGGGTGCGCCAAAATAATGACGGCAATCATCCATACGAGATGGTGCCGCTGGCTGCGAACCTCAGCGATTGAGCATGAGCCATGGTCAGGTCAACCCGAGACATGGCATCAATGTCCTCAGTAGCACTAGGTAGCGATGGCAGCATTTATACCGCTTGCCACGCTAGATAGATGATGAATATTGGGAATCTCGGTCAGCTGGCGGGCACAGACTTGAGTCAGCAAGCGTGGGCCGCGCGATTGCCCGTCACCTGAAACCGACCTTCATCAAGCTGAAACGGGTGGGGCATTTGTGCACCTTTGCCGCTAACTGATCGATGCAACCCATGACATCTGACTTAAGTCTTTGAAGTGGGCGGTTAGCCACCAGCAGTGAAATCTGCAGCAGCTGGCTCCTCTTGCTGACTTATCCAGCATCTGCAATTAGGTGATCGCGTCGTCGATGCCAGCCACGGCAGTAGTTCAAACGAACTGACTGACGAGCAAAAGTAGCTGTTGATACCATTCTTTTCTGGGCTGAAGAGCAGGCTTGTCGTAGATGGCGTAAGCCTTTTCCTGAGGGCACTCTAGCCGATATTCGGAGACTCTCAATCGATACGATTGAGTAAGTTTAACGAAAGTTCAAGAATTTAATTTTGAGATTTTTTCCCTTCCACAGCTTGTCCACAGTTTGCTGGATGGGTTTCCACAGGTTTTCCACAGGGGATAACGGCGTTTCCTGCTTTTGTGGCATGTCTGTGGATTACGGGCTGCGATGATTTATCGGGAAGCCTTTGTGATCCGCCGGTTCGGGATCGCTCGATGACAACCGGTGGAAGCCTGATTGCCTCGTTCGTCAGCCCCGACTGAGGCCGTCTATCGGTTTTTTTGAGCATTGACAGCTCTGAGGAGATGTAGGCAGAATGATGCGACCGGAAGACGTTGTGCCTGTGCAGGCAGTGAGCTGAACTTCCTTGTATGTAAGGTGGGGAGAGGCTACTGGCTACATTGAGGTGCTGCTTTTGGCTGTTTGCCTATGCCTATGGTGTCAAAGGAGGAATGGATGGGCGGCCCTATGGTTAGCTTGTTAGTAGAAGTTCCAGAGGAACTTCATGAATCGCTTCAGTGTTATCTGGATTCGCATCCGGCTTGGAATCAGCAGCGGGCTTTTTGCGCCGCGCTGTCTCTTTTCCTCATGCAGAATGGCGGCGGTG
>JBHJJI010000279.1:0-16619 GCA_050042805.1 Leptolyngbyaceae cyanobacterium
TCGATTATCAGCCCATTGAACCGCTGACGCTGACCGCCGGCTTGCGCTACGAAGCGTCGGATAGTGAGCTGGATCGACGGCGGGTCTTTGAAATTGCTGGACTCTCTCCCATCCCTGCAGGCAGAACCTTTGACGGAGTCACTCGCGATGATAGTGAACTCCTGCCCCGATTGGCGGCAGAATATCGGATCAGCCCCAATGTGATGGCCTATGCCAGCATTGCCAAAGGATATCGCCCAGGCGGGTTGAATCCCACCGCTGAATCAGACGACGTCTTGGAATATGAAGAGGAGACGTCCTGGAACTATGAGTTTGGTTTGAAAACCGCTTGGTTTGACGATCTCTTAACCGCAAATCTGGCCGTTTTTACCACGCAGGTCAACGATTACCAGGTGCTGTTGCGGGGATTTGATGCCCTGTCCAATGAAATAGTCAATGCCGATGCCAGAATCAATGGCGTTGAATTGGAACTCAGGACAACCCCGCTGGAAGGACTCGATTTAATCGCTGGTTTTGGATACGTTGACGCCAAATTTACGGATTATGTGAATCCCTTTACCAACGATCGCTTCGATGGCAATCAGCTGCCCTACGCGCCGGAATATACCTACAATCTAGCGGCTCAATATCGCAGTCCCGGTGGTTTATTTACACGCTTGGAATTGCAAGGATCGGGCACGACTTTCTTTGATGACGCCAATCAGTTTCAGCAAGACCCCTTTGCCTTGGTCAATGCCCGGATTGGATACGAGTGGGACCGGGGGGGCGTTTATCTGTTTGCAACGAACTTATTTGACACGGAATACATCACAACGGCCTTTGCAGCACTCGGGCAAGATTTCGCCTCCTATGGCGATCGCCGCATTTTCGGCGTTCAAGTTCGCTCCGATTTCTAATCAATCGTCTGCTTCAATGCATCCTCGACCATGAACCGTCAACAACTCAAAAGACTGGGGCTACTCTGCAGTTTGTATGTCTCCCAATATATCCCGATCACCTTTCTCTATGAGACTCTGCCGATTTTTCTGCGTCAGCAAGGTCTCTCTTTAAGAACCATCGGGCTGCTGAATTTGCTGGCGTTACCACTCATCTTCAAGTTCTTGTGGTCGCCCTTGATCGATCGATATGGGTTTACTCGCTGGGGCCATTATCGCGTTTGGATTTTTGGGTTTCAAATACTATTGGGCGGCACTACGATTGCGCTGGCCTTTGTCAACGTGTCGAGTCAATTTCAGCTTTTATTGGCAGGTGCTTTGCTGATTAGTGTACTCAGCGCCAGTCAGGACATTGCGACCGATGCCCTGGCCGTAGGTTTATTGTCTCCTCAGGAGCGGGGATTCGGCAATGGAGTACAGCGAGGTGGCAATGCCCTGGGAGCACTGATTGGGGGTGGAGGCATGTTACTTTTGCTCAATTTTTGGGGCTGGCAAGGGACGCTCCTGAGCTTAGCGGGCCTGATCCTTTTGGCGCTCATTCCCCTAATCAGGCACCGGGAAAGTGTTCAACAAAAACCGGCAGGTTATGGAGAATTAAACGCTATCAAGGGTTACTTTAAGACCCTGACAAATTTTTGCCGTCGTCCGCAAATCAGCGGATGGCTGCTGGTTTTAATGACCTATGCCTTTGGGCCTTATATGGCTTCCACCATGTTCCGACCGTTGTTGGTGGATGTGGGGCTATCGCTGGCGGATATTGGTTTGCTCTTAGGCGTCATCAGCTACAGCGCGGGCTTTGCCGGAGCCCTAGTGGCAGGGTTACTGATTACCCAATTGGGCCGCAAGCGATCGCTGCTGATTTTCGGCTCTCTGCAGGTGGGGGCGATCGCCACTTATTTACTGCCCGTGGCGGGCTTTGTCAGTTTTCCGATGTTATCGCTGGTGGCGATTATCACCCAGGTAATCAACAGCATGGCGACCACCACCTTGTTCACCATCATGATGGACCAAAGCCAGGTGGGCACAGCGGGTACAGACTACACAGTGCAGTCATCCATCGCCTATTTCAGCGGTGTCTTCGCCGCTGTCATCAGCGGTATCGTCGCCCAAGCGATCGGCTACCCAGGATTATTTGGCCTCAGTATGGCGATCGCGCTAGCCAGCATTTTGGTCGTTTTTGTGATTTTTCAAGAAACTAAGTAGGTTGGCGTATAAAGTTCGAGGCACTTTAAGAAAGGTAAACAACCTTGAACCCTTGCCCACACACGCCTTCAGGTGATAGGCGCGTTGTTATGTACCTCGGTTTAATTAGCCCAACCTACTTAATACCTCTCAACTGCAGCCCAATCAGGAGACGTTAACATGAGTGACATCAACCCATCTCATTTAGCCAACACGGCCTTGTATGAGCGCATTATAGATATTTTGGAGCGCAAAGACTTTGAGCAGTTTCAAGAGGTGGTGACGTCTGACTTTCGGTATACCGAAAATGGCCATGAGATGACCCTACAGCAGCTCATTGAGCGGGAGCAGCAAGCCCAGAAAGGTAAACCCAACTCAACGGTTAACTCACAGATTCGAGATATCAAGATTGAGAACGACACGGCATTCCTCACCGTTGAGGGAGACTTTACAACAGACATTGAAATGAACGGCGATCTTCACACCTACGCTGGCAACGTGGTGCAGAAAATTGCAGCTGTTCAGCAGTCCGGGTGCTGGCTTTTCCAGTCTTCGGAAGTCACGGCAACGCAAATGACGCTGGATGGCAATCCAGTTGATCCAGCAGTGCTGGATGCCATGCATCGGGTTGAATAGAGCAGAATACTGAGGTTTTGTTGACAGCCACTCTTGATAAGCCAGGGTGGGGGTAGTAGCATGCAGGCACATCATTATCTAGACTGATTGCCCCATCAGCGTTGCCGCACCATGCAGGTCAGTTTTTCCGCCCCAGACATTCACGAACTGTTTGCCGAGTGGCGAACTTCCCCAAAACCGGCTTTCACCGCTGCCCCTGATGAGCAGTTGATTCACTTTCCTGAGCCGATTTGTGATGGCTGGATACGTCGCCTACAACTGCGTCCTGGCATCGATATGGTGATGCAAAATTGCCATTTTCACGATGCCCTCTCGTTGGCGATTCAAGAAACCGGGAATATCTCGCTGCTGCGGTTTGGCTTTGGTATTACAGGAGAAACTAGAGGGAAAATTACGGGTCAAAATCAAGACATTCGGTTTCGAGCCAAGCACTTTGCCGTAGGATTTACCACGGATGCCGACACCGGCACGATGGAATATGCCCAAGGGCAGCAGCAGCTACTGTCAACGTATGTTGATCTGGATACGCTGAATACTCTGATTGGGCAGCAGCTGGAGTATCTGCCGAAAGAACTGGGGCAGGCATTAGCAGGGCAACCACTCTCGCTGTATTTGCAAAGTGGGCGCATGCCCCCGGCGATGGAGCTGGTCGTTCAGCAGGTGGTGCACTGCCCTTACCAGGGCCTCACCAAGCGACTGTATTTGGAAGGCAAAGTCCTTGAATTACTCGCCCTGTCGCTGCACCAAGTGGCCGAGGTAACACCAGCAGCTACTCGCAAGAAGGTCTTGAATGCCAGTGATGTGGAACGGATTCACCACGCTAGTGAAATTTTGCTTGGCAATTTAGAGGAGCCGCCTTCGTTAACGACGCTATCTCATTTAGTGGGCCTCAACGATTACAAGCTGAAAGTCGGTTTCCGTCAGGTCTTTGGCACCACGGTATTTGGCTATCTGTATCAACATCGCATGCAGCAAGCTCAAGCGTTGCTCAAGACGGGTCAATGTAGTGTGTCAGACGTTGCCGGTCTGGTGGGTTATACCAATCTCAGTGCCTTTAGTACGGCCTTTAAGCGTAAGTTTGGCGTGAGTCCGAATACGTATAAAAAGCACTGATCCGTTTCGCAACAAAATAAAATCCGTTTGGCGAAAGACACGATCGCGTCCTGTCTCTTAAGATGCGTCTCAAATATATTTGCGAGTAGTTGTCAATAGTACTCGCAATGTCGTGTGAGGATGTGCGATGCGTGTGTGGCTAGGGTCGAAGTCAGTACGGTGGGGACTGCAATTAGCGCTATTCACTGGATTAATCGGGATGTCAAAGCTGCCCGCTGCCGCCCATGAATCTTGGCCAGCGCCCCAACCAGCTAGCTCGGAAGCTGAGCTGTCTCAAGTGCCAGCGGCGGTTTCGATTACAGCGATTGAGGTAATGCCTAGCGAGGATGGTTTAGCCATTACGTTAACGACGGCGGCGGGTGACTTGGCCGCCCCGGCGCTAACTGTCATCGGCAATGCGCAGATTGCCGAAATCCCCAATGCGGTGCTGGCGTTGCCGGATGGCGATGACTTTCAGGTCGCTAATCCCGTCGAGGGCATTGCCTTGGTGTCGGTGTCTAGTCTGCCGGACAATCGCGTGCGGGTGGCGATTACCGGGGTCGATACGCCCCCCACTACAACTGTTAGCACTGAGGCCGGCGGGTTGGTCTTAGGCGTCGCGCTGGGGGCGATCGCCCCTGATGCCAGTAGTCCTGAGCCCGCGATCGCCGACGCTCCTCTACGAGTGGTGGTGACTGCGGAGCGGACGCCGGAGGATGTGCAAGATGTGCCTCTGAGCATTACAGTGCTGACAGAACAGCAGCTCGAAGATGCCAACATTGACTCATTAGATGGCGTCGCCGACAACACCCCCAATTTCACCTTCTTTCCGAGTGGCGCTAACCGCACCGCCCCCTTCTACAGCCTGCGAGGAGTCACCAACTTCAATGCCTTCAGTCGCGATGGCGTGGGCTTTTTCGTCGATGATGTGCCCTACGACTTTGCCGGTTTCATCGATCAAGACCTGACGGATTTAGAACGGGTGGAGGTGCTAAGAGGGCCGCAAAATACGCTGTATGGGCGCAGTCCGTTTGGCGGCGTCGGCAACATCATCACGCGCCGCCCCACTAATGAGTTTGAGGTCAATACCGCCCTCAGTGTCGGGAGCTATGCGGCCTTTGATGCTCAGGCCAGTGTGAGTGGGCCGTTAATCGAAGATGAGCTGTTTTATCGACTCTCGGGTAACTACAGCCGCCAAGATGGCTTTGTCACCAACACCTTGCTGGATACCGATGTGGATCACAGCGCTGGCGGGACGGGACGGGCTCAGCTATTGTGGACGCCTGCAGATGAATGGGAAATCTTGTTCAACGCCTCCTTTGGTGATTATCGAGAAGGGGCAGAACCCTTTGTATTGTTGGATGCCGACGATCCGTTTGAGACCGAGTTGGACTTTGACGGGTTCAATGATTTGGTTACCAATGCTCAATCTCTGCGAGTCGCTTACAGTACCCCCGATATTCGCGTCACGTCCATCACGGCCCATCGCTTTTCGAGTCAAGAAGCGGCCTTTGACCAAGACGCCACCGCCGCTGACCTAGAGATCAATGCCCCTGATTTTGCCTCACGGGTGTTTACGCAAGAGTTGCGGGTGCAGTCGCCTGAGGCCAGCGATCGCCTGCAGTGGATTGTCGGCGGCTACTTTGAAACCTCCACTTTTGAGAACGATCGCGCCTTTATTAACGGCTTGGATACCCCGGCTACCGCTCCGTTACCCGCTGGGGAAAATCGCGGCGATGGCGATACCGACAGTCGAACGCTGGCCGCCTTTGGTCAGGTGAGCTATGGCGTCACCGACGCGCTGACGCTGACCACCGGCTTGCGGTATGAAAATACCCGCACCACCACGGACTTCGAGCGGATCTTTACGTCTCGGGATGGCACGCTGGTTATCCCTCTACTGGAGTTAGAGGATGTTGAAGCTGACGGTTCAGAGCTGCTGCCGCGATTGGCCATTGATTATCGCCTGAACCCCAATATCTTGCTCTATGGCAGCATCACTCGTGGTTACCGGCCCCCTGGGGCAAGCTTTGATCCGATTAGTGAAGATACAGCAGTGTTTGAGGCTGAAACTTCCTGGAACTACGAAGTCGGCTTCAAATCTTCCTGGCTAGAGGATCGCCTGAGCGTAAACGTGGCGGGATTCTACAACGACGTCTCTAATTTTCAGTTTCCTAGTCTTCAAGGCGGCGAGGTGGTGATTGGCAATGCCGATACTCGCGTTATTGGGGGTGAGTTAGAGATCATTGCGCGGCCGGTATCAGGGCTGGAGTTGATTGCCGGAGTGGGGCTGCTCAATGCCGAATTTCGCAACGGCACCGATGCTTTTACCGGCATTGCCCTGGCAGGCAACCGCACCCCGTTTACCCCTAATCTGACCTATAACGTAGCCGCTCAATATCGTAGTGAAACCGGTTTCTTCGGGCGATTGGAGGTCATTGGGTTCGGCAATACGTTTTTTGATGAACTCAACACCATTGAACAAGAGGCGTTTGCCCTAGCGAATCTGCGTTTGGGATATGAATACGAGGACTATGGCTTCTATGCGTTTGCCAACAATGTGTTTGACACCGAGTATGTGACTCAAGCGTTTGAACTCAGCACGGGTACGGTTGGAACTTTCGGCGCTCCCAGGACCTTTGGTGTGCAGGTCAGAGCTAAGTTCTAAGCGCACCACGATGACCAGCACCCACCAGGGGAACACGAGTTAGTCATGAGCAAGCTAGAATGAAACGCAGTTATTGAAATTAATTCCCATTAGCTACGGTCGAGATGCGTGGAAGGTGTCTACAGGGTATCTGAAGCGAGTGAGGAGTCAAAATCGCCCTGAAATCACGATCTCGCCTCAAGCCGCCGACTTCACCTAGCAAGGCAATGCTGAGGGCGATCGCAAAAGCTCCGTTTAGGCGTCAAAAAACTCCGTCTAGAGGGCTGTGAAAGCGAGGGAAATCTTTATTCTTGGAGTCTTTGAGAAGGTCGATTTTTCAGGGCGAAGACATTAACACGGCCAAAAATCTGGTTCTGCTTTCGCCACGGTGTTGTCACTTAAAACTGAGGTTGCCAATCAGTTCATAGCTTGCTTCCCGAGCCTAGCGGCATAGCTCATTTACTTTGCTTGATTCGTTTGAAATCCTGATTTACTGTCCTGGAGCATTCCTCATGGTAACTATTGATGACAGTCGTTGGCCCTTGGTGTCCGTTCGGTTTCAGGGTATGGGTACTCCCGATGAGATGACTCGCTTCTATCGCCGCTTTGAAGCGTGGCTAGCGAAGCGAGAGCGATTTGCACTGGTGTTCCAGCGGGATGATGCTGAGGCGGCAGAGGAGCAGGGCAAGCGATCGTCGGTCGCTAAGCAAATGCGTAAAGAGGGTATTGCCTGGACGAAGCTCCACAAGCCAGAGATTTCTCAGTATTGTGCTGGCGTGGCGATGGTGCCTGACTCCACCAAACTAATTGCCCTATGGGGGCCGATGGTGGCGACGGTCACTCGAAATATGTATGGTTGTCCGGGCAAAGTGTTTGGATCTCTGGATGAGGCGAAGGGCTGGGCGGTGGAGCAATTGGGCTTAGTTGAGACTCAGGTGACTGCACCTGCAGCTCCCATGTCCTTTCGGCGCGTGGTACTGCAACAGCGCTTATCCCTGGCGTTATCAGGACTTTTGGCGGCGATCGGGGCGGCGTTGGGACTGGTGCCCTACTATCTGATCTACTTGGTGAGCCTGCAAGTATTTGGCACGTCCTCAGCCCCACTAGATGCTCAATACATCGGGCAGTTGGCCTGGTGGGCGGTGGGTGCCGTAGTGGGTAAAGGTATCTGCAAGGGACTCTCCACCCGACTATCCCACATTGCGGCCTACACCATCCTTTACGACCTGCGCATTGAGCTAGCCCGCAAGCTCGGTCGCTTGCCCCTAGGCTATTTCACCAACCGCACGACGGGTGAGATCAAAAAGATCATCCATGAGGACGTGGAGCAGTTGGAGCAGGGCTTAGCCCACATCATCCCTGACGTGGTGGCCGGGGTGACGGTGCCGCTGCTGGCGGGTATTTTGCTCTTTCTCGTTGATTGGCGGATGACCCTAGCGACGCTGGCCAGTGCGGCGATCGCCCTCGGCTTCTTCGGTTTCATGATGGCGCGCTTTGATATGAGCGCCTACAACGCCCTGCTAGCCAAAATGAACGGGGTCGTAATCCAGTACATCAACGGCATGAAGGTGGTGAAAGCCTTTACCCGCACCGACTTTTCCTTCGCTCAATTGCAGGATGTGGTGGAGAAAATGCGCCAGGTCTATGTGCGCACCACCCGCCTCTCAGCGCTGCCGTCGGCCATTATGCTCACCCTAATGCGATCGGCCGCAGTGACCGTAGTGCCAGCCGGGATTGCCCTGTATCTAATGGATTCCCTCAGCCTGCCGACATTTGTGCTGTTTGTCGTCATGGGCATTGGCTTTAACCGCCCGATTATGGCGGTGCTGTTTCACGGCTTTACTGGTTTTTACCAGGTGAATGCCGCCTCTCAGCGAATTGCGGCGGTGTTCAGTCAGCCGGATCTGGCCGATCCGGAGCAGCCTCAAATCCCCCAAGGCAATGCGATCGCCTTTCACAATGTCAGCTTCGGCTATGGCGATACGACTGTTCTGAAAAATATCAGCTTTACCGCTCCAGCGGGCAGTGTCACGGCGTTAGTGGGGCCATCGGGGGCAGGCAAAAGCACCATCGCCAAGTTGATTCCCCGCTTTTGGGATGTCGGTGACGGGGCGATCGCGATCGGGGGCGTCAATGTCAAGGACATCGCCGTTGAACAATTGATGAACCGGGTCTCGTTTGTGTTTCAGGATGTGTTTTTGTTTAACGACACCATTTTGGAAAACATCCGCATTGGCAATCCCACGGCTAGCCGCGACGCGATTGTCGCAGCGGCCAAAGCGGCCCGCTGTCATGACTTTATCGAGGCCTTCCCCCAGGGCTACGACACTCCTGTCGGGGAAAACGGCGTCAGCCTCAGCGGCGGACAGCGGCAGCGACTTTCCATCGCCCGCGCCATTCTCAAAGCCGTGCCGATTATTGTGCTGGACGAAGCCACCGCCTACGTTGATCCGGAAAATGAGGCGTTGGTACAGGCGGCACTGGCGGGGCTACTAGCGGGGGGCAACAAAACTCTAATCGTCGTAGCTCACCGACTATCGACCATTACCGAAGCCGATCAAATTTTGGTGGTTGACCAGGGACAAATTGTGGCGCAGGGCAGCCACGCGTCGCTGCTAGAAACCTGCGACCTGTATCAAGCCCAGTGGCAGGCGCACATGACGGCGCGGGATTGGCAGTTTGGTTCGGAGCGTGAGGGAGTCAAGGGCTGGGGTAGTGGGGAAGTGACTCAATGGGTGTCGCCTTTATTCCACGAGGTCTCGGAAGTTGATGAGCCCTTAGAGAATCTGTATCGGGTATTGGATGAAACCGACACCGTCTGGACGATGATGCGCAAGCTGATTCCACCGGGGGCGGAGCTTTATTTTTGGCGGGCGGTGCGCTGGCGTTGGGTCGAGGGTATGGCCATTGGATTTACCAGTTACCTGGTGTATTTGGTCTTAGTGGCGCTGTTTCAGGCGACTGATGGGGCGCCAGCGGATACCGGCCAACTGTGGGGCTATGCGATCGCAATTTTCGTCCTCTGCCTGGCGCAAATCGGGTTCGGCTATCGGGCCAATACCCAGGCCTATGCCTTGACTATTGCCGTCCAAACGCGGCTGCGAGTCTTTTTGGCGGACTATCTCCGGCGGCTGCCTTTGGGCTTTTTTACCCGGCATGAGACGGGCACCATTGATGCCCTCTTCACCACCAACATCATGTACCTAGAACCCCATCACGTTCTAGAGAGCTTGATAAGCGCGATGGTCACGCCCATCCTGATTTTTGTCGTCATGCTGGTGTATGACTGGCGGCTAGCGCTGGTTCTGGCTTCTAGTGTGCCCTTTGCGCTTTTAGCCTTGCGCTACTCCGAGCAGGTGTTTGCGCGGGTGTGGCGAGTGCAGGCAGCGGCGCGAGTGCAGGCCAATGCCCGCATGGTGGAATACATTCAGGGCATTGCGGTGATTCGGGCGTTTAATCTCGGCGGCGATCGCCTGCAACAGTTTCGCACTGGGTTGCGGCAGTATCGCACCGCCAGTCTCGACACCGTGACGCAGATCGTCCCAGCGATGATCCTCTTTTTATCTACCTTAGAACTGGGCTTTGCGTTGCTGCTGGTGGTCGGGGCGGCGTTCTTTGTGAATGGCAGTCTGGCGGGCGATCGCTTCCTCTTTTTTATGGTGTTGGGGCTGGCTTTTTACACGCCGCTGATGGCGATGGCTGACATGTCAGAACTGTATCGCATCATGCAAAACTGCGTGCGTAATCTGAACGAATTTTTGCAGGCACCCCTGCTGCCGACGGCATCTACAGCCCAACCGCTGCGCGATACCGCGATTGAATTCCAAAACGTCAGCTTTAGCTATGGCGGTGAGACCGTGCTTGACCAGGTCAGTTTCCAGATTCCCCCTGGTTCAATGACGGCGTTAGTTGGCCCCAGCGGCTCCGGCAAAACCACCGTTACCAACCTGATTGCCCGCTTTTGGGATGTCAATGCTGGAGCCGTGACCCTGGGCGGGGTGGATGTGCGGCAGATTCCCACCAATACGCTGCTGGCCCAGATGACGATGGTCTTTCAAGATGTGTATCTGTTTAACGACACCATTTTTGAAAACATTCGCTTTGGCAACCCGGAGGCGACGGAAGCCCAAGTGATGGCGGCGGCCCAAGCGGCTCAGTGCCACGAGTTCATTACCCGCCTGCCGGAGGGCTACCAGACAATGGTGGGTGAAGGCGGCGCGACCCTGTCGGGCGGTGAAAAGCAGCGCATTTCGATCGCTCGCGCCATGCTCAAAGATGCGCCGATTGTGCTGTTAGATGTAGCGACAGCCTCCATCGACCCTGAGAATGAACGGCTGATTCAGCAGGCGATTCAGGCGTTGAGTACTGAGAAAACGCTGATTGTGATTGCCCATCGGCTGACGACTATTGCCGCTGCCGACCAGATACTGGTGCTGGATCAGGGGCGGGTTGTAGAGCAGGGACAGCACCCAACGCTAGTCAAGCAGGATGGGCTGTATGCGCGATTATGGGATGTGAAGGCGCGATCGCACGGCTGGAAAATTGGCTTACCCAGCCCCGTGACTTAAGGCACAGCGTAAGACGAAGGGGAGTAGCTGCCGGGTTGTCCGGTGTTTCTAGAACAACACACTGTTGATGGGCCTGGTCTAGAAGGTAATGTAGCTTGAGCGATCCATGAGCGAGACCTTCGCTGAGTTCGCCAGCGCGAATTTGGTGGAGTCTTGTCGCCTCATCAAATTCACGTTGGAACTCGCTTCGTTCTCATCCGCTTGAGACGCGATCGCTCACCGCCTGTCTAAATTCGTCAGGCCGACTGCATGCATGTGATAGCCTAAGGGCCAGATAGTTGAACAGGGAAACCATGATGAACGGCTCGCCCAAATCGGTATCTATGCCCATTTATGGCGGGTGCAGTCAGGGGTGAAATGGACCGAGGGACGAGTGATGATCGGCGAGTAATGGGCGCAGCGGCGATTACCCTTACCAGCGGCCGCCTTGACTTTTCAGAGTTAGATCGAGATTATTGACACTAATTCTCACTAATTCTGGAAGTTCCTGCGTCTCCTATGAGCCTTGACCTGACCACCCACGATATTGATGCCATCTATGCAGAAGCCGGACAGCACTTTCCGCCCGTCACGTCGAGCGATCAGGTGGAGACGATTTATCCGGAACCGCCAGCATTAGGACAAGGACACAAACGAGAGATTCAACTCTGTGACGGGTTGGAACTGTGCATTGTTGATGTCGTACAGCACGGTTGGGTCGAACGAGTGCCAGAAAACGAGCATCCAGTGCAGTTTTGTGCCTATCTCTCAGGCGTGATCGACAGTGGTGACTACGGGCAGGGCGATCGCTGTTTGCACATAGACGCAAGCCACAGTTATGTCGGCGGCAGCGGCATTCAGCCTAGTCATTTTGTGCGACCCCAAACAGCACAGCGGCAAGTTGGGGTTAATATCCACATGACTCCGGCCTTGTTTCGCCAGTTTTTTGCCAACGGTCAGGGTGAGCTGCCGGTCTCGTTGCAGCCCCTCGCCATGGGAAACGACTGGCAGCAACGCTTCTCACCGCGAACGACAGACGCCATGTGCCTCGTGGTTAAGCAGATCATTAACTGTCCCTTTCAAGGTATGACTAAGCGCACCTATCTACAGGCCAAAGTGTTTGAGCTGATGGCGCTGCAGCTTGACAGTATGATGACGTCACCAACAAGATTGCCCACCCCATCGCTGAAGGCAGATACCGCCGCCCGCATTCACCACGCAGCGGAAATCTTACGATCACACCTCGAATCACCGCCCTGCCAAACGACCTTAGCGCAACAGGTGGGGGTCAGCGATCGCACCCTGCAAAAGGGATTTAAGGCGGTGTTTGGTGTCACGCCTTTTGCCTATTTGACCCAGCAGCGCATGCAGCAGGCGGAGCAGCTTTTGCGGCAGTCTGGTCAAACCGTGGCCGAGATTGCCAATATCGTCGGCTATGCTAACCCGGCTCAGTTTGCGATCGCCTTTAAGCGCCAGTTTGGTATCAGCCCCAGTGATTGCCTGCGGGGAAAGAAATTACCTAAAAGTTCGCTTTTGGGGTGATCCTTCGGTTTCAGAGTAGATTAGATCGCCCTACATTCTCTACACTCGGCCCACATAAATAAGAACTGCTCTCAATTGAGGAGTTCGCCAACGTGCGGGGATGGTAACGGCGATGATGAATTTTTGGATCTCGGTGCGGCTAGCAGTACTGTTGGCGATCGCAGGCGGGGCGATGGCCCGGGAAGTAGCCCCAGCAAGCGCTGACGAAGGGAACGCCTCGCCGGATCAAGCGTTGACCTCACTAATAGAGCAAGCAGCAGCCCGTGCAGTCTCCCAAGCGGTAGAAACCATGCCCGCAAGACTAGAAACAGCAGCGGCGATTGACGAGTCGGTGGCGATCTCCCCCGTGGTGAACGTTGCCGACTTGCCCCGTGTAACGCCTGACTCTCCTCCGGCGACCACCGTGGCCGACTGGGTGGCCCAAATTGAAGCTTCACTGACGCAAATTACTGGGGTGCAAATCGAGGAAACTGAGGCCGGAGTGCAGATTGTGCTGGAAACGGCTGCGGGCGAACTGGCGACTCCCACGACCCAAACGGTGGGCAATGCCCTGATTGCGGACATTCCCAATGCGATGTTGGCCCTGCCCGAGGGGGAATCGTTTGAGCAGTTTGAGCCAGCGACGGGTATTGCGTTGGTGCAAGTGACGAATGAACTGGGAGGCCGAGTGCGGGTGGCCATTACGGGCACCGATGCACCACCAGTGGGGGAGGTGACGGCGACGGGCTTGGCGGTGAGGGTGGGTGAGGCGATCGCGGGTGCAGAGGATGACGCGATTCAGGTGGTGGTGACGGGGGAAGGGGATGAAGGGTATAACCCGTCGAGTGCCAGTACAGCGACAAGGACGGATACGCCGTTGCGGGATATTCCCCAGTCGATTCGGGTCGTGCCGCAGGAGGTCATTAAAGATCGTCAAGCTGAGCAACTTACTGATGCGTTAGAGAACGTCAGCGGCGTTATCCCATTTTCTGGGCCTGCCAGGTCAAGAAATACTGTAGTGATTCGCGGTTTCGAAGGTTTCGATGGATTTCTAGTCAATGGTATCCCTGACCTACAAATTAACTCAGATGGAACCTTTATCAACGTAGAGAGGTTGGAGGTACTTAGAGGACCAGCATCTGTTTTGTTTGGAGAAGGAACTCTCGGTGGAACTGTAAACATTGTCACCAAGCAGCCGCTACGTGAACCATTTTATGAAGTCACTGCTGGCGTTGGTAGCTTCAGCGATTACAGAGGAGCATTTGACTTCTCTGGACCTTTGAATGAATCCGAAACGGTACTATATCGTTTAAATGCAGGGTACCGAAATTTTGGCAGCTTTCTAGACTTTGACAATGGTCGTGAATTTTCTGTTGCCCCTAACATTGCCCTTAACTTAGGTCCAAACACTAATCTGACTGTAGAAGGAGACGTCAACGTCTTATCACGAAATGGACAGCAACCTGAAGGCCAACCGGCAGAAGGCACGGTACTTTCAAATCCTAACGGGGAGATTGATCGCAGTTTCAATGCTGCTGGACCGCAAGACGAAAATTTGACCGTTAATGGCAGAGTCGGGTATCGACTTGAGCACCGTTTTTACGAGAATTTGCAATTACGTAACGCATTCCTATATACCTTCTACGACGATTATGACAGTCTTGGTATATTTAACGGTAGCCTAGATCCTGATTTACGCACTCTTAATCGTCGTTTTTTTGATGGCAGTCAATATTACGATAGTTATTATCTAGACACTAATTTATTAGGAGAGTTCAATACTGGTTCAATCGAGCATCAGGTTTTGATTGGATTCAGTCTAAATAGGGATGTTACCGATTTAGACTTTGAATTCGGTGACGCCGCACCAGTAGATATCTTCGATCCTGTTTTTGACCAGACAGTTAACTCTACTGGGCAACCTACCCTCAATAGTATTACAGCTAGAAATACGCTTGGTATTTACCTTCAAGATCAAATCACTTTTGCAGAAAATTTAAAGCTTTTAATAGGAGGACGATTTGATTCCTTTGAGGAGCGGTCAACTAATCTACTAATCGATGAAGAGACTCGTCAGTCAGACACAGCTTTTAGCCCAAGGGTGGGTATCGTTTACCAACCTATCTCAGCGATTTCTTTATACGCTAACTATGCCCGCTCCTTTAGTCCAACCATTGGGATCTCTGCTAACGGCGATGCTTTCTCTCCCGAGCGTGGAACACAGTACGAAATTGGTGTTAAGGCAAATATTAACGATCAGCTTTCAGCAACCCTCGCATTTTATGATTTGACTCGTTCAAACGTAACGACAGAAGATCCAGATAACCCTTTCTTTCAAGTTCAGACAGGGGAACAAAAGAGTCAAGGTATCGAGCTAGATATCGGTGGTGAAATTCTGCCAGGTTGGAACATTTTTGCAGGATACGCCTATACAGATGCTAGGGTCACAGAAGATAATTCAATTCCAGAAGATAATCGCCTGCGAAATGCTCCTGAGCACGCATTTAATTTATGGACAACCTACGAAATACAGCAAGGAAATTTGGAAGGACTTGGGTTTGGTTTGGGTTTTTACTATGTCGGTGATAGGCCAGGAGATTTGGATAATTCTTTTGAATTACCGAGCTTTTTTCGTACTGATGCTGCTGTTTTCTACGAACAAGATCAGTTTCGTGCATCGCTAAATTTCCTAAATCTTTTTGATGTAGATTACTTTACTTCCGCCAGATCTAGAACCAGAGTAGACCCAGCTGCACCGTTCACAGTTGAAGGTAGACTTTCTTGGCGATTTTAGCTTTGTACTCTGCATCAGCGAGTTAGCAGGATAAGGAAAGACTACGCCTCTGATAGAGTTCCCTTACATACCATTGAGCAGTGTCAAATAAGATCTTTCGTCATTTTCAGGGTGATCGTTTTGTGAAGCGCTCTCTGCGTCATTTGACTCTCTTTTTTTTCCTGGGGGTGATAGCGTTTCTTGTTGTCTCCGCCTGTGGGAGAAACATTAAAGTCGGCAATCAAGCCGTTACAGAATCGTTGCCTGAAGACTGTCGAGTTGTTCAGCACGCTATGGGCGAAACTTGCATTCCCCACAACCCTCAGCGCATCATCACACTCAGACCCGATCATTTAGCCAATAGTCTGGCCTTAGGTATTGAACCGATTGCATCAGGATTTGTGGCAGGCTTTCCCTTTCCAAAGGATATTCAAAATAAGGTCGGCAATGTTGATTCTATTGGCGATTTCAGTGCGCCAAATTTGGAAAAAATATTGCAGCTCAAACCGGACCTAATTGTTGCTAATTCTAGATCAGAAGATATCTATGAGGAGCTATTACGTATTGCTCCAACAGTGGCAATAGATCTGCCTTTTCCTCCACCTTCTTGGAAAGAGCAGTTAGCGACTTTAGCAGAAGTTCTGAATAAAGAAGATGTCAACCAGCAACTGATGGACGACTACTGGCAGCGCATCGATAACATCCAGCAAGCTTTAGGCTCTCAACGTGAAGAATTAGAAGTCTCTGTTGCTAACTCATCTTCGGAGTATGGAATTTGGGCATACGGGGAAAATCATTTTCCTGGAGAAGTGCTGAATGATATCGGACTACAACGCCCTCCAGCACAAAGAGGCGAGCATTTCTACATCGAAAATATTTCAAAGGAAAAGCTGTCTGAGATTGATGGCGACGTGCTATTTTTTGTCTCATGGGGCAGAGAGCAAGATGCAGAAACTCACATAAAACTACGAGAAGATCCCCTATGGCAAAAGCTTAACGTTGTTCAAAATGATCGAGTGTATTTTGTGGGCGGATACTGGCATGACTCTGGAAGCATCCTTGCGATCAATGAGATTCTTGATGACATCGAAAATTATCTAATTAATTCACCTTGAACTGATGAGCTAGGTGTGATTCGCATCTAAAATTTGCTCCACTGGCCCTTGTGAAATTCTCCAGGCACTTGAGACCTACAAAGTGCTATCGCGACTAGCTAACCATCGTCAATTCATTCATGTTCTTAAATGCCTGATCCGCTGTTATCAAACTTGCTGAATTATGGCGTG
>JBHJJI010000280.1:0-22954 GCA_050042805.1 Leptolyngbyaceae cyanobacterium
TCTGGCCCGGAAAATCAGGAAACCCGACCAGAAAGCAACTATCTTCCTCCGACCATTGAATGACCATTTGATACTTCAGCTTACTCATCTTGGGCTTCCTCTACCTGTTGAATGGCGCTTGAAATTTCTTTTTCTTGATAAGGCTTAGCATCTGCTCCATCTTTTCCAGAAACCGTTACCTTGCCTTGATAAAACGGATGTATCCAGTTTGTGTGACTACCTTTGCCGGGCAGTACTTGAAATCCAGCCTTACGGAGTTGTTGTTTAAGCTCACGAATTTTCTTTGGCATCACGCCAACCGTTCTGGAAAGGCTTCATCGATCTAACACTGGTATCGTTCTCTGACACTAACCGGTTTGAGGAAAAGCAAATGGTTAGAAACATGATAGCCTCTCTACTTTTCTAAACTGCTCGCGACTTTTAGCGAGTAGCATCTCCCGATCGCTGCCGATCGCGCTTCAGTGGATAGGTGTGGCAGCGGTTGAGTCGATCGCTGCCGTCGCCGGTACATCGGTTGCCTGCCTTTTGCCCGACCGACTGATGATGATGTGCATCGCCGGAATGTAGTAGAGGGCTAGCAGCGTGGCACCGCCGAGCCCACCCGCGATCGCGATCGCCAGCGGTGGCCAAAACCCGGTGCGATCCATCAGGAGAGGAATGAATCCGGTGATGGTGGTCAGGGTGGTGGCGACCACATGGCGGGTGGCGTGCATCACTACGGCCTCAGTGGCAGCCGCATCACCGCGCCGCGCCGCCGGATTCTCCCGCAGGGCGGCCAGCACCACAATGGAATCGTTAATGGCCAGACCAATCAGCCCCAAGGTGCCGAGAATCGCGGTGAACCCAAACAGCGACCCAAACAGCTTGAGCGCCAGGGCCGCCAGCCCCACCGCCAGCAGCGCCACAGAGCCCAGCAGCGCCGCTAGCCCAAAGGAGTTGAACGACAGCACCAGCGTCGCCGTCATCAAAATCGTGAGTACGCCCACCACGGCGAGCAGATTAGCGACGGCACTGCCCCGCGCATCGGCTTCGCCACCGTAGGCCAGACGATAGCCGGGCGGTAACTGCCAGTTGTCGTCGCGCAGCTGCTGTTGAAACTGCGTGAGCACCGTATCAGGCAGTGCGCCTGCAGTCAAAAAGGCCCGCACGGTATTGATCCGCTGCCCCTGACGCCGGGTGATGGTGGCGAGATCGGGTTCCAGAGTGACCGTGGCCAGTGCGGTTAAGGGCACCGTGCCGCCGTGGTCGGGATTCACCAGATCGAGATCGGTGATTTGGGCCAGGTCGTCGCGTTGGGCATTGGCCACGCGCACCCGCACCGGTAAGGTTTCGGTGTCATCCAAAATGGAGCCGCCTACTGCCCCATCCAAAGTAGTCTGCAACTGCTGGGCGATCGCTTGATTATCGAATCCGGCCTGGCGAGCCTGGGTTTCATCTACCTGCAGGGCCAGCTTCGGCAGCGCTTCGGTGAGGCTGGCGCTGGTGTGGGTGACCAACTCAAACTGCGACAGCCGATAGCGCAAATCATTGCCAATTTCCCGCAGTTCATCCACGTCGGAGCCAAAAATTTCTAGCTCAATCGGGGCCTCAAAAGGGGGGCCTTGCTCTAGCTGTTTCACCAAAATCTGCGCCTCGGGAAAGGCTTCATCTAACTCAGTCTGCAGGTCTTGAATCATCTCTCGCAGGCGCTCGGTGCCGGTGAGCTGCACGATGCCCTGGGCGTAGTTGGGAGCGTTTTCGCGACCGCTAATGACGTTGTAAAAAAAGGCGGGGGCGCTTTCGCCAATAAACCAGTGAATGTCTGCGACTTGGGGATGCTGCCGCAGGCGATCGCGGGCTGCCAGCACCACCGACTCCGTTTGGGCGATCGCGCTCTGATTCGACAGCTGCACTTCAATTTGAAACTGATCACGATTGGTTGGGGGAAAGAACTGCTGCTCCAGCGTGCCAAAGACGGCAAACCCCATGACCGGCAGCACCAACGTCAAGGCCACCCCCAGCCAAGGCCGCCGAAACGCGCGGCGCAAAGTGCCGCGATACCCACGGGCCAACGCCGCGTTAGAAAAGCCATGCAACCACCAGTCGGCCTGCCAACCGCCGGGCTGCCAATGATGCAGCCGTCCGGTTAGGGCGGCGATTACCGTGAGCGATAAAAAGAGGGAACTAATCAGCGCCAAAATCACCGTCAGGCCAATGGTGCCAATAAACTCACCTGTGCCCCCCGAGGAGGTGGCGATGGGCACAAAGGCCAGCACCGTCGTCAGGGTCGAGGCCAGCAACGGCACCCAGAGATGCCCCACGGTTTCGCCCACGGCAGCAGCGGGCGATCGCCCTGAACGCAGGCGGCCCTGCACTTCGTCCACCACCACGATCGCGTTGTCAATCAACAGCCCCAGGGCAATAATGATGCCGGTCACCGACATTTGATGCAGCGGCACGCCGAGCACTCGCATCCAGCCAAACACCATCAGCGTGGTGAGCGGCAGGGCGAGACCTACCAGCAGCGCCGACTTGCCACCCAAAATCAGCAGCGACACCACAAACACCAGCAGTGACCCGACAATCAGATTGCCGACGACGCCATTGAGCCGCTGCTGCACGTACTGACTTTGATCCAGCACTACGGGTAACCCCAGGCCGTCCGACAGGGTCGCCTCAAACTCCGCTAAGACTGCCCGCGCGTCTTCCGCCCAGAGATCGACCCGATAGTCAGACTCGACCGTGGCAGAGATCACCACCGCCGGATAGCCGCTCACTACCGCCAGGGTCGGAGCCGGATCTTCCACCCCCTGACTTACCTGCGCAATTTGCCCCAGCTGCGCCGTCGCCCCATCCTGCCCCACCTGAATCGGGATGGTGCGAATGCGGTCTAATGACTCCAGGGCGCTATCGACTTCCAGCAGCAGCTCGTCGCGATCGCTGGTGAGCTGACCGGCGGATACCTTAGCGTCACTGGCGGCAATTTGCTGGGAAAGCGTCTGGGCGGTGAGTCCGAGCTGCGCCAGTTCACTGGCGGTGACCTCGACCCGAATCTCTTCGTCCAAACTGCCGAATCGCTCCACCTGATCGCTGCCGGGGAGCGATCGCAGCGTGTCCTCTAACCCTTCGGCTAAGCGTCCCAAAATAATGTAGTTGGGCGGGCCGGGCAGTTCCCAGGTGAGGCCGACAATCAGGGCACTGGCGGTCACGTCACTGTCGCGATATTGCGGATCAGACGCCTCGGATGGCAGGTCGGGCACCGCATCATCGATCTGCGATCGCACTTCAGCCCACACCGGCTCGACGTCTCGAATGCTGTCTTTCAGCTCAATCGCAATCACGGAAATTCCAGAGCTGGAGCTAGATTCCAGCGTGTCGATAGCCTCTAACTCAAACAGCTTGTCTTCCAGCGGTTGCGTCACCAAAGATTCGACCCGTTCAGGCGTGGCACCGGGTAAAAAGGTAACAATCTGGGCGTTGCGCTGGGTGATTTGAGGATCTTCCATGCGGGGCAGGCTGAGCAGCGCGGAAATGCCCCAGACGACTACCAGGGCCAGCGTCAGTATCAGCAGCTGTCGGTTGCGGTAAAAGAGGTTCAGCATGGTTGGGGATGGCTCAACAATATGGCAGCGGAAGACCGAGTTAGGGCGCTCTTAATGGACTGGAAAGTGGGGGAGAGGGGGGCCGGGGAGAAACAGTTTTCAACAAGCCTGTAATGCCGATCGCAGGGGGTTGGTACTGCCAAACCCTTACAGAAAGGCGTTGTTATACAGGATGGGGGTTAAGCGCAGAGCCCTTGGGGACTGGCGTGACCATGAGGTTTCGTTCCGGTTTCGTGAGAAGACTCTCGACTAGAGGTTCGTCGGTTGCACGCGCTCACCGGGCACGATGCGATGGGTACCAGCGGCGATCGCCCGTTCCCCCGCCTGCAAGGTGCCTTGCACCAAACTGCGATCGCCGTCGGTGTGTACCACCGTCACGTCTCTGCGCCCCACCACATAGGTTTCTGGCGATTCGTCGCGGGTCGCTTCGGACTCCGGCTCCGTCAGCACATAGACCGACCATAGGCCGCGCTCGCCGGGCACCAGGGCCGAGGTGGGTAGCCAGATGCCCTCAGCGGGCTGGGTTTCTTCGATCACCAATCGTACGGTTTGGCCCAGGGTCAGGTTGCTACTGGGCACCTGCAAAATGGCCGTCACGGTGCGACTGGTGGCATCCAATTTGGGCAACAGGGCCGTCAGGGTCGCGGTGGTGGTGCGATCACCGATGGTGATCTGCTGTTCGCTGCCGACGCGTAGCCGATCGGCCACAGCAGGGGGCACGCCAATGCGAACTTCGCGCGGCCCCGCTGCCACCAGTTCCAGCACCGTTTGTCCGGGGTTAATGATGGTGCCTTCGTCCACGAGGCGACTGTTGACCTCACCGTCAAACGGGGCAATCAGCACGCTTTTATCGATATCCACATCAATCTGGCCCAGGCTGCCCTCTAGTTGGCTAACTCGGGCGGCCTGCGCATCCAGCTGTTCGATGCGGGTACCGGCTTCCAGTTCAGCCAGCTGACTTTGGGCTTGGGCTAGGCGATTTTCTAATGCGCCGGTGCGGAAGCTTTCCTGGTCAAATTCTTCTAACGAAACCGCCCCTTGCGCATAGAGATCTTCGCGGCGATCGCGCTGCAGCCGCGCCAGGGCTAACTCCTGTTCAATCTCGGCCACCGCCGCCGCTGCGGTCGTAATATCTTCGGAACGCGGCCCGGCCTGTAGTTCTCGCAGCTGGGCCAGGGCGGTTTGTCGCTGCGCCTCGACCTGCTCTCGCTGGGCGAGCAGTGCCCGTGTATCAAGCCGGGCTAAGGGCTGACCCGCGACGACGCGATCACCCTCATCCACTAGTAAGGTGGCGACGCTGCCCGTGCGCTCAAAGCCTAGATTGCTGCTGCGCTCCGCCACGAGTTCCCCAGTGTAGGTGCGCTCAGTGGTGTAGCTACCGACTGCCTCCGCCACGGTCACGTCAACGGGCAACGTGGAGATTACTTCAGGGGGGGCATCATCCTGGCCCAGCGATCGCACAAAATAGCCGGTGCCGATGGTCGCCGCGAGGACGATCGGCAGCGCCCACCACAAGCGACGCGGGGTGCGAAAGGGGAGCGATCGTGATTCAGTCGTAGCCGTATCAAGAGCTTCGCTCCCAACGGATAACGTCGGTTTGGAAATCATGGGATCTGCCCAGAGAGTTTTGCACAACAAGTTTATATCCAACTTGTTGCTTATACCTCCAGAGCTTATACTCAACTTATTGAATATGTCAAACAATTATTTGACCCGTTGATCTATGGCCCTGGCGCACACGATTTTGACCGTACTCTCTGAACATCCAGCGAGCGGCTACGACATTAGCAAGCAGTTTGAAAAAACCGTGAGCTGCTATTGGAAAGCGAGCCAGCAGCAGATTTACCGCGAACTCGGCAAGATGGAGGGAAAAGGCTGGGTGGCCTATGAGCTAGAGCCTCAAGATGGCAAGCCCGACAAGAAGACCTACGCTATTACCGACTCCGGCCGGGCCGAACTACATCGTTGGTACGGCGAGCCCACAGAGCCGACTCCTATCCGTGAAGATTTGCTGGTCAAAGTTTTAGGCGGTGCCCACATGCCTAACGACATTCTCATCCGTGAGCTGCAGCGCCGCCGTCAGATGCATTTAGATCAGATGCTGGCTTATCAAGATATGGAAGCCTGCTACCAATCCTATTCCCAACCTTCTGCCCAAGAGCAGTATCGTTATCTGACCCTGCGACGAGGATTGCGTTACGAGCAGGACTGGATTAACTGGTGCGATGAGGTTTTGGCTGTTTTGAAGCAGATGAATGCGGTGGAAGAGTAATGGAGGGTGGGGAGTAGAGAGTGGAGGGTGGGGAGTAGGGGGTAAAGGCACGAAGGAGCAGAGGTATTAGTAGGAGTACGCAACGCTTCTGCTTTGAGACTTTTTCTTATTTGAGCACCCTCTACCGACCACCCTCTACCCGCTACTTCATTCGGTAATCTTGCCGGTGATCGGCGAGCTGGCGCTGGCGTACGCCTTGACGGGAATGCGTCCCGAGCTGTAGGCCAACCGTCCGGCGATCGCAGCCAGTCCCATCGCCCGCCCCATGAGCACCGGATCTTGAGCTTGGGCGATCGCGGTGTTGATCAGCAGCGCATCCGCGCCCATTTCCATCGCTGCAGCGGCTTCACTGGGAGCCCCAATGCCCGCATCCACCACCACGGGGACGGTGGCATTTTCAATAATGATCTGAATATTGGCGGCATTGCGAATGCCCTGCCCCGAGCCGATGGGCGACCCCAACGGCATGACAGTAGCGCAGCCCGCTTCTTGTAATCGCTTCGCCAGCAGCGGATCGGCATTGATGTAAGGCAGCACCGCGAATCCCTCTTTCACCAACTGTTCGGCGGCTTCGAGGGTACTGATGGGATCCGGCAGCAGGTATTTGGCGTCAGGAATCACTTCCAGCTTGATGAAATTGTTGTCTTCTTGTCCCAGCAGCTTGGCCATCTCGCGGCCCAGACGGGCCACCCGGACGGCTTCTTCCGCTGTTTTGCAGCCCGCCGTATTGGGCAACATCCACAAACGTGACCAGTCTAAGGCTTCGGCCAATCCCTCATGCCCTGGCGCATTGGTCTGCACTCGACGCACCGCGACAGTAATGATTTCGCTGCCGCTGGCGGCGATCGCCTGCCGCATCGTGTCGAAGTCGCGATATTTGCCGCTGCCGGTCATCAACCGCGATCGAAACTCCCGACCGGCGATGACGAGCGGGGCCGCTTGGTCATCGCCCAGTGGTTGAGTGAGGGCAAGCGGCTGGGCGGGGACAAGTTGGGAGTGAGCAGTGGGCATAGGTAGCGGCGGTGGCGGGACAGCAACAGAGGCGGCGGCTGGTTCAAACCGCTGCCAAGAGAACGATTCTAGCAGCGGCGACGGACGACCCAGAATGGCGTCGGACACCAGTTCAGCGGTAATCGGCATGAGCAAGATGCCGTTGCGATGATGCCCCGTGGCCAAGGTGAGATTTTCACAGGCGCTTGGGCCTAAAATCGGCGCTTCGTCCGGTGTGGCCGGGCGAAAGCCCCACCAGGTTTCCTGCACGGGAAAATCTTTGAGGGCCGGAAACAACGTCACCGCTTTATGGAATAAGTGGGCCATGCCTGCAGCGGTGATGCCCGGTGTGAACTCTACCGCTTCGCTCGTGGCACCCAGCACGATGCGACCCTGGCGACGAGGCACGATGTAAATGCCGTCTTCGCCAAACAACACCCGCTGCAGCGGCTGGGCTTGGCCGTAGTGGGGCGGCACCTGCACGGCGGCCATTTGCCCCTTAATCGGAAAAACAGGAATCGGCAACAGCGTGTTAGCCCAAGCGCCGGTGGCCAGGACGTAGTGCCCGGCCTGCCAGTTGCCCGCCGTGGTTTGTACCTGCTGCACCTGCCCCTGATGCTGCACAAAGCCCTGGACGGTCACCCCTTCGTGGATTTCAACCCCGGTATCTTGGACGGCCAGGCGCATGGCTTGAGCTAAGGCGCGGGTATCCACCTGACCCTCTTCGGGATACCACCAAGCGCCCGCGATCGCGTCCGTCAACCCCGGTTGATAGTGCTGGACTGTCGTGGCTTCTAACCAGCGCCGATTCCGATCTGTGCGCACATCTGACGGCGGCGGCGTCATCTGCGGCGTCAGGATGCCACTAGGCCAATAGCCCACGTCTTGCCCGGTCAAAGTTTCCAGCTTTTGCACCCAATCGGGATAACGCTGCAAACTTTGGCGCGACAGATCTAGCAGCGGCCCAGCAGGTAATGCTTCCGCTCCCGGCGCTAACATGCCTGCCGCCACGTGGCTAGCGGCCTCGGCAAAATCGCGGCTGAGTACCGTCACAGCGAGCGAATTTTGTCGCAGCTTGAGGGCGATCGCCAACCCGATGATGCCGCCCCCTACGATGAGGACGTCTGGAGTCCCTGCCATTGACCTTGCCTAACTAAAAAAAACGTCGCGCGCTGGTTTAAATCCTAGACGACTCGCGCCCTCTTCGACGACGGCGCGAAAAATACCGTTGTTCAGTTGAGGGGCAGGAGTCGCCTCGAAAATCAATGCTTGTCGGGTGGGTTAGTGCCCCAGCAATCGCTCAAAACTCCCAACCAGTGTTGGCTGCACATTTTTTATCGTGCATCGTTGGGCGGGCCGAGATCGCAGCGTGGGCGGATCGCGCCAAAATACAGCCGCGATCGCCAGGGGGTAACAGCGCCCAGCTCTGACCGTTACCACAAAGCCGGAATCGGTTCTTGAGGCGGGGTTTCAGGAATGGCTTGGGGGGCAGGAGCAGGTGCCGGTTCGGGTTCTGCCGGTGGCGGATCCTGCACAGCTGCTGGCGCGATCGGGGTGCCGCTGCCGCTGTTCTGAATGGCGGCCAGACGTTCTAACCCGAATGGTGAGGTTTGCCGGAGTACGTTGTCGCCTGCACCTTCGAGCCCAGCAGCGTTGACATTGGTTGCGGTAGATTGAGCAGTTGGGGTAGCTTCAGACTCCACGGTGGATGATAGGAAATCAGGTGGGTTGATGACGCCATACAGGGTTGACAATCCCACTAAAGCCAGCAGCGCAACCAAATACCGATTCATAGAAAACATCCCTTAAGACAGCGGGTAATGACCGTTTTTAACGAAGCAGCCAACTAATGATAGTGCGCATCACCTGAATGTTCACGGTGTATCAGGAGTCCACACTGTCTGGGTGCCCTGTCCCCAGAACTCATCGTATTTAGTCACGCGAATATCGCCCCACACCTGGGTTTGGCAGGCCAGTCGCAAATCCCGCTCGGCCTGGTGAGGCGGTAAGGCGCGGCGATCGCGATCGCGCCAGTTGGGCTCAGAGACGGGGCCACTAATGTGCACCGAGCAGGTGCCGCAGGTACCGATGCCTCGGCAGTTGATTACCTTCGCCGGCCCGTTGTAGAGATCAATCCCTTGCTGCAGTAGCACCTGGCGGAGATTTGCGCCCTGTTCACAGTCAAAGGTTTTGCCCTGAGCGGTTACCGTTGGCATTTCACGTCGTCTCCTCATCCCAAATCGGATCTGGCTCAAGGATAATGCCGATGTTTAGGGATGGGGCGATCGCGGCCAGTTGGAAATGCGGCGGAGCTGAGGGCAGGGAATTGGAGGGCTAGATGGTCTCACTGCTTAGGAGTAAAGTCTGTCGGGGGGCACTGCCAAACCTGGCAACCGGGAAAGTTATTGTTGAGCCACTTCCTTAGAGCAACAGCGGGCGATCGCCTCCCCACCTCGTCGCTGCAGTCGGCCAGTCCCTCGATAAGATGGGGGCAGGGCATTTACGATAGCCCACTCCGACTGTGAACTTGAGCAAACTACCCCGCGATCGCCCATGACCTCTGCTGCTGAGTCTGCTGCTACGCCCGCCGTTTGGATCTACGACACCACGCTTCGTGATGGGGCACAGCGAGAAGGGCTGTCTCTATCAATTGAAGACAAACTGCGCATCGCGCACAAGCTCGATGATTTAGGCATTCCCTTCATTGAGGGCGGCTGGCCGGGGGCTAATCCTAAAGACGTGCAGTTTTTTTGGCAACTCAAAGAAGAACCTTTGCAGCAGGCCGAGGTGGTCGCCTTTTGTTCGACCCGCCGTCCCGGCAAGCAAGCGGCCACTGACCCCATGCTGCAGGCGATTCTCGCGGCGGGTACCCGCTGGGTCACTCTTTTTGGCAAATCGTGGGATCTGCATGTCGTCGATAGTTTGCAGACCACCCTGGATGAAAATCTGGCCATGATCGGCGACACGATCACGTTTTTGCGCGAGCAGGGGCGGCGAGTGATCTACGACGCCGAACACTGGTTTGACGGCTATAAGGCTAATCCCGACTATGCGCTGCAGACGCTGGCCAGCGCCCTCAACGCTGGGGCCGAATGGCTAGTGCTGTGTGACACCAACGGCGGCACCCTGCCCCACGAAGTCAGCCAAATTGTGCAAGCAGTGCGGCAATGGCTTGATCTTCAACCCCACCCGATGCCCCATCAGCCGCGCCTGGGCATTCACACCCACAATGATGCGGATATGGCCACCGCCAACGCCCTTGCCGCAGTCCTTGAAGGGGCGGAGATGGTGCAAGGCACGATGAATGGCTATGGCGAACGCTGCGGCAATGCCAACCTGTGTTCCGTGATTCCTAACCTGCAGCTCAAGCTCGATCGCCCCTGCCTCTCGCCTGAGCAGCTCCAGTCTTTAACCGAGACCAGCCGGTTGGTTAGCGAACTGGTCAACCTCGCCCCCGATGAGCATGCGCCATTTGTTGGCCTGTCGGCCTTTGCCCACAAAGGCGGCATCCATGTCAGCGCCGTGGAAAAAAATCCGAAAACCTACGAGCATATCGTCCCCGCCGCGATTGGCAACTGCCGCCGTATTGTGGTCTCGGATCAATCGGGACTCAGTAACATTTTGGCCAAGGCGCGTAGCTTTGGTATTGAGCTGCACAAACAAGATGTCGCCTCGCGCCAATTACTCAATCGGCTCAAAGAGCTAGAGCACGAGGGCTATCAGTTTGAGGCTGCCGAAGCGAGTTTTGAACTGTTGATGCGAGAAGTGTTAGGCCAGCGCCCCAGCTTTTTCGCCCTGCGGGGCTTTCAGGTACATTGCGACAATCTGCCCTCAGAAGCTGATTGGAAAACGCGATCGCTGGCGACCGTCAAACTCCAGATCAATGAGCAGGAAATTCTGGAGGCGGCAGAAGGCAGCGGCCCCGTCTCTGCCCTTGACAAGGCCCTGCGTAAGGCACTGGTAAACTTTTATCCGGCGATCGCGGAGTTTCAGCTGAGCGACTACAAGGTGCGCATTTTAGATGGTCGCGCGGGCACCGATGCTAAAACGCGCGTGCTGATCGAATCCAGCAATGGTCAGCAGCGATGGACGACGCTGGGGGTCTCTGACAACATCATCGAAGCGTCGTATCAAGCCGTCGTCGAAGGGTTGGAATATGGCTTGATGCTGCAAAAGGAACCCTTGACCAGCTGTACTCTCGGGGTGCGCTAAACCAGCCGTCCAAGTCATGCGATTTGCAGTGAATCGCACCGTGATCAGTTGCAGCCCTGCTCCGCATCTAAGCTTTGGATAAAGACGGAAACTCTGTCTCTTGGAGGACTCCAAGCAATAACGTGTCCAAGAACCCGGTTTCTATGAAAAACTTGCCGGAAACTGTTGACCTGTTTCCAGAAACCGGGTTCTTCAGGTGGATATTTTTTGGGTTTGGATGACACTTGTACTTAAGCTTCCTAGCGTTGCCAAAGTTATTCAGAGAGTCCGATACCCGGAACTATGGCCGTCAAGCCGGTGTTTGACGATCGCTCCAGATGCCTGAAATCGCCCTCTGATCGGCTTTTTAACTCCGACTTCTGACTTCTGCATTCCGACTTCCGCGATACGATCGCGCCCCCTGCAACCTCTGATTCAGGTATCGGGGCCGCGATTATCCATCGATTTCCACGGCTTTCACATCCACGGTGGTTTTGACGGAGTCGTCATCTTCTTCACGCGCATTTTCTGCGGCTTGACCGTTGAGTCCCTGCTGAGTGAGCCATTGCCCCGCTGCTGACACCATCAGCACGATCAACGCCACGTCGTCGATCTGCCCCAACAGGGGAATCAAATCCGGCGACAGATCAATGGGACTGATGAGATACAGCAGCGACGCCAAGATTACCCAAACGCTGTATTTAGGATTGGTCAGTAGGCGGCGATAACCTTGAAATAAAAAGCGCATAAGCGGTCACAGAGAAATCAAAGTAAACGGTTGGCGATCGCCTGCCGGTCGGCCCATCGCGCGTTCAGGCAGGAGGCTGCTAGTCTTCCAGAGTCTCGTGGGTTGATTCAGCGATCTCGGCGAGACTCCGGGCTACGGCCCAGGGCATTGGCAGGATCTCCCTGGGCCGAGGTCGCCTGCCGGTTGAACTTACCGTAACAAAAACCTAAACAAAAACCCGCGACTTCGCCCGCCACCGCAATCTATTCGCAACTCGACGAGTTATTCGGCGCTGTCTGCCACCGCCCACCAGGCCAAAGCATAATCTTGGGCCAACTCGTCTTCGATTTGCTGGCGATATACCACCCGCAGCTTGTACTGCCCCGTTGTCGGTACTTGGGCAAAAATATGTTCCAGGCTATCGACCTCGCTGATCGAAGACCAGACGCTATTGGCGATATCGTTGTCCTCAGCCCGCATCAAATACAGGTCTAAGTTGTTGAGCCCGCGATCGCTAAAGGTCTCCTCAAAATCATAGAGACCGTTGTCGTTGGTGTCATTCAAGACGACCAGACGCTCCCACGTCAGCGTCGCTGAGAGGTAGCTGCCGCCGCGCAACGGCTGGTCAAAGACGTAATCACGCTGCAAAACGGCAGACTCAGTTCTGGGGAGCTCCGGCGGCAACGGTGACTCGGCGGTACCAAAGCTCCAGCCAATCACCGGCACGGGTTCAGCGACCGACCACTGGCCTCCGTTCAGCTGCTGCAGAGCCCGAGTAGCGTTCAAATGCCCCGTCCCCAAGTCAGCATGTAGGGGGCGAGTGGGGTCGCGATAGGCATCGGAGTCGAGCCAGGTGAGATTGCTTTCGTCGTAGAGGGTGCGCGACATGCCTAGCAGCAGGCCATTGCCCGAATCGGCGAGCTTGTCAGCAGAGTTAAGCAACACCGCCTTCATCACCATGGGCTCGCGAGCGTCCAAACTCCAACTCTGATCGGCTGAGCGAATTTGGCGATCGGCCCATTCCTGCAGCAGGGCAACCACGGCGGTGACATGGGGCGCGGCAAAGCTAGTGCCACTGACCACCCGCGACTCGCCATTGGGATTAATTACGTCGATTTGGCTGCCGGGGGCGACCAGATTAATCGACCGGCGATCTCCGACATTGCTCTCAGGGCCGGGCGATCGCTGCGGGCGAAAGTCTGGCTCACTGCTAAGGTTGGCAAAATCAACCTTGGTAAAGCGGCCATCCACCTCGCGAGAGTAGGCCACGTTGATGCCATTAAAGTTGTCAGTCGGAATCGGAATGCCGCCGCCCCCCTGATTGCCCGCAACCACATAGAGCGTGTCGTGCACCCGCTGCGACCAGTCAATACAGAGCGTCAACAGGGCATTGCCGTCTAGCATCGCATCGGGTCGCGGGTCGCGGGCTAATGATTCACCAAAGCTGAAATTGATTGCCCGGAGGTCGCCACCATTGCTCAACGCCAACTGTTGCGAGGCAAAACATTCCTCTGGCTGACCACTGCGGCCCCGAATCGGGCCAATGGCGGCAGCATACAAAATGGCCTCAGGGGCCACCCCGGTCAGCGTTTTATCTTGGCTGATCATGACGCTGGCGACATTGGCCGCGTGACCATCCACATACTGATTAGGACTCGGCTGCTGATCCAGAAAAAAGACGCGGCTCACCTTCACCGGCAGATCGGCATCCGCCACCTTGTCAAGCCCAAACTGGCTGGGGCGGCCAATCTCCACCTGACCGATCGCAATTTTACGCCCCGTCAACAAGTAAGGCTCATCGTGCAATCGCCGGGCGTCAATGCCCCCCTCACCAACGGAGTTTGATAGCGCCCAGGCTGGCACCCCAACGCCTATGGCCCCTAAAGCAACTAAACAAGGAACCCGCCAAGCGCGTAAAAGAGCGGCCAGTTTTTGTGAATACATTCAGACTTTGAACTCCAAAGCACTAAGTATGGCTGGGAAAATATTGACTTTTATAAAGCCATTAGGCAAGCTCTTTGGCCAGCCGAATCAGCGCAATCGTCGGCGCTCTGACATCGCTTCATAACAGTAATCCACAGGCCAAGCAGCGGGCACGGTAATCCCTTCAATCGACACCAGTCGCCTTTTGCAGTTGGCATGAACTGACTTCATTAAAGCGTAAACAGTAGGTAAATAAACTCAAAATTAAGGGGATAAGATCTGTTAAAAAGTTGAAGATTTTGTTACGATAACTACTAAAGCATTTAGGAGTGACCTCCCGCTATGGTTCATACCCAGTCCCAAAAATCAGTTGTTGTTTCACCATCAATTTTGTCGGCTGACTTTAGTCGGCTGGGTGATGAGGTTCGTGCCATTGATGAAGCCGGAGCCGATTGGATTCACGTGGACGTCATGGACGGTCGCTTCGTCCCGAATATCACTATCGGTCCGCTGATCGTTGAGGCGCTGCGTCCGGTGACGAAAAAGCCCTTAGACGTTCACCTGATGATTGTTGAACCCGAGAAGTACGTTGAGGACTTTGCCAAAGCTGGCGCTGACATCATCTCCGTCCATGCTGAGCACAATGCATCTCCTCACCTGCACAGAACCTTGGGCCAAATTCGCGAACTGGGCAAGCAAGCGGGCGTGGTGCTCAATCCTTCCACGCCGCTGGAACTGATCGAACACGTGCTCGAACTGTGTGATTTGGTCTTAATCATGAGCGTCAACCCCGGCTTTGGCGGCCAGAAGTTTATCCCTGGCATGGTGCCCAAGATTCAAAAGCTGCGTCAAATGTGTGATGAGCGCGGTTTAGACCCGTGGATTGAAGTGGATGGTGGCCTGAAGCCCAACAACGCTTGGCAGGTCATCGAAGCTGGGGCGAATGCGATTGTCGCGGGCTCAGCTGTGTTCAAAGCCCCTGACTACGGTCAAGCGATTGCAGGCATTCGCAATAGCAAAAGCTCTGCAACGCCTGAGTTAGCTGTTGTCTAATTCAGCTGCCTAAATCCGAATTCTTTGTTAAGGCCGGGGACGAGATCGCGTCCCCGGCTTTGCTTTGGGGCATTCTGATCGTGACGCGATTCAGTGCCGATATCCAGAGCATCAGGTTGCCCCAATGCCCCGTCAAAACCCCTTGCTCCGTATATCCTCAGCCCCGGCTTGTCTTTCTTTACAATCTCGCCGCAAAAAATCACGGCTAACACCGATGCAGCCCCAGAGACTGCCAGAGTACGGTGGAACAGACGCGATATTGACCCCACAATCGCCAGTGCGGCTTGACCAATGGTCGTCAGCGTGGCCTTAGTGCTTGGCCAAGTGCATCGCTGAGAACTGCCCGAAACAGTCAGCACCGTCCATCTTGTTATCGGAATCTCTCTTTTCAATCCGGGAAATCAGGAGTGCCCTTGATATGATCAACCTCGAAACCACCATTGACAAAATCTTCACCACCCGTCGCATCACCCGTGATGATCAGCAGCGTTTGATGTGCTCGTTTTTAGATGGTGGGCTATCGCCAACGGATAAGGATCTTTTGGATCGCGTTTATGAAGCCCTGCATCAGGGTCGGCTCCGCGTGGTGGACTAGGCGATAATCTGGGGGCGCGATGGTGAAAAATCGCCAATGGCGATCGCCGGTTCCTAGCCTGCTACACGCCAAAATTCTCAACTCATAGCCCTAATGGTTGGTTAATCTCCACCATTAGGGCTGTTTTGTCGCTGGCCCCTCCTCAAGGTCAATGGGCAGGCATTTAACCGCTAATTATTGATGGAGAAGGGCTAGAGCGATCTATGCTGGTTTAGCCCTTGGAAATCCCCCTTCGCGAGCCATGACCATTCAATCTGTTGAGGTGGACAAGCGTAAGCTCTGGCTGGCTGCCCTCAAACCACCGATGTACAGTGTGGCCGTGATGCCCATTTTGCTGGGGAGCGCGATCGCCTTTGCGGAAACGGGCGTGTTTGATTTCAACATCTTTCTCACTTTTATGATGGCGGCGGTACTGATTCTCGTCTGGGAGAATCTGAGCAACGATGTCTTTGATTCGGAAACGGGCATCGATGTGAATAAAGCCCACTCGTTGGTCAATCTGACGCGCAACAAGTGGCTAGTATTTGCGATCGGCAATCTTTGTCTGGGCTTGGGCATCGCAGGGATGATCGCGATCGCCCTCTGGCAAAACGATTTCACTGTCCTCTGGCTAATTTTGCTGTGCTGCCTCCTCGGCTATGCCTACCAAGGACCCCCGTTTCGGTTGGGCTACCAAGGGCTCGGCGAGATTCTGTGCTTTTTTAGTTTTGGCCCGTTAGGCGTGGGCGCCGCCTACTACAGCCAGACACAGGCTTGGTCAATCGGGAGTCAAATCGCTGGGGTGATGTTAGGTATCACGACTTCGCTGGTGCTGTTTTGCTCACATTTTCATCAGGTGGAAGATGACCTGGCAGCAGGCAAGCGATCGCCGATTGTGCGTCTCGGTACCCAACGGGGGGCTCAGCTAATTCCGCTCTGTTGTGGGATCGTTTTTGCCCTCATTTTGCTGGGGGCCGGTGGGGGCTACTGGCCGGTGTGGACGCTGATTTCTTTAGCCAGTGGATTGTCGGGCATGCGTCTCTCACGCCATGTCTGGCGCCATCATGACCAGCCAGACAAGATTTTTGACGCCAAGTTTTACGCGATCGGCTTTCATTTTTGGAGCGGTGTGTTGCTGAGTTTGGGGCTGGTGCTGCCGCTGGGGGGATGATGCAGCTAGCGTTTCGTCCCTACTGCCGTCCTTTTCAGCAACCGTTGCAGACTGCGCACGGCCTTTGGCCACAGCGGCAAGGGCTGATTTTGCGACTGGCGAATGAGTCGGGACAGGTGAGCTTTGGGGAAATTGCGCCGATTCCGTGGTTTGGGACGGAAACGCTGGCGCAGGCCCACGCCTTCTGTCAGCAGTGGCCCGCACGATTCCCGGCGGCACAGATTTTGACGATTCCCCATACTTTGCCTGCTTGCCAATTCGGATTTGCGGCGGGGCGCCGAGTCGCGAATCAAGAACCAGTCAGTTCGCCCAGTAGTCACGAAAGCGTTGAGGATTTAGCGAGTGGCCCAAACATAGCGTCTCGATCGCAGGGGGGTGGCCATGCTCAACCCTTACCGCAAGCATTTCCATGCCAGGGACATGATTTCAGCGCCGAGCCCTTAGCACCGGTTGACGTCTGCGGCTTACTACCTGCAGGCCAGGCAGCGTTGGATGCTTGGTGCATGTTGTGGGAGCGGGGACATCGCACGTTTAAATGGAAGATTGGCATTGCTGCAGTTCAGGCGGAACTGGCACTGTTTCATCACTTGGTTAAGGCGTTACCCGAGCCGGCACGGCTGCGGTTGGATGCGAATGGTGGCTTGACTCCTGCAGAAGCCGTTTTATGGCTGACGGCCTGTGACTCAGTTGCGGGCAAGGTGGAGTTTCTGGAGCAACCGCTACCGCCCGATCGCAGTTTGAACTGGCTCAGCACAGCAAGCCACAAGTTTGCCACCGCGATCGCCCTGGATGAATCCGTCGCGACCGTGCATCAGCTTGAGCAGGTCTACCAGTGTTTAGGCAACGCGGTGGTGTATGTCGTGAAGCCCGCGATCGCCGGATTTCCTCACCAACTTCTGGACTTTTGCCGACGGCACCCACTCGATGTGGTCATCTCCTCCGCGCTAGAAACCCCGGTGGGGCGCAACGCCGCCTTGCACCTGGCCCAGCAGCTTTGGGCGATCGGCATCCCGAAACGAGCGCTGGGCTTTGGTGTCGGCCAGTGGTTTGCGGATGATTGGGACACCCTGAGTGAGGTCGCCCTATGGGAAAGCCTGTAGCGGCAACAACGATTTTGCAGCAGCGGTGGGGCGAGTCCTGGTTGGGGGGTGCGGGGACGGAACGATTTTGGTCACAGCTGGAGCAGTTTCAGGCCCACTTCCAGGCTCGATTTCACCCAGCTACGCCTCCAGACATCTTGCTAGCGGAAGCGGAGCCGGTACGATTTTTGGCCGCATTTTTAGCCGCTTGTCAGGTGCCCGGTCGGGTGTGGCTGGCGAATCCGCACTGGGGTTTAGGGGAATGGCAGCAGGTCGCTGCGCAGTGCGAGCCTGAGCTCGTAATCGGCTCCGTGCCGGAGGGCTTGTGGGACTCCGCCGCAAATTTTGCTCAGTGTCGCAACATCGCCCGACCGCAAGGGGGCATGTCCCAAATTCTCATCCCCACGGGCGGGTCGTCGGGCGATATCCGCTTTGCTGTGCATACCTGGGAGACGCTGACGGCTGCGGTGCAGGGGTTTCAGCAGCACTTTCACTGCGATCGCGTGAATGCCTATTGCGTGCTGCCGCTCTACCACGTTAGCGGCCTGATGCAGGCGCTGCGGTGTTTATTGTTTGATGGAAAATTGGTGATTCAGCCGTTCCGGGCATTACTTCAGGACGGGGCGATCGCGACCCCTGCCGCTCACCGGTTCCTTTCTCTGGTACCTACCCAACTGCAGCGGTTACTGAACGCCGAGCGGGATTTTGGGCCCTGGCTGCGATCGTTCACGGCCATTTTGCTAGGAGGGGCTCCGGCGAGTGCGACCCTGCTGCAAACGGCGCGGGAATTGCAGCTGCCCTTAGCCCCCACCTATGGTATGACCGAAACTGCGGCTCAGGTGGCGACCCTGTTGCCCCATGAGTTTTTAGCGGGTTTGTCTAATAGTGGACGAGCGTTGCCCCACGTCCACATCACCATTCGTGACGATGGGGGAAATCCTTTGCCGCCTGGAGAAACGGGGCGGATTGCGTTAGCGGCGACCTCTTTGGCTAGGGGGTACGGAGAAATGGCGTTTACCCATCCCTTCCACAGCGGGGATTTGGGGTATCTGGATGAGGCCGGATACCTGCATGTGGTTGGTCGGGCCAATACTCTTATCCTGACGGGCGGCGAGAAGGTGCTGCCCGCAGAAGTGGAATCGGCCATTCTCAGAACGGGCCTGGTTCAAGACGCGGTGGTGCTCGGCATCTCTGACGAAACGTGGGGAGAGCAAGTAGTGGCGGTGATTGTGCCCAAGCGGGAGGGCTGGAATCGCGATCACCTCATCGCGGCTCTGAAACCACAACTCAGTGCCTACAAACTGCCGAAGCAGTGGTTGTCGCGCCCTGCCCTGCCCTACAGTCTCCAAGGCAAGCTCAATCGGGCTGAGCTGCGCCAGTGGGTGCTTCAGACAGTGGCGTCCACTGGGCCAACCACGCCGTCAGCTCCGGGGTGAGGGGACGCCGCTCGTGGGTAGCCGGATCAATGCAGACATGGTGAGTGGTAGCGATCGCCGCTGTTTTGCCCGTTGCTTGCAGCACCTTATATTCAATCTCAAAGCCGTCAGCAGCAGTCTGTTCAGGCCGGAGGGCAATCGCGATCGCGTCGCCACAGTGGAGGGAACGCCGAAACTCAGCAGCGGTATAGGTGATCGGCACGGCTACCGGGCCGCGACTAAAAAAGGTCTTTAGATCCACCCCCGATTCCTGTAGAGACGCTTCGTAGGCGGTATGGCAAATGCTCAACAGTTGGGCAAAGTAAACCACCCCAGCGGCGGCGGTAGCTTGAAATCGAATTGTGTAGTGATATTGAAAAGTCATCGATCATTATGTAAAAGGAACAACAGTTTAAGAACGCTGTCTGAACAGATTAGCCCCTCGTAAAGGATGTCGATATGATGTCTCCTGCCATGCTGCTGCGCCGTAGCTCTTGGGTCAAGCAGTCCCGTGCCATTGCGCTCATCGGAGCGGCGCTGATGGTCAGTTTGCAGACCGCCTGTGTGGTGCCCGCCGCGTCAGAACCGGAACCCACAGACAATCCTGATACGGAACAGCCGATGCCCCCACAGACGCCCCCCGAGATGGTGCCAGATTTCGTCAGCGATCGCGTGCTCGACCAAGCTGCTGCCGATTTGCAGGTGGCCAAAACCGACCTCAATATTTTGCGGTTCAATCAAGAGGTTTGGAGCGATGGCTGTTTAGGCCTGGGCCAAGCTAACGAATCCTGTCTACAGGCGGTGGTCGAGGGCTGGCAACTGGAGGTCGTGCATCAAGACCAGAACTATTTTTATCGCACGGACGCGACGGGGGAGGCGATTCGCCGCTCCACGCTTGAAAATAATCTACCGCCCTCTGTGGGCGATCGCGTGCTGGCGATCGCGGCGGCAGAGTCGGGCCTCTCCGTCGAGCAACTGACGATCACCGACGCCGAACCCCGAGTCTGGGATGGCTGCCTGGGTATTGGGGGGCCAGATACGGTCTGCACGCAACAGGCAATTTTTGGCTGGCGGACGGTGGTTGAAGGGGGCGATCACCGATTGGTTTATCACACCGATATGACCGGCGATGATATCCGGTTGAATGATTCGGAATAGGGGCGATCGCCTTTTGCCCAAACCCTGTAAGGGCGAGGCATTCTCGGAGCGACGTTGTCGGTCATCCGAAGGGCTATTTCGAGAATGCTTCGCCCCTACGACCGCCGCACGGCGTCACGAAAATTCATGACCGCATCAAACTGATTCTCTGGCCGGACATGCGCCGCCAGCAGTTGAAAATCCAGACCTGGCAATAGTTCACTGGTGTTCACCTGCTCATAGCCGCTGGGTTGGAGATGGTAAATCGAGAAGGTTCCCGGTTGCCATTGCCAAACTTCGGTAACGCCCAAGCCTCGATAGATCTCCAGCTTGTCTACCAAGCCGCTGGTGATGACCACCTCGATCGCCAGATCAGGAAATTCTTTCTTCGAGCCCAAACAGTAGCATTCATCTGGCTCTAACCCGCGCTGTTTAGCCGCCTTGCGAAACGTGGTGGAACTGCCCGCATGGAACCCAGTGCGCGTTTCTTGCAAATAGGCTTCGACCAACATCCCGATCATTTTTTTCGGATCTTCGTGTTCTGAAGAATTGGTCGTGATTTCGAGCATGCCCTCCAGATAGCTCAGGCGCAGTGTCGGAAAGTTATCCCCCAACACCTCCAGCAGCGCGGTGTACTGTGGCCAATCGACACCATGCAGCAGCACCCGTTGTTCGGTACCGGCTTCCGGGGATTGAGTCAGCAGCGAGGAAACCATCGCAATCCGTGCCTCATTTGGGCTACCAATCTGACGGTACCGAATTGCTGGAGGAATTAGGCGATCGCCACTCTTGTCGATTCGGCAAACTCAATTAAAGCCACTCAGTTATCAAATTCATGCAGATTGATCGTATCTAGTCGTCTCTATTTGGCAGTAGTTCAACAATCTCTTGGTGGAGCTGCTCCACATCTTCGTAAAAAGCAGGCGTGACGTCTCTTTCAACGATCTCCTCATGATTAAAACACCAGAATCTTCGGGTTTCGGGATAACAAATTTCTTCGTAGAAACCGACGATCTCATTGGGAAAAGTTTCTCTTTCTCTAACTGTGGTAAGCCAATCAAGAAGCGGCCATATCGAATTCACAAGATCATCAAGCTTTCCATGAAGCCGAAAGCAAAGAAATTCTTCTGTGAGTAAACTAACTGGATCGCTAGGCGAGATATTGATGCGTCTATTGCTAGGCGTATTACGGATGATGTTGCGCCAATTGGTTAGCCACTCCTCATGGCCTTCAGGATTAGGATAAGCTTCCGGGCAAAACAATCTATCCTTCAATGCCGTTTGAAAATCGTAGTCTTCCGATCTGGTCATATAAGCCAGAGTATCTACAATCCCTGGCGAGAGGTCTTTTTTTAGATCGCAAATGAAACCGAACTCGTAGTAAGCACCCATGATTTAATTTGCGTGCACATGCATCACGGCGATGGTACGAATTTATCAGATCACACTGCCTTTCAGAAATTGACCAATAATGAACACATTGACCGCATTGGATTCTGGGGTTTGAGCAGATGGCACGATGGCAGTTTTGGATTGACCGGGGCGGCACCTTTACCGATATTGTGGCGCGGCGACCCGATGGGCAACTCGTCGTCCACAAACTGCTGTCCGAAAATCCCGATCGCTATGCCGATGCCCCCCTCCAAGGCATTCGCGACCTGATGGGGATAGCTGCCCACGAGCCGATTCCGGCGGAACAGATTGACGCGATCAAGATGGGCACCACCGTCGCGACCAACGCCTTATTGGAACGCCGGGGCGATCGCACCCTTCTCGTCATTACCGACGGCTTTCAAGATGCCCTGCGGATTGGCTACCAAAACCGGCCTGACATTTTTGCCCGCCATATCCAACTGCCCGAAATGCTCTACGAGCAGGTCATTGGTGTCCCCGAACGGATTGATGCTCACGGCGAGATTCTGCAACCCCTTACCCTCGAAGCCGAACCAGCCCTGAGCGACCAGCTTCAGAAAGCCTACGACGACGGTATCCGGGCCTGTGCGATCGTCCTCATGCACGGCTATCGCTATCCCGTTCACGAACAGCGTGTTGCCGAACTCGCCCAACAGGTCGGCTTTCCCCAGATCTCGGTCTCCCACAATGTCAGCCCCCTGATGAAACTCGTCAGCCGAGGCGATACCACCGTGGTGGACGCCTACTTGTCTCCCATCTTGCGGCGCTACGTAGATCGCATCGCCGCCGCATTAGAGAATTCGGAAAGCAGGGGAAATTCGGAATTCGGAATTCGGAATTCGGAAAAAACAAATCCTGAACTCCGCCCTCAAAACGCCTCACCCTCTACCCTCCACTCTCCACCCTCCACCCTCCATTCCCCACTCCCTACCCGCCTCATGTTCATGCAATCCAACGGGGGACTGACGGATGCGGCTCTGTTTCAAGGCAAAGACAGCATTCTTTCTGGCCCTGCCGGGGGCATTGTGGGGGCAGTGCAAACCAGCTTGCGGGCAGGGTTCTCGCGCATTATCGGCTTTGACATGGGGGGCACTTCGACCGATGTCTCGCACTACACCGGCGAATACGAGCGCACCTTTGAGACGGAGGTCGCGGGGGTGCGACTGCGAGCGCCGATGATGGCGATTCACACCGTGGCGGCGGGCGGCGGCTCGGTGCTGCACTTTGATGGCAGCCGCTATCGGGTGGGGCCAGACTCGGCGGGGGCGTATCCCGGCCCGGCCTGTTACCGCAATGGGGGGCCGCTGGCGGTGACGGTCTGCATCGGGATGCTGGGCTATCTTCAGCCGACGGTCTTTCCTGAGGTATTTGGCGCGATGGGGGTTTTGCCGCTGGATGCCGAGACGGTGAAGGCGCAGTTTGCTCAGC